>NZ_JBFBOC010000001.1:0-300388 GCF_040685975.1 Kitasatospora sp. NPDC086791 | reverse complement strand
CCGTGCCCGACCGATCCACCGCGCTCGACCGAACCGTCGCGCCTGATCGGGCTGCCCTCTGCCCGACGCGCGTTCACCGCAAGCGGTCGCCTCCGAGACCGTCGGACTCGACCTCCGAGATCATCTGCAGCGGAAGGGAATCCGTTCATGAACACCACCGCCCTCGTGCAGCGTCCGAAGCAGCCGACCGGCGCCTGCCGCGCCGCCACCACCACCGCCGACCACGACCACCCGGCGGGTGAGGTCCGGCTGCGCACCGGCGGCGGGCTCGGCCGCCGTTCCCAACTGCTGCGCGGGCCTTCGGCCTTCCGCATGACCAGCGTGTGGACCACCATCAGCCGAGCGCTGGGCGACGAGCCTCGCTGACCGTCCCGTCGGGCGAACCGGACCACTCCCTCGAGCGGACCGGACCGCCCTGTCGGGCCGACCGGCCGGAACAGGCAGGCGCGCCCGGGGCGGCACATCCCGAGGCAGCACCCCCGGCTTCATGATTGTCTTCTGTGAAGCTCACTATTCATCACAACTTCGGCACAGTAGCCTGCGAACGTGCGCAACACTTCCCCGACGACCATCGGTCGCGAGACCGAACTCGGTCTGCTCGAGCGCGGCCTGAGTAGCCTTCAGTCCCAAGCGGGCCGCGCGGTCTTCCTGGTGGGGGAGGCGGGGATCGGCAAGTCCCGGCTGGCGGGGGACTGTGCCGGCCGGGCCGAGGCGCTGGGCCTGCCGGTGCTGCGCGGACGTGGTAGCCCGACCAGCGCCGGGATCCCGTACCGCCCGCTCATCGAGGCGTTGAACTCCCGCTTCCGGGTCGTCGGTGTCCCCGACGACCCGGAGCTGGAGCCCTACCGTCCGGCTTTGGGCCTGGTGATCCCGCAGTGGCGGCAGACCGCCGTGCCCGGCTACCCCGAGAGCGCGGTCGAGCTGGCCGAAGCCGTGCTGCGGCTGCTGGCGGTGCTCGGCCGGGACGGTGGTTGCCTGCTCGTCCTGGAGGACCTGCACGAGGCCGACTCGGACACCATCGCCGTGGTGGACTACCTGGTCGACAACCTGGCCGGACTGCCCGTCCTCCTGGTGGCCACGCTGCGGCCCGAGCCGGGGGCCGCCCTGGAGCTGGCGCGGGGCGGTGAGCGGCGCCGGGTCGCCGCGCTGGCCGCCCTGGAACCGCTCGGGCCGACGCAGATCGGCGCGCTCGCCGCCGGCTGTCTGGAGCTGCGGTCGGAGCAGGTGCCCGCCGTGGTGGTCGACCGGCTGAGCACCATCAGCAACGGGAACCCCTACCTCGTCGAAGAGTTGCTCACCGAGATGGTCGGCTCCGGGGTGCTGCGCCAGGACGGCGACGGCTGGGTGGTCGTCGGCGACCTGACGGCGGCCGTTCCGGCCAGCGTGGTCAGCGGCCTGCGGCACCGGCTGGAGCAGCTCGATCCGCAGGTGCGCGACCTGCTGCTGCTCGCCGCCACCCTGGGCACCGGCTTCTCGCTCGGCACGCTCCGGCTGATCACCGGCCACAGTACGCGGCTGCTGCTCGACCACCTGGCGGCGGCGGCCGCCTCGGGCTTCGTCGTCCCCGACTCCACCGCCGTCGACCAGTACGCCTTCCGGCACGCGCTCACCGCGGAGGCCCTGCTCGCCGGGCTGCCGCCGGCCGAGCGGGCCGTGATCGCCCGCCGGGCGGCCGAGGCGATCCTGGCGGCCGACCCGGCACTCTCCGACGGACGCTGCCAACTGGTGGCGCGTCTACGGGAGTTGGGCGGTGACCGGGCGGGGGCGGCGCTGCTCCACGCCGAGGCGGGCCGCCGAGCACTCGCCGCGGGGGCCTCCGCCACCGCGGTGAAGCTGCTGGAGCGGGCCCACGAGTCGGCGGCGGCGGCCGACCGGACCGACGTCGTCGAGTCGCTGGTCCACGCGCTGGCCGAGGCCGGTCAGCTGGACCGGGTGTTCGCGTTGGCCGAGTCGTTACCGGAGGCCGGGGCCGACGCACTGGACATCGAGCGTCGCGTCGCCCTGCACACCAGGCTCGCCTGGGCGGCGGTGATCGCCGAGCGCGCCGCCGACACCCGGGCGCAGATCGCCGCGGCCCGCGCGCAGCTCGGCGGCTCCGGCGATCCCCGCCAGACCGCCGCCCTGGCCGTGGTCGAGGGCCATCTGGCGCTGCTGCCCGGCGACGGCGGGGCGACGGCGGAGACCGAGCGGCTGGCCCGCGAGGCGGCCGAGGTCGCCGAGCGCGAGAAACTCCCCGTGGTGGCCTGCCAGGCGTGGCAGTTGCTCGCCCTGCTGGCCCGCGAACGCGGCTTCGACGACGCGGACGCCTGCCTGGAGCGGATGCTCGCCGTCGCGGAGACGCACACCCTGCCGGTCTGGCGGGTGGAGGCGCTGCTGCGGCTCGGCGGGAACGCCTTCATGCGCACCGGTGACGCGCGTCGGATCCGGGAGGCCAGGGACGCCGCCCGCGACCTGGGCGCCCTCGTCCTCGCCCAGCACGCGGAAGGCCTGCTGGCCATGGACGCCCTGCAGCGCGCCGACTTCACGGCCGCCCGGGAGATCATCGACCGCTGCCTGGAGCCGAGCGCCCGGATGCGCAACCTGGGCATCCACCGCTACCTGCTGCTGGTGGCCGCCGCCCTCGCCGCCCACCAGGGCCGGCGGCGGCAGATGGAGCGGGAACTGCTCCGCTTCGAGCAGGCCGACGACTCCGACTCCTTCCTCACGCCGGTTCTGCACGGCCTGTGCCGGGCCTTCTGCGCGCTCCTGGAGGAGAACCGCGCCCGGGCGCTGGCCGACCTGGCCGCCGCGGCCGCCTGGGAGGACCGGCACCCCAACGTGTTCTACCTCAGCGGACGGTACGGCCTCGGCGCGCTGCTCGGCGTCCTCGCGGGGACCGCCGACCGCCCGGCGTACGCGACGGTTCAGGCGGCGCCGGCCGCCGCCCTGGCGTGGAACCGGCAGTTCCTGCTGCTGGCCGACGCCGTCCTGCTCGGACGCGAGGGCCGCGGCGGGGAGGCCGCCGGCCGGGTGGAACAGGCGCTGCAGGCGGCCCGGGGGTTCCCGACCGCCCGGCACCTCGGACTGCGCCTGGTCGCCGAGGCGGCCCTCGCCGACGGCTGGGGCCAGCCGGTCGCCTGGCTGCGGACCGCCGAGGAGTACTTCCACGAGGCCGGCGTACGGTCCGTCGCCGGCGCCTGCCGGTCGCTCATCCGGCGGGCGGGCGTGTCGGTCGCCCAGCGGCGCACCGGGCGGGAGCTGATCCCCGAGGCGCTGCGGGCGAGCGGGGTGACGCCGCGTGAGTACGACGTGTTCGCCCTGCTCGTGGAGCGCCTCGGGAACCAGGACGTCGCCCAGCGGCTGTCCATCTCGCCCCGGACGGTGGAGAAGCACATCGCCAGCCTGCTCCAGAAGACGGGCAGTGCGGACCGCGCGGAACTGTGCCGTCTCGCCCGGGCGCTGTGCGGGGACTGAACCGGACACCTGACCGAAAGCCCGACCGAAAGCCTGACCGGCCCGCGGCGCCTGGGGCTCCGGCGCTGCCGGGCCACGCCAGGCGGGGACGGAGACGACCCCGCCCCGCCCGGCACGGCGTCCCGACGCCGCCCGACGCGTCCCGGCTCCTACCCTTCGGGGCCGAGGAAGTCCGGGACGTCGGTGCCGAGGCCCTGCTCCTGCGCCCGGCGGTGGACCAGGTCGGCGACGGCGAGGTCGAGGACGCCCAGGCCGAAGGGCGAGAAGACCGTCAGCGCCTCGGGGTCGCGGTGGTGGCGGCCGCCGGTGAGGATGGCGCCGATCGAGTCGGCGATGAAGTCGCGGTGTCCGGCCTGCTGTTCGGCGAGGTGCAGGGAGGTGGACTCACGACACACGTGGTCGCCGTCGTCGACGATGTTGACGCTGGACAAGACGGTCTCCGGGGCGAGGTCACGCAGGGACAGGTGGAGCAGCAGCGTCCCCGGTCGGCAGGGTGCGGGGTCCAGGTGCGGGGTGGCGGCGGTGGTGGCCAGGGAGACCAGCCGGTGGGCCGCCAGGGCGTCCTCGATCCGGTCGGCCGTGGTGGTCTTGAGCCCGGGCAGCCGGGCCGCGCACCGATCGGCGAACGCCTGCGCGCGGGCCGGGTCGAGGTCGAACAGGGTGACCTCGGCGAGGTCGGGCAGCAGGGCTCGCAGGAAGGTGAGCACCTCGAAGTTGATCACGCCGCAGCCGATCAGGGTGGCGCCGGTCTGCGGCTCCCGCGGGGCGAGCGTCGCGGCCGCGAGGGCGGCACTGGCCGCGGTGCGCCGGGCGGAGATCACCGAGCCCTCCAGCAGCACCTCGGGGTGGCCGGTGCGCATCGAGTTGAGGATGATCGCGGCCGAGGCCCGCTCCAGTCCGGCGGCCAGGTTGCCCGGGAAGGACGAGATCCACTTGATGCCGGCGACCGGCTCCCGGTCGTCGGGGGCCCCGGTGTTCCCGAGGTAGCCGGGCAGGGCGATGATCCGGTTGCGGGCCTCCTCGGGGAAGCGCAGGAAGAGCGAGTGGGGGAGCGCGGTCCGGCCGGCGGCGTGCAGTCGGTACGCCCGGCTCACCGCCTCGACCACCTGGTGCTCCGCACCGTCCAGGACCTGCCGGACCTCGCGGGCTGTCAGGATCAGCATGGTGTCACCTCGGCCATCGGACCGTTCTCCCTCCACAGGTGGGTGACGTCGCCGAAGTGCGACTCGACCCAGCCGTCGTCGTAGATCGTGTCGAGGTAGCGTTCACCCCGGTCGGGGAGGATCACCGCGCAGGTCGCGCCGGGCGGGATCCGGTCGCCCATCCGCCGGACCGCGGCGAGCACCGCGCCCGACGAGCCGCCGGCGAGGATCGCCTCACGGTGGGCCAGTCGCCGGCAGTTGACCACGCAGTCCAGGTCGCTGACGTGCACCACCTCGTCCGCCAGGCCGTCCTGGTGGAGCGCCGGCCGGACGGCGGCGCCGTGGCCGGGGATGAGCCGGGGCGCGGGCCGACGCCCGAAGATGACGCTGCCCTCGGCGTCGACGGCCACGATGGTCACCGGGAGCTGCTGCTCCCGCGCGTACTCGGCGCAGCCGCGCAGCGTTCCGCACGAACTGGTCGCGCAGAACAGGTAGTCCGGGCCGCCGGGCAGGGCCTCCCGGATCTCCCGCATGGTCGCGTGGTGCGAGCGCGGGTTGAGCGGGTTCGAGTACTGGTCCGGCCAGTAGGCGTGCTCGGTCCCGGCGAGGATCTCGCGCACCCGCCGGATCCGTACCGGCAGGTACTCGCCGGTGACCGGGTCGGTCCGGGTGACGACCTCGACCTCGGCGCCCAGCGCCCGCATGATCGCGATGTTCTGGCGGTTGGCGCGGGGGTCCACCACGCAGATGAGGCGGATCCCGAAGTACCCGCAGACCTGGGCGAGTCCGATGCCCAGGTTGCCCGAGCTGGACTCGACGACGACCGACCGCCCGGGGATCAGCCGGCCCGAGCGGATGCCCTCGCTCAACAGCTCCAGTGCCGAGCGGTCCTTGATGGAGCCGCCCGGGTTGTGCGCCTCCAACTTGGCGAAGAGGCGGAAGTGACTGGTCGGGTCGATTCTGGTCAGCTCGACCAGCGGCGTTCGGCCCACGGTCCGGAGCACACCGGTCGGCACGGTGTCAGCCATCTGCACGGGCTCCGTCGATGGCGCCGCCGTCCGTGCGGCGGCGCGGGCTCGGCGGCCGCGTCCCGGTCCGCCCGGTCCACGCGGGCCGGGTGTGCGGCTCCACGTCGGCGACGACGATCTGGGACGTGCAGGTGTCGGTGGCTTCCTCGGCCACAACTGCCCTCCTAGCCTCAAGATTTGACACTGCGACGGGGCGAGCCTGCCGGGCTGCGGGGAACGGCGGCAAGAGACAAACGGGCAGCGGGACGAGCATGCACGCCCTGCCGCTGTGTCCCCGGCGCCGTGCTCGCGGCGCACGGCGGACCGGCCGGCCGCGCCGGGGCGGCCTGCCCGCGCCGGACGGCCGGTGCGGGCACGCGTCGGCGTACGCGGGACGGCGTTCACGCGTCACGCGCTCGGAGCGGACTCGGCGGCGGTGGTGCCGACGGCGGCGTCGGCCTCGGCCTCGCCGTCGGGCCTGGCAGCGGCGCCGGCCAGGGAGGGAGCGGAGCGCACCGAGGGGCTGAGGGTGGCGGTCGCGCCGAGGAGGACCATCCAGGCGGCCAGTACCACCACGGTGGAGTGCGCCCCGAACCGGGAGAGCAGCGCGCCGCCGATCAGCGAACCCAGCGGGACGGCCCCGAAGGCGATCAGGCCGACCGCGCCGATCACCCGGCCCTGGATGGCGTCCGGGGTGACGGCGAGCTGGTAGGCGGAGGTCACCACGTTCCACACCGGGCCGACGAAGCACATCAGGCCGTACACCGCGCCGATCAGGTACGGGCCGTGGACCAGCAGGAGCACCGGGACCAGCAGCGCCCAGGCCCAGTTGGCGCCGATCACCACGGTCCGCATCGACAGCCGCCGTTCCAGCTCGGGCGCCAGCAGGGAGCCGAGCACCCCGCCGACCGCTCCCAGTCCGAACATCAGGCCGATCGCGGCCGGTGAGCCGCCCTGGTCGCGCGCCATCAGGATGACCGTCAGGAAGACCGCCTGGAACAGCAGGTTGCTGCCCGCGATCAGGAAGGTCGTGGTGCGGATGAACGGCTGGCGCCACAACCAGCGGACGCCTTCGGTGAGGTCGCGGTGCAGCGGGCCGCTGCGCGGGCGCCGCTCGGCCTGGAACTCGGTGCGGATCAGCAGCAGGGAGACCAGCGACCACAGGTAGCTGACGGCGTCGAAGAGGAACGGCAGTGCGCGGCCGAAGCCGAACAGGGCGCCGCCCAGCGGCTTGCCGAGCATCGTGGCGCCGCGGGCCCGCGCCTCGTTGCGGGAGAGCGCGGCGGCGAGCTGGGACGGGTGCACCACGTTGGGGACGGCCGCCGAGGAGGCGATCTGGAAGCACACCGTCAGCGTGCCCTCGGCGAAGCCCACCGCGAGGATGTGCGGCAGCGACAGCCGGTCCAGCAGCAGGGCCGCCGCGACGCTGCCGATGGCCAGGACGCGCAGCACGTCGCACCAGATCATCGTCCGTCGGCGGTTCCAGCGGTCGACCAGGGCCCCCGCCGGGAGCGGGAACAGGAGTTGCGGCACCAGCGCGACGAAGCCGGCGGTTCCCGCGTCCGCCGGGGACCCGGTCAGCGCGAGGACCAGCAGCGGGTACGCCACGCCGGAGGCGTTGGATCCGAGCCCGGAGACCGCCGCTCCCTGCCAGAGCAGCAGGAAGTCCCGGTTGCGCAGCAGCGGCGGCGGGACGTTCCGGGGGAGTTCCTCGCGCACGGTGTCGGTCATGCTCCGATGCTGGGAGGCCGGACGCCCCGGGCCCAGAGAAGGACCGGCAGTCACGCGCGCAGTTCGCCGCCGCAACCTCGGCCGTGCTGACCCTGCCGCCCTTTTCCCGCGGTCGGCAGGCTGACGCCGGGCCGGTGGACCGTCACCGGACCGCTGACCCCGTCGCACGCACAGGAAGGCGAAGGATGAGCACGAGCCCGAGCTCCCGCACGGAGCTGCTGCAGCGGCGCCTGAGCGGCTTGACGAAGAAGCGGCGGGAGGGGATCGCCCCCGTGCCGCGGGACGGCGCGCTCCCGCTGTCGTTCGCGCAGCACCGGATGTGGGTGCTCGACCGGCTCCGGCCCGGCGGCGTCGAGTACCTGATGCCGCTGCTGCTGCGCCTGCCGGGACCGGTGGACCCGGTGGCGCTGCGGCGCGCGCTGGACGCCCTGGTCGCCCGGCACGAGGTGCTGCGCACCCGCTACCCGGCCGTGGACGACGAGCCGGTGCTGGTGATCGACGCGCCGGGGCCGATCGCCCTGACCACCGTCGACCTGGGGTCCGACGGGCCGGAGCAGGCCGAGCGCCGGCTCGCCGAGCTGGTGGCCGAAGACGGCCGGCGGCCGTTCGACCTGGCCGCCGGGCACCCCGTCCGGGCGCTGCTCGCCACGCTCACCGGCGACGCGTACGCGCTGCTGCTGACGATCCATCACATCGCCTCGGACGGCTGGTCGGAGGACGTCCTGCTCGGCGAGCTCGGGCGGCTCTACGAGGCGTTCGCGGCCGGCCTGCCGGATCCGCTCGGCCCGCCCGCCGTGCAGTACGCGGACTTCGCCGCCTGGCAGCGCGAGCAGCTGTCCGGTGACCGCCTCGCCGCCCAACTCGCTTACTGGCGCGGAGCCCTGGCCGACCTCACCCCGCTCGCGCTGCCCACCGACCGACCCCGCGGTCCGGTCCGGGACGCCGCCGGCTCCGTCGCGAGGTTCACCGTCCCGGCCGAACTCGTCGCGCCGCTCGAGGAGTTGGGTCGAGGCCGGGGTGCCACCCCGTTCATGGTGTTCCTGGCCGCCTTCCAGCTCCTGCTGGGCCGCAGCTGCGGGCAGACCGACGTGGTGGTCGGCACCCCGGTCGCGGGCCGGGAGCAGGCCGACGCCCAGGCCATGGTGGGCCTGTTCGCCAACACCGTCGCCCTGCGCGCCGACCTCGCCGGCGACCCGTCGTTCCTGGAACTGCTCGGCCGCGTGCGGGAGTCCGCGCTCGGCGCGTTCACCCACCAGGAGACCCCGTTCGAGCGGCTGGTCGACGAGCTGGCACCCGAACGCGACCCCTCCCGCAACCCGATCTTCCAGGTGGTCTTCCAACTCGCCGCGCACACCCCGGCCGAGCCGGGTGCCCTGCGCGCCGAGCCGCAGCCGGTGGACTGGCATCCCGCCAAGTTCGACCTCTCGCTCGCGCTCACCACCACCGCCGACGGCTCCATCAGCGGCGAACTGGAGTACGCCACCGCGCTGTTCGACCCGGAGACGATCGAGCGGACCGTCGCGCACTACCTGCGGCTGCTGGCCGGCATCGCCGCCGACCCCGGCCGACCGGTCAGCCGGCTCGACCTGCTGCCCGACGCCGAGCGCGAACTCCTCGCGTCCTGGAGCGGAGCCGGCCGCAGCTACCCCGCCGAGGAGACCCTGCCCGAGGTGTTCCAGCAGTGGGCGCGGCGCACCCCCGACGCCCTCGCCGTGACCTGCGACGGCGTCTCGCTGACGTACGCGGAACTGAACGCCCGGGCCAACCGGCTGGCCCACCGGCTGCGCGCGCTCGGCGCCCGCCCGGAGACCCTGGTCGGCGTGCGCTGCGAGCGCGGGCTCGGCCTGGTGGTGGCCCTGCTCGGGGTGCTCAAGTCCGGTGCGGGTTACCTCCCGCTGGACCCGGGCCAGCCGGCCGACCGGCTCGCCCACATCCTCGCCGACGCCGGGGCGACCGCCCTGGTCGCCGACCGGAGCACCGGCGAGGAGGGCGTCACCACCCTGCTGCTCGACGAGGCCGACCAGGACCGGCCCGACCCCGCCCTCTGCGCCGGCCCCGACCCCGACCCCGACCCCGCCCCGCGGGCGACGTCCGGCAACACCGCCTACGTCATCCACACCTCCGGATCCACCGGGGCCCCCAAGGGCGTCCCCGTCACGCACGCCAACGTGCTGCGCCTGCTGCGCTCCTGCCAGGAGGACTTCGGCTTCGGCCCGGAGGACGTGTGGACGCTGTTCCACTCCTACGCCTTCGACTTCTCGGTCTGGGAGCTGTGGGGCGCGCTGCTGAACGGCGGCCGGGTCGTGGTGGTGCCGTTCGCCGTCTCGCGCTCGCCGCAGGACTTCCTCGACCTGCTGGTCGCCGAGCGCGTCACCGTGCTCAACCAGACCCCCTCGGCCTTCCGTGGCCTGCAGGAGGCCGTCGAGCTGGCCGACCTCCGCCCCGAGGCACTGTCGCTGCGGACCGTGGTCTTCGGCGGCGAAGCGCTGGACGTGGCCGAACTGGGGCCCTGGTTCGACCGGTTCGGCGACCGACGGCCCGCCCTGGTCAACATGTACGGCATCACCGAGACCACCGTCCACGTCACCCACCGCCCGGTGCGGGCCGAGGAGACCGCCGGTGCCCGGCGCAGCCCGATCGGCCGCCCGCTCGGCGACCTGCGGCTCCACCTCCTCGACGCGGACCTCACCAGGGTGCCGATCGGCGTCCCGGGCCAGCTGCACGTCTCGGGGCCCGGCCTGGCCCGCGGCTACCTGAACCGTCCGGCGCTGACCGCCGAGCGGTTCCTGCCCGACCCGTACGCCGGCACCCCGGGCGCCCGGATGTACCGCACCGGCGACCTCGCCCGCTACGGCGCCGACGGCGAACTGGAGTTCCTCGGCCGGGCCGACAGCCAGGTGAAGATCCGCGGCCACCGGATCGAGCCCGGCGAGATCGAGGCGGCCATCGGCGGCCTCCCCGACGTGGACAAGAGCCTGGTGATCGCGCACCGCCGCGCCGACGAGCGGGAGGCCCGCCTGGTCGCGTACGTCGCCCCCCGGGCGGGCCGCACCCTCGACGTCGCGGAGCTGCGCGCCGCCCTCGGCCGGACGCTGCCCGGCTACATGGTGCCGGCGGTCTTCGTCCCGCTGGAGGCCTTCCCGATGACGGCCAACGGCAAGATCGACCACCGCGCCCTGCCCGCCCCCGAGGCCCACCGCGCGCTCGGCGGCCCCGAGCACGTCGCCCCGCGCACCGGGACCGAGCGGATCGTCGCCGAGACCTGGGCCGAGGTCCTGCGCCTGCCCCGGGTCGGCGCCCTCGACAACTTCTTCCACCTGGGCGGCGACTCGATCCGGGCGATCAAGGTCGTCGGCGCGCTGCGGCGGCGCGGGATCGACCTGGCGGTGCAGAACCTGCTGGTGCACCAGAGCGTCGAGGGCCTGGCCCGGTTCGCCGACCACGCCGCGCCCGGCGGGCCGGCCGGCGTGGAGGAGCAGCGGGTGGCGCCGTTCGAGCTGCTCTCGCCGGCCGACCGCGCCGCCCTGCCGCCCGGCCTGGTGGACGCCTACCCGCTCGCCATGGTGCAGGCCGCGATGGTCTACCAGATGCTCGCGGACCGGGACGAGAGCCCGTACCACAACATCACGCTCTTCCCGTTCGTCGACGACGCGCCGTTCTCGCTGCCCGCGATGCGGGAGGCCGCGGCCCGGCTCGCCCGGCGGCACGAGATCCTGCGCACCGGCTTCGACCTCACCGGGTACTCCGAGCCGCTCCAGCTCGTCCACGCCGACGGGACGGTGGAGGTCGGCCACGACGACCTGCGCGGGCTCGACGAGGAGCGGATCCGGGCCGAGCTGGAGGAGTTCACCACCCGGACCCGCCGCACGCCCTTCGACATCGGCCGGGCGCCGATGCTGCGCTTCCACGTCCACCAGACCGCCGACGACCGCTGGACGTTCTCCTTCATCGAGTGCCACGCGATCCTCGACGGCTGGAGCCACCACTCGCTGATCGACGAGGTGATGCGCGACTACCGGGCGATCCGCGACGGGCGGGCCCCGGCCGACGACGCCGGGCAGCGGCACACCGTCCGCTACGCCGACCACGTCGCGCTGGAGCGGCGCTCCCTCGCCGGCACCGAGGACCGCGCGTTCTGGCAGCAGCGGGTCGCCGACTTCGAGCGCGTCGTCCTGCCGCCGTCCTGGGCCGCCGATCCGGCGGCCGGCGAGCGGCCGTACCAGGTCACCGTTCCGTTCCACGACCTGGAGCCGGCCCTGCGCGAGCTGGCCGCGGCCGGCGGGGTGCCGCTCAAGAGCGTGCTGTTCGCCGCGCACCTGAAGGCGATGGCCGTGATCAGCGGCAGCCGCCGCTTCCACAGCGGACTGGTCTTCAACGGGCGCCTGGAGACGGAGGGCGGGGAGCTGGTGCGCGGCATGCACCTCAACACCGTGCCGCTCGGCGTCGAACTGACCGGCGGGACCTGGCGCGAGCTGGTGGGGCAGGTGTTCGCCGCCGAGGTGGCCGCCTGGCCGCACCGACGCTTCCCGCTGCCGGAGATGCAGCGCGCCTGGGGCGACGGCACCCCGCTGGTCGAGGTGTCCTTCACCTACCTGGACTTCCACGTCCTGGACGACCGGCGGATCGAATCCGGCAAGGTCGTCGACGTCAGCCCGAACGAGTTCGCGCTGGACGCCTCGACCTTCCCCGGGGTGTTCGTCCTCTACGGCCGCCCCGAGCGGATCAGCCGGGCCAACGGGGAACGGCTGGCCGGGCTGTACCGGCGGATCCTGGAGGCGATGGCCGCCGACCCGCTGGGCGACTCCGGCATCGACGCCCTCGCCGCCGAGGAGCGCGAGCTGCTCGACCGCTTCGCGACCGGCCCCGGGACGGTCGTCCCGGACGCCTGCGTGCACGAGCTGTTCGAGCGGCAGGCCGCCCGCACCCCGCACGCGGCCGCGCTGCACCGCGCCGACGGCAGCACCGTCGACTACGCCGAACTCAACGCCCGCGCCAACCGGATCGCCCGGCGGCTGCGCGGGCTCGGCGTCGGCCCCGAGTCGAAGGTCGGGGTGCTGCTGCGCCGGGGCCCGGACCTGGTCGCGGCGCTGCTCGCGGTGCTCAAGGCCGGGGCCGCCTACCTGCCGCTCGACCCGGCCCACCCGGCCCGGCGGCTGGCCGGCGTGCTCACCGAGACCGGCGCCGCGGCCGTCCTCACCCAGGCGGAGCTGGCCCCGCTGGTCGCCGGCCACCCCGCCGAAGCCGTGCTGCTCGACCGCGACGCGGAGACCGCCGCGCAGGACGGGGACGACCTCGGCCCGATCGCCACGCCCGCCGACCTGGCGTACATCGTCTACACCTCCGGCTCCACCGGCACCCCCAAGGGGGTGATGATCGAGCACCGGTCCCTGGTCAACTACGCGTCCTGGGCGGCGGCCGAGTTCCCGGACGTGCACGGCACCGGGTCCCCGCTGTACTCCGCGATGGCCTTCGACCTACCGGTCACCTCGCTCTTCCCCGCGCTGCTCTCCGGGCGGCCGGTCACCCTCACCGAGGACGACGGCACCCCCGGCCTGGACGGCCTGGTCGCCGTCCTGGAGCGCGGCGGATTCGGCCTGGTCAAGCTGACCCCCACCCACCTGGCACTGCTCAACCGGACCCTGCCGCCCGCCGCGCTCGCCTCCGCCACCGACCGGCTGGTGGTCGGCGGCGAGCAGCTCACCCGCGAGGCGCTCAGCGCCTGGACCGAACACGCCCCGGCCACGGCGGTGGTCAACCACTACGGCCCGACCGAGGCGACCGTCGGCTGCTGCATCCTGAAGTCCCGCGCCGACAGCCTGCCCGAGGGCCCGGTGCCGATCGGCCGGCCGGTGGCCAACACGGTGACGCGGATCCTCGACCGCGACCTGCGGCTCGTCCCGGTCGGCGTCCTGGGCGAGCTGTACATCGGTGGCGCCCAGCTGGCCCGCGGCTACGTCCAGCGGCCCGCGCTGACCGCCGACCGCTTCGTCCCCGACCCGTACGCGGCCGCGCCCGGCGCCCGGCTCTACCGCACCGGGGACCTGGCCCGCTACCGGGAGGACGGCCTGCTGGAGTTCGGCGGCCGGGCGGACGACCAGGTGAAGATCCGCGGCTACCGGGTCGAGCCCGGCGAGGTGGAGGGCGTGCTCCGTCGCCACGGGGCGGTCCGGGAGGTCGCCGTCCGGGTGCGCACCGCGGCCGGCGGTGACCGCGGCCTGGTCGCGTACGTCGTGCCGCGCGACGGCGCGGACATCCGGGCCGCGGAGCTGCGGGACTGGCTGCTCGGCCACCTGCCCGAGTACCTCGTCCCGTCCGCCTTCGTCCTGCTGGACGCCCTGCCGCTGACCCGCAGCGGCAAGGTCGACCCGCACGCCCTGCCCGAGCCCGACGCCGACAGCCTCCCCGCCACGACGTACCTGGCGCCGCGCACCGCGATCGAGGGCATCCTGGCGACGGCGCTGGCCGAGGTGCTGGGCCTGCCCCGGATCGGCGTGGACGACTCCTTCACCGACCTCGGCCTGCATTCGCTGATCGCCATGCGGGTGATCGTCAAGCTCCGGGAGGAGCACGGGACGGCGGTCGCCTTCCGCGACTTCTACCAGCACCGCACGGTCGCCGAGCTGGCCCGGGCGATCGACCCCGCCGTCGCCGCCGACCTCGCGCCCGCACTCGTCGCCGACCCGGCGCACGCCGCGGACGGCCTCGCGGACGCCGTGCTGTGGCTGCGGCGCGAGGGCGGGCGGGCACCGCTGTTCTGCGTCTACCCGGGCGGCGCCCAGTGGTACGTCCACCTGGCCGAGCACCTCGCCGAGGACCGCCGGGTGGTCGGCCTGGAGTGGCCCGGCCTGCACCGCGACGTCGCCTCCCCGCAGAGCATCGGCAGCGTCGCCGAGCAGTTCCTCGGCCGGATCCGGGCCATCCGGCCCACCGGCCCGTACCACCTGCTCGGCTGGTGCGGGGCCGGGCCGGTCACCAGCGAACTGGCGCACCGGCTGCACCACGACGGCGAACGGGTCACCTTCGCCCTGCTCGACCCCGCCCTGGACAGCCACACCCGCCGGAACCTGTGGGACGAGGCGGCGATGCTCGCCCGCGGCGAGCGCCTGCTCGGCGAGCTCGACCTGGCGGAGCGGGAGGAGGAGGTCGAACTCCTGCAGGCGGAGTTCCTCAAGGTGCTCGACCACGTCATCGACGAGGGACCCAAGCTGGCACCCCGGCCCGGTGACACCTTCTGGGCGGGCCGGCTGAAGGTCTGGCGCGAGCTGGCCCAGGCCACCCTCGGCTACCGGCACCGGCCCTACCCGGGGCGGATGCACCTGCTGATCGGTGACGAACTCGCGGGCGGCGCGCACGACGTGGCCTCCGGCCAGTCCTTCCGGGACTACCTGACGCGCTGGACCGAGCTGACCCCCGGAGGCCTGGAGGTCCACCGGGTCGGCGGCGACCACCTCGGCGTGCTGCAGCCTCCGCACGTCGCGGGGCTCGCCGGGGTGCTCGACCGGCTGATGGCGGAGCAGGACTGACGGCCGGTCGGAGGTGAGGCCGGCTCCCCGCGGCTGTGTCGCGGGGAGCCGGCCACCGCGTTCCGGCGCCGGCGGACACGACGAAGGGGCCGCCTCCCGACAGTCACCGGGAGGCGGCCCCTTCGGCCGGGCTCACGCGTCGCCGGCCCCCGCCGGGCCGCCGCCGACGCACCACTCCAGCACCGCGCGGGCACTGTGGTACTTGTTCTCGGCCTGCTCGAAGGCGATCGAGAGGGGCCCGTCCAGCACCTCGGCGGTCACCTCGTCGCCGCGGTGCGCGGGCAGGTCGTGCATGAACAGCGCGCCGGGGACGGCCTCCATGACGGCCTTGTCCACCCGGAACGGCTCGAAGGCGAGCCGCCAGTCGGGGTCGGGCTTGGTCGTGCCGGTGGTCTGCCACCGGGTGGTGTAGACCACGTCGACCTCCGGCAGGTCGGCCATGTCGTGCCGCTGCTCCACCAGCGCGCCGCTGCCCGCCGCGTACTCGGCGGCCCGGTCGAGGTAGCGCCGCTCGACGCCGTAGCCGGCCGGCGTCCGCAGGTGCAGCGCCGTCCCGGGGTAGCGGGAGAGCGCCAGCGTCAGCGCCGAGGCGGTGTTGTTGCCCTCGCCGACGTAGAGCACCCGCAGGCCCTCGATCCGCCCGAACCGGCCGAGCAGCGTGGTGAGGTCGGTGAGCGCCTGGGTGGGGTGCTCGGCGGCGCTCATCGCGTTGACGACGGCCATCCGCCGCTGGGCGGCGAAGGCCCGCAGCTCGGCCTCGGTGCCCGCGGTCCTGGCCACCAGGACGTCGAGCATCCGGGACAGTACGGCGGCGGTGTCCTCGACCGTCTCCCCGGTGTTCTCCTGCAGGTCGCCGGGGCCGTAGGTGATCAGCCGGCCGCCCAGGCGCAGCGTTCCGGCGGAGAAGGCGGTGCGGGTGCGGGTGGAGGTCTTGCGGAACAGCACGCCCACCACCGCGTCGCGCAGCGGACGGGCGTCCTCGCAGCGGCCGGCCGCGAAGTCGGCGCCGCGCCGTACGATGCGGTGCAGGGATGCGACGTCGAGGTCGTCGATCGAGATCAGGTGGCGGCGGATCGGTCGGGACATTGCGCGCTCCTTCCGTGAGGGTGCTTCCGTGACGGCGGGTCAGATCGTCCGCAGGCCCTGCCGCAGCACGTCGAGGCCCCGGTCGAGCAGCGCGAGGTCGACGGTCAGCGGCGGCAGCAGCTTGACCACCTCGTCGTCACGGCCGCACAGTTCGACGATCAGCCCCTGCTCGAAGGCGTACCGCTGCAGTCGGTCGGCGCGCAGGGGGCCGCCGGCGGCACCGAGGTCGATGCCGAGCGCCATCCCGCGTCCGCGCGTGACCAGGTCCTGTCCCAGCGCGTCCAGTTCGCCGCGGAAGCGGTCCAGGCGGGCGATCGCGGCGGTGAGGTGGGCGTGGAAGGAGTCCTGACGCCACAGCTCGCAGGCCGCGGTGGCGGCGACGAAGGCCAGCTGGTTGCCGCGGAACGTCCCGGTGTGCTCCCCCGGCTCCCAGGCGTCCAGCTCCCGCTTGAAGAGCACCATCGACAGCGGGAGCCCGTAGCCGCTGAGCGACTTGGACAGCGTCACCACGTCCGGGGTGATCCCGGCGTGCTCGAAGCAGAAGAACCGGCCGGAGCGGCCGCAGCCCGCCTGGATCTCGTCGAGGATCAGCAGGATCCCGTGCCGCTCGGTGAGTTCGCGCAGGGCCCGCAGCCACGTGCTGCTCGCCGGGTAGACACCGCCCTCCATCTGCATCGGCTCCAGGATCACCGCGGCGGGCAGGTCGACGCCCGAGGAGGAGTCCGCGAGCAGCCGCTCCAGGTAGCCGATCGAGTCGAACGCGCCCTGCGGGCCGTCCTCGTAGGGGATGAAGGTGACGTCCTGGCCGCTGACCCCGCCCGCCCGGCGGGCCCGGCGGCTGCCGGTCACCGCGAGCGAACCGCGCGACATGCCGTGGTACGCGCCGGTGAACGCGACCAGGCCGGTGCGGCCGGTCCGCTTGCGGGCCAGCTTGAGCGCGGCCTCGACGGCGTCGGTGCCGGTCGGACCGGTGAACTGCGCCTTGTAGTCCAGCCCGCGGGGGCGCAGCACGGTGTCGGCGAAGGCGGTCAGGAACTCCCGCTTGGCCACGGTGTACATGTCCAGGCCGTGCGCGATGCCGTCGGCGGCGAGGTACTCGGCCACCCGGGCCTTGATGAAGTCGTTGTTGTGCCCGTAGTTGAGCGTCCCCGCGCCGCAGAAGAAGTCGATGAACGTCCGGCCGTCCTCGGCGTGCAGTTCGACGCCCTTGGCCCGCTCGAAGACGGCCGGGAACGTGCGGCAGTACAGCCGGACCTCCGACTCCAGCTCCTCGAAGGTCTTGAACTCGTTCTCCGGCAAGGGTTCCTGGCCGGTGCTCGGGGTGTCCTCGGCGATGTCCATCGGGTCCTCTCGGCGGGGATGCGGGGATGCAGGGATCGAACCCGCGGCGGGCCGCTCGGGGCGCCGCCCGCGGGTGGAGGGAGGGTCGTCGTGTCCGCAGGGCGGACACGGGCAGGAGCAGCGTGCCCCGGACCGCGGCACGGTGCCAGGGAACGAGTGGCAGCCTCGGCGCCGGGCCGCTGCGCGTTTGTCCCGGCCCGGTGGCGCGCTCCGGCCGGCGGGTCAGATCAGCCCGGTCCGTACGGCGTGCGCCACCGCGTGGGCCCGGTTGTGCACCTGGAGCCGGCCCATCAGCTCGTAGATCACGTTCTTGACGGTGTGCTTGGAGCAGCTCAGCGTCCGGGCGATGGCCTCGTTGCCGTGGCCGTCCGCCATCAGCCGCAGCACCTCGATCTGACGATCCGTCAACAGCGAGCTGCCCGAACGACGTTCGCGGATGGTCGGCTCCGGGGAGGCGTTGAGCAGACAGGCGAGCACCGGGTGGGACAGCCGGCCCTCGCCGCGGTGCGCCGAGTGGACGGCCGCGGCCAGGCGCGTCGGCGTCGCCTCGGCGGACAGCAGGACGGCCCGGGCGCCCGCCTTCAGGGCCCGCAGCACACCGTGCCGGGACAGCACGTCGGCCACCACCACCAACAGCCGCTCGCCGCTGCCCGGCAGGGCGGGCCGGCAGGCCTCGATCGCGCCCTCCACGGTGTCGCCGACGGCCACCAGAACGTCCCGCGACGGATCCGGTACATGGACCGGCCGGAGCCCCGCGACCACCAGCTTGGCCTCCACGCCCGCGCGCGCCGCCGCGTCGTTCGACCGCACCCGCACCCGGGGCCCCGCGGCGGGGCGGGCGGCCGTCGCCACGGCCGTCGCGGGGGCCGTGGTCCTCGCGGCCGGGGCCGTCGTCGTCGCGATCACAGCAGCCCCGCCCGCAGGGCGAAGGCCACCGCGTGCGCGCGGTTGCGGAGCCGGAACCGCCGGGTGACGTCGTGCACCACGGTGGTCACGGTGCGGGACGAGTAGCACAGTTCACGCGCGATCTCCTCGGTCTCCCGGCCGTCGGCGACCAGCCGCAGGACGGCCTGTTCCCGCTCCGACAGCTCCCAGCCCGCCGGGGCCGCCACGGCGCCCGCGCGGCGGGCGCCGTCCCCGTGCCCGTGGTCGAGGAGCCCGTCCAGGAGGTCGGGCGGCAGCGTGCAGTCGCCGGCGGCGGCCGCCACGACCGTCCACGCCAGCCGCTCGGCGGTGGCCTCGGAGCGGCGCAGCAGGCCTCGGGTGCCGGCCGCGAACGCCTGGGCTGCGTCGCCGGCTGCCAGCTCCGTCGCGACCAGCACGATCTCCCGGCGCTGGTCCGCCTGCCGGGCCGCCCGCACCGTCTCCATCACCTCGGGGGTCACCCGGTCCACCATGATGACCGCGACCTGCGCCCGTTCCCCGGGCAGTGCCACCGCGATGTCACCGTGGCACTGCAGGCTGGTCCGCGCACCGGCCTCCAGCACCGGGTCCTGTGCGACGACGCTGACTCTCACCGGTTCGCCCATCGGCTCCTCCTGGGGTGTGTGCCCGTGCCCGACAGGTACACAGCATCGACCGGTGGGCACCGTGCGGCATCGGGTGACGGCCCCCAGATTTCCCGAGTGGCCCGCGGACCGGACCGGCACCGCCCGACACCGGCCCGCGCGGGGCTCCGCGCGACGGCCCGCGCCGCCCGGCCCGGCGGCGTCCGGCCCGCGGACCGTCCTCCGGCGGACGGCCGTGGCGTGAACCGCCGTGCCGTGACCAGGCCGGACGGAGAAACCTGGGGGCGATGCCCCCAGGAAGGCGCCGGCCGCCCGTCGACGGTTCGGGCCGGTGACCGTGGGCCGGCCCGGCCGGGCCGGCGGCGTCCGGATACCGGTGCTCGTACCT
Source organism: Kitasatospora sp. NPDC086791 (assembly GCF_040685975.1). Classification (NCBI taxonomy): domain Bacteria; kingdom Bacillati; phylum Actinomycetota; class Actinomycetes; order Kitasatosporales; family Streptomycetaceae; genus Kitasatospora; species Kitasatospora sp. NPDC086791. The sequence goes on along the minus strand of NZ_JBFBOC010000001.1, from coordinate 281,209 downwards.
CCGGTGACCAGACCGGAAGGGCCCGGGAAGCCGACGGCCGGCCGGGCTCCGAGCCCGGCCGGCCGTGCCGGGGTGATCCCGGTGGTGCCCCGCCGCTACGCCTCCTCGGCGAGCAGCGCCGCGACCTCCTCGTCGGAGAGCCCCGCGATCTCGGCCTCGACCGCCCGCTCGACGGCCTCCGCCTGGAGGGCGACGGTCGGCGCCTCGAAGAGCAGGCGCAGCGGCAGCTCGACCGCGAACGCCCGGCGCAGCTGGGCCAGCACCCGGGTGGCGAGCAGCGAGTGCCCGCCGAGGTCGAAGAACCCGTCGTGCACGCCGATCCGGTCGAGGCCCAGGACCTCGCCCCAGATCCGCGCGACCACCTCCTCCGCGGGGGTGCCGGGCGCGAGGTAGCCGTGCTCCAGCCGCGGGCGGCCGGCCTCGGGGGCCGGGAGGGCCTTGCGGTCCACCTTCGTGCTGCTGGTGAGCGGCAGTTCGGGCAGCTCCACCCAGAGCGAGGGGATCATGTACTCGGGGAGCCGGTCGCCCAGGAAGGCGCGCAGGGCCGCGATGTCCGGGGCCGCGCCGTCGGCGGTGACGAGGTAGGCGACCAGCCGGCGGTCGCCGGGCCGCACGTCCCGGGCCACCACGGCGACCGCGCGGATCAGCGGGTGCCGGGCGAGCACCGCCTCGATCTCGCCGAGTTCGATCCGGAACCCCCGGACCTTGACCTGCTGGTCGATCCGGCCGAGGAACTCGATGACCCCGTCGGCCGCGTAGCGGACCAGGTCGCCGGTGCGGTACAGGCGGCCGGGCGTGGGCGAGAACGGGTCCGGCACGAAGCGCTCGGCGGTCAGCGCGGGCCTGCGGTGGTAGCCGCGGGCGACCCGGACCCCGCCGAGGTAGAGCTCGCCCGGCACCCCGACCGGCACCGGGTTGAGGTCGGGGTCGAGGACGTACGCCGTGGTGCCCGGCACCGGCCGGCCGATCGGCAGCGTGGCCTCTCCGCGGGCGCCCGGGAGTCCGCCGGTGACGGGGTGCAGGACACAGGTGACGGTGGCCTCGGTGGGGCCGTAGTTGCACAGGAAGCGGGCGGGCAGGCCGGTGGCGGCCCAGTGCCGGGCGTCGTCCACCGTGACGACGTCGCTGCCGACGTTCATCAGCCGCAGCCGCTCCAGCCGTCGGTCGCCCGGCGCGAGGCCGGCGACCAGTTCGCGGTAGTAGGCCGGGGTGATCTCCATGATCGTGACCCGGTGCTCGGCCAGCCGGTCCGCCAGTTCGGCGGGGCTCCAGAACAGCGGATCGCTCACCACCACGGTCGCACCGGCCAGCAGGGTGGCCGCCATCTGGTCCATCGCCACGTCGAAGGTGAGCGCCGACAGCAGCACCACGCGGTCGTCGCCGCCGATGCCGTAGGCCTCGGCGATGACCGCGCAGTGGTGGGCGTAGGAGCCGTGTTGGATCAGCACGCCCTTGGGCTGCCCGGTGGATCCCGAGGTGTAGATGACGTAGGCGAGTTGCTCCGGGTGGACGGTCACCGCCGGGTCCGAGGTGGGCTGCTGTGCCAGCCGGTCGCGGTCGCCGTCCAGGCTGATCACCGTCGCCCGCCCGCCGGCCAGGCGGTCGGCGAAGCGGCTGTGCGTCAGCACCGTCGAGGCCCCGGCGTCCGCCAGCATGAAGGCGAGCCGCTCGGCGGGGTGCTCGGGGTCGAACGGCACGTAGCAGCCGCCGGCCTTCAGCACGCCGAGCAGGGCGACCACGACATCCGGTCCGCGTTCCAGGCAGACCCCGACCACGCTCTCCGGGCCGACGCCGGACGCCCGTAGCCGGTGCGCCACCTGGTTCGCCCGGGCGTTGAGTTCGCCGTAGGTCAGGCGGCTCTCGGGCCGGCCGGCGTAGACCACCGCGAGCGCGTCGGGCTGTGCGGCGGCCCGTGCCGAGAAGAGCTCGGGCACGCAGGCCCGGGGCTGCCCGGCCGGGGCGCCGCGCCAGTCGGTGAGCAGTTGCCGCCGCTCCGGCCCGGTCAGCATCTCCAGCTCGCCGATCCGGGCGTCCGGGGCGTCGACGGCGCCGCGCACCAGCTGCAGGTAGTGCCGGGCCATCCGCTCCACGGTGGACCGGTCGAAGAGCGCGGTGGAGTACTCGAAGGCGCACGAGAGCGTGCCGTCGGGCTGCTCCTCGAAGGTGACGGTGAGGTCGAACTTGGCGACCTGCCAGTCGGCCGGCAGCTCCTCGACCTCGACGCCGTCGATCTCCAGCGGGCTCCGCCGGGTGTGCAGCAGCTCGAACATCACCTGGAAGAGCGGGTTGCGGGACAGGTCGCGGTCGGGGCGCAGCTCGTCGACCAGCCGCTCGAACGGCAGGTCCTGGTGGGCGTAGGCCTGGACGGCGTCGGCCCGCACCCGGTCGAGCAGTTCGGCGAAGGTCGGTGCCCCCGAGAGGTCGGCCCGCAGGACGACGGTGTTGACGAACAGGCCGGCCAGGTCCTCCGTATCGGCGCGGGTGCGGCCGGCCACCGGGGTGCCGACCGCGAGGTCGCACTGCCCGCTGTAGCGGGACAGCAGCACGTGGAACGCGGCGAGCAGGACCATGAACGAGGTCGCCGAGCGGGCCCGGCCCACGGCTGCGACCGCCGCGCCCAGATCGGCGGGCACGTCGACGCGGAGCAGTTCGCCGCGCGGGTCGCGCACCGCGGGGCGCGGCCGGTCGGTCGGCAGCTCCAGCGGCTGGAGGCCGGTCAAGTGCTCCTTCCAGTAGTCCAGTTGTGCGGACACCACCGGCTCGGCCAGCCGGTCGCGCTGCCAGGCGGCGAAGTCGGCGTACTGCACGGCGGGGGCGGCTTCCGGCAGTGGCAGACCGGCCGTGAAGCAGCGGTAGAACCGCCCGATCTCGCCGGTGACCACCTCCGTCGACCAGGCGTCGGTGGCGATGTGATGGAAGGTCAGGGCGAGGATCCACTCCTCGGCGGCGGTCCGCAGCAGCGCGGCCCGCACCGGCGGCTCGCGGTCGAGCTCGAACGGCCGGCCGGTCTCCCGGGCGAGCAGCTCGCGCAGCTCCCGCTCGGTCGCGCCGCGCAGGTCCCGCGCGGCCAGACCGAGCGGGCGCGGCGGGTCGACCACCTGCACGGGCACCCCGTCCACCTCGGTGTACCGGGTGCGCAGCACCTCGTGCCGGGCCACCACCTGGTCCAGGGCCCGGCCGAGCGCCCGCTCGTCCAGCCGGCCGGTGAGCCGCAGCACGGCCGGCACCAGGTACTCGGCGCTGCCGGGCTCCAGCCGGTCGAGGAACCAGAGCCGCTGCTGCGCCGAGGAGAGCGGCAGCGGGCCGGTCCTGGGGGCGGGGGTGATCGGCGGCAGCTCGACGCCCCGGTAGCCGGTCTCGATCAGCTCGGCCAGCCTGGCCGGCGTGCGCAGGGCGAAGACCTGGGCGAGCGGCAGCTCGACGCCCAGCGCGGCGCGCAGCCGGAAGGCGACCCGGGTGGCGAGCAGCGAGTGCCCGCCGAGCGCGAAGAAGTCGTCCCGGGCGCCGACCCGTTCCACCCCCAGGACCTCGGCGAAGACCGCGGCCAGGGTCTGTTCGACGGGGGAGCGCGGGGCGACGTACGCGCCCGCGGCCTCGGACCGTGCGGGGTCGGGCGCGGGCAGCGCCGCGCGGTCGACCTTGCCGCTGGCGGTCAGCGGGAGCGCGTCCAGCAGGACGAAGGCGGAGGGCACCATCGCCTCCGGCAGCCGGCCCGCCAGGTGCGCGCGCAGCCGCTGCGGGTCGAGCACCGCCGCGGTCTCGGGCACGACGTGCGCGATCAGCCGGTGGTCCCCGTCGTCGCGGCGCTGCACGCCCACCACGGCCGCGGCGACGCCCGGGTGGGTGCACAGGACGCCCTCCACCTCGCCCGGTTCGATCCGCACGCCGCGGACCTTGAGCTGGCCGTCGATCCGGCCCAGGTACTCCAGCCGGCCGTCGGCGTGCCGGCGCGCGCGGTCCCCGGTCCGGTAGAGCCGCTCGCCCGCCTGCTGCGGGAAGGGGCTGGGGGCGAACCGCTCGGCGGTCAGCCCGGGGCGGCCCAGGTAGCCGCGGGCGAGTCCGACGCCGACCACGCACAGCTCGCCGGGGACGCCGACCGGGCAGAGGTTGTCGTCCCGGTCGAGGACCAGGATCCGCAGGTTGTCCAGCGGCCGGCCGATGGAGACGGTCCGGGCGTGGTCGTCGGCCCGGTAGCGCCAGGCGGTCACGTCGATCGAGCACTCGGTGGGTCCGTAGGTGTTGTACAGCTCCACCTTCACGCGGCCGAGCAGCTTCTCGCAGAGGCGGGCCGGCAGCGGTTCACCGGCGCAGAACAGCAGGCGCAGGCTGGTGCACTCGGCGAGGCCCGGCTGGTCCACCAGGGTGCTCAGGACCGACGGCACGAGCTGCAGCACGGTGACGCCGTGCTCGGCCACCGCCCGGAGCATCGCGGCCGGGTCCCGGTGGGCCCCGTCGGGTGCCAGCACGATCGTGGCGCCGCACACCAGCGGTGCCAGGAACTCCCACATCGCCGCGTCGAAGCCGATCGTGGTCTTCTGCAGGATCCGGTCGCCGGCCGAGAGGCCGTGCCGGTCGACGGTCCACAGCACGCGGTTGCGGATCCCCTCGTGGGTCACCAGCACGCCCTTGGGCAGGCCGGTCGAACCGGAGGTGTAGACGGCGTACGCGGCGCCGGCCGGGTCGACCCGCGGCAGGTCGGCGCCGTCGTACCCATCGGGGAAGGCCGGCTCCCCGCCGTCGGGGAAGGCCGGCTCCCCGCCGTCGGGGAAGGCCGGCTCCCCGCCGTCGAGGACGACGTCGGCCGGGAACCCCGGCAGGTCGTGCGAGGCGTCGGCGATCAGCAGGACGGCCGCACTGTCCCGCAGCAGGTGCTCGCGGCGGGCCGCCGGGTGCTCGGGGTCGATCGGGACGTAGACCGAGCCCGCCTTGAGGACCGCGAGCAGCGCGGTGACCAGGTCCGGGCCGCGGCGCAGGGACACCGCCACCGGGACCTCGGGGCCGGCGCCCAGCTCGATCAGCCGACGGGCCAGGTGGTCGGCCCGCCGGTCGAGCCGGCGGTACGTCACCTCCTCGGTGCCGAAGACCACCGCGGTCGCCCCGGGAGTGGCGGCGGCCTGCTCGGCGAAGAGCTCGTGCAGGCAGCGGTCGGGACGCGGGACCACCGGTCCGAGGGCGGCCTCGTCGAGGCGGTCGCGCTCGGCGGCGTCCAGCAGGTCGAAGCGGCTGAGCGGGCGCCCGGGATCGGCGGCGAGGCCCGCCAGCAGCCGGCCGTAGTGGTCCGCCAGCCGCTGCACGCTCTCGCGTTCGAACAGGGCGGTGGCGTACTGCAGGGAGCCGGAGAGGGTGCCGTCCTCGTGCTCCAGCACGTGCAGGGTCAGGTCGAAGGCCGCTCCCGCCCCCGGCGTGGGGACGACCCGCACGTCCAGGCCGGGCAGTGTGAACGGCCGGGCGGCGGCGTTCTGCAGCGCGAAGGAGACCTGGAAGAGGGGGTTGCGGGAGAGGTCCCGGTCCGGCGCCAGTTCGTCCACCAGGCGCTCGAACGGGACCTCCTGGTGGGTGAAGGCGTCCAGCGCCGACTCCCGCACCCGGGCCAGCAGGTCGAGGAAGGACGGGTCGCCGGACAGGTCCGCCCGCATCACCAGGGTGTTGGTGAAGAAGCCGACCAGCTCCTCCACCTCCACCAGGGACCGGCCCGCCACCGGTGTGCCCACGGCGACGTCCGTCCGGCCGGTGTGCCGGGCCAGCAGGGCCTGGAAGGCCGCGAGCAGCACCATGAACGGCGTCGCGCCGTGGGCCCGTGCCAGCCGTTCGACCGCCGTGACCAGCTCGGGGGCGAGCGCGAAGTCCACGCTGTCGCCCGTCGCGTCCCAGACCGCCGGCCGCGGCCGGTCCGTCGGCAGGTCCAGCGGCGTCAGCCCGGCGAGCCTCCCGCGCCAGTACGCCAGCTCCTCGGCCAGCCGGTCGCCGGACAGGTACTCGCGCTGCCAGTCGGCGAAGTCCGCGTACTGCACCGGGAGCGGCTCCGGAACCGGTGCCCCGCCGCCGGTGAACGCGCCGTAGCAGGAGTCGAGCTCCCGGGCCAGGACGCCCCAGGACCAGCCGTCGAAGGCGATGTGGTGCACCACCAGCAGCAGCAGGTGCTCCTCGTCGGAGAGCCGGAGCAGGGTCAGGCGCAGCGGCAGCTCGGCGGCCAGGTCGAACGGACGGCGGATCCCGCGCTCGACGATCGCGCGGGCCTCGGCCTCCCGTGCCTGCGGCTGAAGACTCGTCAGGTCGACTCTTTCCAAAGGGAGTTCGGCGTACTCGGCGATCTCCTGCACGGGTACGCCCTGTTCCGCCGGGTACCGGGTCCGCAGCACCTCGTGCCGGTCCAGCACCGCCTGCGCCGCCCGGACCAGCGCCCCGGCGTCCAGCGGCCCGGTGATCCGCAGCACGAGCGGCAGCAGGTAGTCCGCCGCCCCCGGCCGCAACTGGTCGATGAACCACAGCCGTTCCTGGGCGAAGGACGTCGGGCAGTGCACCGGCTGCCCCTGCGCAGCCCCGGCCGCCACGTCGGCCTCCGGGCCGAAACCACCGTTCAACTGCCACCTCCCACAGAGCGCCACGTCGGCGTGCGGTCAGCCTGCCGAGCGTCCGGCGGCGCACGGTAGAGAGGGACCGGCAGACCTGCGGGCCGCACGACTGCGCACTCCGCCGTCGGTTCTTCTCTGTGGCCGCCGAGCCGGCCTGCGGCACGCTGTGCTGCGACAGCGCCGGACACCGAGGGCCGGTCGAGCAGTGCGGGAGGACAGCGGGATGGCTGACGAGAACACCGACGAGCGCACCTACTGCGTGGTCCGCAACGACGAGGAGCAGTACTCGATCTGGCTCGCGGACCGGGAGCTGCCGCTCGGCTGGTACCGGGAGGGCTTCGAGGGCCCCAGGCCGGCCTGCCTGGACCACATCGACGAGGTGTGGACGGACATGCGCCCGCTGAGCCTGCGCCGCCGCATGGAGCAGGCGAGCCAGGCCTGATGGGCGAGCGGAGCGAGCACGTGCCGCTGCCCGACGTCGCGTTGCACCAGCGGGTCGCGCAGCACGCGGCCGCCGCGCCGCAAGCCGTCGCGGTGGAGTGCGCCGGCGAGCGGCTGACCTACGCCGAACTGGACGCCCGGGCGAACCAGGTGGCCCACCTGCTCGGCGAGCACGGGGTCGGCCGCGGTGACCCGGTGGCGGTCTGCGCGGGGCGCGACATCGAGGTGGTGGTCGCGCTGCTCGGCGTGCTCAAGGCCGGCGGCTACTACGTGCCGCTGGACCCGGAGTACCCGGCCGAGCGGCTGGCGTTCATGGCCGCCGACTCCGGGGCCCGGATCCTGCTGGTCCAGCCGGAGTCGGCGCACCGCTTCGACGCCGTCCCGGGCCTGCGCGCCGTCCCGATGGCGAAGGGGCCGGTGGCGCCCGGCCGGCCGACCACCCCGCCGCCGGTCGCCACCCACCCGGACGACCTCGCGTACCTCATGTACACCTCCGGTTCCACGGGCCGGCCCAAGGGGGTCGGGATCACGCACCGGAACGTGCTGCGGTTGGTGCACGGCGTCGACTACGTCGACCTCGACGCCGGGCAGGTGGTGCTGATGCTCGCTTCGCTCTCCTTCGACGCCTCGACCTTCGAGATCTGGGGCCCGCTGGCCAACGGCGCCAGGCTGGCGGTCCTGCCGCAGGGCATCCCCACCGGTGAGACGATCGAGCGGGCGGTCCGCGACCACGGCGTGACCCTGCTGATGCTCACCAGCGGGCTGTTCCAGCACGTGGTGCGCACCCGCCCCGGCGCCCTGGCCCTGGTCCGCCACGTCCTCGTGGTCGGCGACGTGGCACCGCCCGCCGAGGTGCGGGCCCTGATCGACCTCGGCGTCGAGGTCAGCAACGGCTACGGGCCCACCGAGTGCACGACGTTCAGCTGCGTCCGGCGCGGCATCACCCCGGCCGAGACGGGCGGCAGCATCCCGATCGGCACCGCCATCACCAACACCACCGCGTACGTCGTGGACGACCGGGGCCACCCCACCCCGCCCGGCACGGAGGGCGAACTGCTGATCGGCGGCCCGGGGGTGGGCCTCGGCTACCTCGGGCGGCCCGCGCTCACCGCCGAGCGCTTCGTGCCGGACCCGTTCGGCACCACCCGGGGCGGCCGGCTGTACCGGACCGGCGACCTGGTGGTTCGTCAGGAAGGCGGCCCGTTCAGGTTCCTGGGCCGACGCGACCAGCAGGTGAAGATCCTCGGACACCGGGTGGAGCCCGGCGAGATCGAGGCGGCGCTGGGGAACCATCCCGGACTCGCCGCGGCGGCGGTCGCCGTGCGACCGACCGCCGCGGGGGGCAAGCAGCTGGTCGGCTACGTCGTCCCCGCCGGCGACGCGACGCCCACCGGCGCGCAGCTGCGGGCGTACCTGGGGGAGCGGCTGCCGGACTACCTGGTCCCGACCGCCTGGGTGACGCTCGCCGGGCTGCCGCTCACGCCGAACGGCAAGGTGGACCGGGCGGCGCTGCCGGCACCGACCGCGGGCGAGCGCGGGCCGGTGACGGCGGCCAGGACGCCGCTGGAGGAGTCCGTGGCCGGGATCTGGACCGAGCTGCTCGGCGTGGACCGGATCGGCGTGCACGACGACTTCTTCGCCCTGGGCGGTCAGTCGCTGCTGGCCACCCAGGTCGTCGCCCGGCTGCAGGAGCGGTTCCCGGTCGCGCTGCCCGTGCGCGCCGTGTTCGACGCGCCCACGGTCGAGCGGCTGGCCGCCGTGGTGCACCGGGCGATCACCGAGCATGTCGAGCAACTGACGGATTCCGAGGTGGAGTTGATGTTGTCGCAGGTGCGTGAGGGATGAGCACAGTGCCGAACCGGCGTGCGCCGGGGAGTTCCGGGGACCAGCGGCAGGCGCTGCTGGACAGCCTCCTGCGCGGCGCCGCCGGCCCCGCGCTCGCCGCCGCGGCGATCGGCCGCGTGCCGCGTGACCGCCGGCTGCCCCTCTCCTTCGCCCAGCAGCGGCTCTGGACCCTGGAACAGCTGCGCCCCGGCACCGCCGAGTACGTGGTGCCCCTCGGCTGGGAGCTGCACGGGCCGCTGGACGTCCCGGCACTGCGCCGGGCCCTGCGCGAGCTGGTCGAGCGGCACGAGGTGCTGCGCACCCGCTACCGGGAGGTCGACCACCTGCCGGTCCAGGTGGTGGACCCGGCCGCCGAGCCGGACTTCGCCGAGCTGGACCTCAGCGGCCTGAGCCCCGCCGAACGCCCGGGGCGGACGGCGGAGTGGATCGAGCGCGACGCCAGGACGCCGTTCGACCTGGCCGACCGCTGGCCGCTGCGGGCCCGGCTGGTGCGGCTCGCCCGGGAGCACCACGTGCTGGCCCTGGCCCTGCACCACATCGCCGTCGACGGCTGGTCGGTCGGCGTGCTCGCCCGTGAACTCGGCGCGCTGTACTCGGCGTTCGCCACCGGCTCGGCGAGCCCGCTGGCGCCGCTGCCGGTGCAGTACGCCGACTTCGCCGCCTGGCAGCGCGGCGAACCCGCCGGGTCGGCGACCGGCCGGCTGCCGTACTGGCGGTCCAGGCTCGCGGGTGCGACGGCGACCGAACTGACCACCGACCGGCCCCGCCCCCCGGTCTTCGACCCGGCCGGCGCCACCCTGCCGTTCACCGTACCGGCCCGGACGGCCCGGGCCCTGGCGGAGCTCGGCCGCTCGCGCGGCGCGACGCCGTTCATGGTGCTGCTGGCCGCGTTCCAGGTCCTGCTGGCCCGGCACACCGGCCGGACGGACATCGTGGTGGGCACGCCGGTGGCCGGGCGCACCAGGGCCGAGGTGCGGGGGCTGGTCGGCTTCTTCGTCAACACCCTGGTGCTGCGCACCGACCTGTCCGGCGACCCGTCCTTCCTGGCGGCCGTGGACCGCGTGCGGGAGACGGCGCTGGACGCCTTCGCCCACCAGGAGGTCCCGTTCGAGCGGCTGGTGGACGAGCTGGCGCCGGAGCGGGACCCCTCCCGCAACCCGCTGTTCCAGATCATGTTCGCGCTGAACAACACCGACCCCGCGGAGTTCGACGGCGTGGATCTGCGGGCCACCGAACGCGCGATGCCCTGGCACGGATCCAGGTTCGACCTGACGCTGCACCTGACCGAGCAGCCCGACGGCTCGCTGCGCGGAGTCGTCGAGTACGCGACGGCGCTGTTCGGCCCGGAGCGGATGGCGGCGCTCACGCGGCACTTCGCCACCCTGCTCGACGGGCTGGCCGACGATCCTGAGCTGACGGTACGTCAGGCGCCGCTGGCGTCGGCCGGGGAGCTGGAGCTGCTGGCCGGGTTCAACGACACGGCGGTGGGGTACCCGGTGGACGGGCTGCTGCACGGGCTGGTCGAGGAGCAGGCGGAGCGCTCCCCGGACGCGGTGGCGGTGCGCTTCGAGGGCCGTGAGCTGACCTACGCCGAACTCGATGCCCGCGCCGAGCGAGTGGCCCGCCGGCTGCGCGCGCGGGGCGTGGGCCCGGAGTCGGTCGTGGGGGTGTGCCTGCACCGCGGCCTGGAGCTGCCGGTGGCGCTGCTGGGCGTGCTCAAGGCCGGCGGGGCGTACCTGCCGCTGGACCCGGGGTATCCGGCGCAGCGGCTGACCCACATGCTCGCCGACTCCGGCACCCCGGTCGTGGTCACCACCGCCGACCTGGCGGCGAGCCTGCCCGAGCACCGTGCCCACACCCTCCTCCTCGACGAGCACCCGGGCGGCGAGGACGAACCGGTCCTTCCCCGGCCGGCCGTGCCGGTGGACCCGGACAACCCGGCCTACGTGATCTACACCTCCGGCTCCACCGGCCTGCCCAAGGGCGTGGTCATCACCCACCGCGGCATCGTCAACCGGCTGCGCTGGATGCAGGACGCCTACCGGCTCGACACCACCGACCGCGTCCTGCAGAAGACGCCCTACAGCTTCGACGTCTCGGTGTGGGAGTTCTTCTGGCCGCTGACCTGCGGCGCCACCCTCGTCATGGCCCGCCCGGACGGGCACCGCGACCCCGGCTACCTCGCCGAGACGATCGCCGGCGAGCGGATCACCACCACCCACTTCGTCCCCGCCATGCTCCGCGTCTTCCTCGACACCGTCCCACCCGGCACCGCGCTCACCCCGCTGCGCCGGGTCCTGTGCAGCGGCGAGGCCCTGCCCGACGACCTCGCCGACGCCTTCCACCACCACCCGGCGACCCGGCACGCCGAACTCCACAACCTCTACGGCCCCACCGAGGCCTCCGTCGACGTCACCGCCACCCCCTGCCCGCCCGGGCAGCCGGTGACCATCGGCCGCCCCATCGCCAACACCCGCACCCACGTCCTCGACCAGGACCTCGCCCCCCAACCCCTCCACCTGGCCGGCCAACTCGCCCTCGCCGGCCTCCAACTCGCCCGCGGCTACCTGGGCCGCCCCGCCCTCACCGCCGAACGCTTCGTCCCCGACCCCGACCCGCGCCACCCCGGCACCCGCCTCTACCTCACCGGCGACCAGGCCCACCACAACCCCGACGGCACCCTCACCTACCACGGCCGCACCGACCACCAGGTCAAACTCCACGGCCACCGCATCGAACTCGGCGAGATCGAGACCGCCCTGCGCACCCACCCCGCCGTCAGCCAGGCCGTCGTCACCCTCCACCACGACCACCTCACCGCCTACACCGTCACCACCCCCCACACCACCCCACCCACCCCCACCCGACTCCGCACCCACCTCGCCGCCACCCTGCCCGCCCACATGCTCCCCACCCACTACCGCGCCCTCGACGCCCTCCCCCTCACCCCGAGCGGCAAGATCGACCGCAACAACCTCCCGGCGCCGGATCCGACACCGGTCGACACGGCGAACCACACCCCGCCGAGCACCCCGCTCCAGCACCGGATCGTCCGCGGCTGGGCCGAGGCCCTCGGCATCGAGCCGCACCTGATCGGTCTCCACGACAGCTTCTTCGCGCTCGGCGGCGACTCGATCCGCGCCATCGGCGCGGTCGGCCGCCTGCGCGGCGCCGGGCTCGACATCGCCGTCCAGGACGTCTTCCGGCACCAGACGGTCGCCCGGCTCGCCGAGGCCGTCGCCCCGCGCGGCGCGGGCGCGGAGCCGGCCGGGCCGGCCCCCTTCGCGCTGCTCGCCGAGGCCGACCTCGACCGCCTCCCGGCCGGGTTGGCGGACGCCTACCCGCTCTCGCTCGCCCAGGCCGGCATGGTCTACGAGATGCTCGCGGGCGCCGACCGGGGCGTCTACCTGACCAACCTGAGCCACCCGGTCCGCGACGACGGCGCGTTCTCGGTGGACGCCCTGCGCGCCGCCGCGGCCCTCCTGGTGGAGCGGCACGAGATCCTGCGCACCTCCGTCGACCTGTCCTCGTTCTCCGAGCCGCTGCAGCTGGTGCACCCCACCGCGACGATCCCGGTCTCCCACGTCGACCTGCGGCGGCTGGGCGCGGCGGAGCAGCGGGCCGAACTCGCCGCGGCCGTCGCCCGCGACCGGCTGGCGCCGTTCGACCTGGCCGTGCCGGGTCTGCTGCGGGTGGTGGCCTACCAGGTGGACGAGCGGCACTGGCAGCTGTCCGTCAGCAACGGCCACGCCCTGCTGGACGGTTGGAGCCAGAGCTCGCTGGTCGGCGAGCTGCTCGGCTACTACCGGGCCGTCCGGGACGGCCGGGATCCGGCGCCGGCCGCTCCGCCCGCGGCCCGGTTCGCGGACGCGATCGCCCTGGAGAAGCGGGCCCTGGGGTCCGCGGCGGACCAGGAGTTCTGGCGTGACCGGGTCGCCCGGTTCGCCCCGCTGGCGCTCCCGCAGGGCTGGCCGACCCGGCCCGGCGCGCCCGACGGGTCCGACGGACCCGACGGGTGTGGCGCGGCCGAGGAAGCCGGGACGGACGAGGTGGCCCGGGTCGACTTCCGCGACCTGCTGCCGCGGCTGCGAGCGGTGGCGCAGGGCGCCGGGGTGCCGCTGAAGAGCGTCCTGCTGGCCGCGCACCTCACGGTGCTGGGCATGATCAGGGGCGGCACCGGGAGCCCGATCGCCTTCCGGACCGGCCTGGTCTGCAACGTGCGCCCGGAGACGGTCGACGGCGACCAGGCGCGCGGCATGTTCCTCAACACCGTGCCCTTCGGGCTGACCCTGGACGCCCCGAGCTGGACCGAGTTGGCCCGTGCGGTGTTCGCCGAGGAGACCGCCCTGTGGCCGCACCGACACTACCCGCTGCCCGCCATGCAGCGGGCCTGGGGCCAGGGGACGCCGCTGGTGGACGTCTTCTTCAACCACACGGACCTGACGGTGCTCGACGGCGAGTCCATCGGACTGGACGAGGTCGGGGAGCGCACGCCGAACGAGTTCGGCCTCTCGGTCTCCACCGTCGCGGACGGCTTCGTGCTGGAGGCCGGCGCGGAGCGGGTCGGCCGGGCCGAGCTCGACCTGCTGGCCCGGACCTACCGGCACGTCCTGGTCGGCCTGGCCGCCGACCCGCAGGCCGACCCGCGCCGCACCACGCTGCCCGAGCCGGACCGCCGCATGCTGCTGGAGCGCTGGAACGCGGAGCCGCCGGCCCCCGCCGGGCACGGCCTGGTCGCGCTGTTCGAGCAGCAGGCGGCCCGCACCCCGGACGCCGAGGCCGTGCTCTCCTCCGGCGAGCGGCTGACCTACCGGCAGCTGGCCGAGCAGGTCGCCCGGCTGGCCGGACACCTGCGGGAGCACGGGCTGGGCCCGGGCTCGACGGCGGCGGTCTTCCTGGAGCGCGGTCCGGAGCTGCTGGTCGCCCTGCTGGCCGTGCTCGCCACCGGCGCCGCCTACGTGCCGCTGGACCCGGACCACCCCGCCGAGCGGAACGCCTTCGTGCTCGCCGACACCGCCGCCTCGGTGATCGTCACCCGGACCGGCCCGGTGGAGCGGCTCACCGCCCTGCCGCCGGCCGCAGGCGGCCCGGTCACCGTGCTGCTCGACGCGGACCGGGAGGCGATCGCCCGGCAGAGCCCGGCGTTCGCCGGGCCGCGGCTCGACCGGGACGCCCTCGCGTACGTCATCTACACCTCCGGCTCCACCGGCCGGCCCAAGGGTGTGATGATCACGCACGGCGGCCTGGCCGACTTCCTGACCGCGATGCTCGACCTGCCCGGACTGCGCCCCGGGGCGCCGGTGGCCGCGCTGACCACGGTGTCCTTCGACCCCTCCGTCCTGGAGCTCTACCTGCCGCTGCTGGTCGGTGCCCCGGTGGTGCTCGCGACCGCGGAGGAGGTCAGGGACCCGCTGCGGATGGCCGCGCTGATCACCGCCACCGCCCCCGCGATCGTCCAGTCCACCCCGGTCACCCTGCGGATGCTGCTGGACAGCGGCTGGTCGGCCCCGGCCGGGCTGGTGGTGCTGTGCGGCGGCGAGCGGCTGCCCACCGAGCTGGCCCGGCGGCTCGCCGCCGACGGCGCCCGGGTACTGGACCTGTACGGCCCCACCGAGACCACGGTGTGGACCACCGTGACCCGCCTGCACGCGGACGGCACCCCCGAGCAGTGGTCGCCGGTGCCCGGGACCGTCCTGCACGTGCTGGACGGCGGCCTGGAGCCGGTGCCGGTCGGGGTCCCCGGCGAGATCTGCCTCGGCGGCGCCGGCCTGGCCAGGGGCTACCTCAACCGGCCCGGCGTCACGGCGCAGGCCTTCGTGCCCGACCCGCACGGCCGGGAGCCCGGGGCCAGGCTCTACCGCACCGGCGACCTCGGCCGCCGCCACCCCGACGGCCGGGTCGAGCTGCTCGGCCGGGCGGACCACCAGGTGAAGATCCGCGGCCATCGGATCGAGCCCGGCGAGATCGAGGCGGTGCTGCTGGGCTGCCCGGAGGTGCGGGCCGCGGTCGTGCACCCGGTCGCGTCGGGCACCGGGGAGGCCGAGCTGGTCGCCTACCTGGAGCCGTTCCCCGGCGCCACACCGCCGGACGGCGGCGAGCTGCGCGACCTGGTGGGCCGGCTGGTCCCGGACTACATGATCCCGGCGGCCTTCGTCGTGCTGGAGGCGCTGCCGCTCACCCCGAGCGGCAAGGTCGACCGGGGCAGGCTCCCCGCCCCGGCCCCGGCCGCCCGCACCGGCGAGTACCTGGCGCCGCGGACCGAGCGGGAACGGGCCGTCGCCGGCGCGTGGTGCGAGGTGCTCGGTGTCGAGCGCGTCGGAGTGCACGACAACTTCTTCGACCTCGGCGGCCACTCCCTGCTGGCCACCCGCATCGCGCTGCGACTGCGCGACGCGACCGGGCTGGACGTACCGGTCCGCGCCCTGTTCGACCGCTCCACCGTCGCCGCGCTGGCCGCGGCGCTGCCCCAGTACGCCGCGCGCCCGACCGGGGAGACGCCCCGGCTGGTGGCCGGCCGCCGGTTCCGGCGACAGCCCGCCCCCGACATCCAGCCACCCCGCCACGACGAAGACGGAGCCAAGCCGTGACCCGCACCATGCTCAAGTCCAAGATCCACCGCGCCACCGTGACCCAGGCGGACCTGCACTACGTGGGATCGCTGACGATCGATCAGGACCTGATGGACGGCGCCGACCTGCTGCCCGGCGAACTCGTCCACATCGTCGACATCGACAACGGCGCACGCCTGGAGACCTACGTGATCGCCGGCCCGCGCGGCAGCGGGATCATCGGGATCAACGGCGCGGCCGCCCGGCTGATCCACACCGGCGACCTGGTCATCATCATCAGCTACACCACGGTCAGTGACGCCGAGGCCAAGGCCCTCGTCCCCAAGGTCCTGATGGTCGACGCCGACAACCGCCCGCTCGCCCACACCGACGACCCGGCCGAGCCGGTGCCCGGCACCCGGACCACCCGCGGCGACGCCGTCACCGTCCGGTAGCGCCGCCGCCCGGCGCGGGCGGCGGCGGGGCCGGCACCCCCGGCCGCACCGCGCCCCTCGGCGGGGCCGGTGGCCGCGCCGGTGGGCCGCCGTCGGATGCTCAGCCCGCCAGCGGGAACTCGCACCAGACGTTCTTGCCGCTGCCGAGCGGCTCCACGCCCCAGCCGCCGGCGAGGGCGTCCACCAGCAGCAGACCGCGGCCGGAGGTGGCGGTCTCGCCGGGGGCCCGGCGGCGCGGCAGGACGCTGGAGCGGTCCCGGATCTCCAGACGGATGCAGGGGGCGGTCCCGGCCCGCAGTTCGATGGTGACCAGTGCGCCCCCGTCGGTGTGGACCAGGGCGTTGGTGATCAGTTCGTCCGCGGTGAGTTCGACGTCGGAGATCAGGTCGGACGCACCCCACGCGGCGAGGGCCTGGCGGAGCATGGCCCGGGTCTCCGCCAGCCCTTCCGGATCGGCCTGGTGGACGTGCTGGGTCATCTGCCGGGTGGCGTGGGCGCCGGGGACGGCCGCGCGGTGCAGCAGCAGGAGCGCCACGTCGTCGCTGCTGCCGAGGCGGTGCGGATGGCCGCCGCAGAGGTGGTCGGCGAGCGCCTCGGTGTCCCGCGGGCCGTCGCGCAGGGCGGCGGCGAGTGCTTCGATGCCGTCCGTGATGTCCCGGCCGGGGTGCTCGACCAGTCCGTCGGTGCACAGCAGCAGGGTGTCGGCGGGGTTGAGGTCGAGGCGGGTCTCCGGGTATCCGTCCTGGCCGAACGCCGTGGCCACGCCGAGCGGCAGGCCGCCGCGGACGCCGACCCAGCCGGTCAGGCCGGTGCTGTCCCGCACGAGCGGTTCGAGGTGGCCGGCCCGCACCAGGCGCAGGGTTCCGGTCTCCAGGTCGGCGTCGACGTAGATGCAGGTCGCGGACCGCTCGGTGTCGAGGTCGGCGAGGAACCCGGACGCGCGGGCCACGACCGTGGCGGGGGTGTGTCCTTCGGTGGCGTAGGCCCGCAGGGCGATCCTCAACTGACCCATGATGGCGGCCGCGTGGCTGTCGTGCCCCTCCACGTCGCCGACCACGAGGCCCACCCGCCGACCCGGCAGGGGGATGACGTCGTACCAGTCCCCGCCCACCTCGCGTCCGCTGCGGCCGGCCCGGTAGCGGACGGCCACCTCACCGCCGTTGATCTCGGGGATGCGGCGGGGCAGCATGGTGGTCTGGAGCGTGGTCGCGAACTCGCGTTCCTGGTCGAAGAGCATGGCGCGTTGCAGGGACTGCGCGACCGCGCTGCTCAGCGCGATGCAGATGTTGCGGTCCTCTGTGCTGAACTGGTGCCGGTCCCGGTAGAACAGGCCCAGCGCGCCGATGGAGCGGGCCTGGGCGGCCAGGGGCAGGAAGGCCGCCGCCTCGATCCCCATCTCCTCGGCGTAGGGCCGCAGGCGGGGGTAGCGGGTGGTGAGTTCCTCCCTGGTGCCGAGGAATCGCGCGCGTCGGGTGAGCACGGCCTCGGACAGCGGCAGGCCGTCCACCAGGTGGGTCAGCGACAGGTCGTCCCGGGCCCTGAGCTCCGCCGACGGTTGCTCGGTCGCGGCGACGAGGCGCATGACGTCCCCGTCCACCAGCCCGAGGGCCAGCCCGTCCGCCCCGAAGCGCCGCAGCCCTTCGCTGTCGGTCAGCACGTTGGTCACGTCGCGGACGGTGACGGCGCGGGCGAGGGCTTCGGTGGTGGCGCGCACGGAGTCGGTCTGGCGGCGCCGGTCGGCGGCGAGCGTACGCATCCCCTCGGCGTGGGCCAGTTCCTCCTCCGCGTTGCGGACGATGCCGACGATGCGGTACGGGCGCGCCTGTGCGTCGCGCAGGATGCGCCCCTGTGTGTGGGCCCAGCGCAGGGTGCCGTCGCGGCAGACCAGGCGGAAGTAGCACGCGAAGGTCAGGTGACCCTCCCGGAGCGCGCGCGACACGGCCTCGTCGAGCCGCTCGTTGTCCGTCGGCAGCACCCTCGCGGAGAGTGACGCCGGCTCTCCGTCGAACTCGTCGGCCCGCAGGTCGAACACGTCCAGGCCGACGTCGTCGAGGTGGTAGGTGCCCTTGTCGAGGTCCCAGTCGAAGCTGCCCATGCCGTTGAGCGCCAGCCGGTCGTTGGCCGCGGTCGGCTCGGTGTCGTCCCGGGCGGCCGACGACGGCGAAGGGGCGCGGGTGGGCACGGGGCCGGTGATCTCGGGGTCGTCGCCGCCCGGAGACCTGGACGTGTTCGCCATGGCAGGGCTCCCGTCCGATCGATGGCCCGCTGCCGGATCATCCGCGACCGGCTCGCCCCTCTGCCGCTGCGGTCACGGAGAGTGGCGTACGCGCGACTGCGGGGCACAGCGGGTGCTCCGTCGACGGCGCCGGGTCCGTTCCTGGAACGCCTGGTCAGTCTATCCAGGGGCCGACGGCTCGGCATCGACGCCTGAGCCGTGGGCCAGGCCTTCGCGACCACACCCGACGCGACCACACCCGACGCGGGCGGCCCGGCAGGCCGAGGTCCGCGCCGGGAGCCGCGCGGACCTCTCCGTACCCCGGAACCACTCGTGCGCGTCCGGTCGGAGGCCGGCCATCTCCGGGGCCGGTCTTTGCGGAAGCAGCCCTTCTCCGGAATCGGCCCTCTCGGAAGTTGGCCTTCGCGAACGCCAGGGCCGCGCCCACGTCGGCGAGTCCCGGCCCGGTGGCCTCGTCCGGGCCCTGCCCGGCCGGATTGTTGAACCGAGGACGGCGTGCAGCCAGACCCCCGCTACCACCCACTTGAGTGATGTCGGCATCCGCTCGTCCGCCAACTGGTTCGTCATTGGTGACCACCCCCGGATCGTCGGTGCGGCCGGGGCCGGTGGCAGGGCCGTAGGGGAGAGGATCCGGGTGGCCGGGTCTGCCGTCGATGGCCACGTCCGCCTCCCTGTCTCCAGTTGGCCGAAACTTTCGACACTCCGATGGGCAGGTCATGTTGACGAAAGATCAGGTCATTCCGTTGTCCAGTGGCAGCCCGGATGCGGAGGGTGATGAATCGCCCTCCGGCTGAGCCCTCCCGCTGGTACGACGTCAACGATGCTCCTCGAGGAGGTCCGACAGGAGGCTGCTGTTCTCCTGCCGGGGCTTCAGCCTCCGCAACTCCTTTTCTGGCGGTATCTGCTTGTCTTCCGCAACCCTGCAGGGTGAGGTGGTAACTGACCCGGCTCACTCCCTGTTGTGGAACGGCAGCACGACACCCTCAGGATGGGACTGCTCATGGAGTCGATGGTTCTCCACCTCCAGGACATGGATGACCCTGGCGTACTGCGTGACGGTCTCCTTGAGCCGGTTCTGCTCGGTCCGGGCCTGTCTGAGGTTCTCCTTCAGCTCGTTGTTCTCCCGATGCAGGTCATCGGCGATCTCGGGCCGGGAGTCGCCTGGACGCGGGCGATGTGAGTATCGGTTCGGGAGATGTCCGGGCAGGCCGACTGGCATCGGTCCAGGCTGGGCGACGACCGGCTGGTGGCGCGCTGGCCGCGGCCGGGGCCGCAGAGTGCCTTGTGCGGGTCGTAGTTGCGGGTCAGGAAGGCTTCCGGGTGGTCGAAGACCTGCAGGCGGGGGTTGGCTAGCAGCGCCCGGTGCCCGGTGCGCGGATCAGCGTGAACTCGGCTCGCGCGTAGGAAGCCTGCGGGATCCTCGGGCGGCGGTGGGCGCCCTCCCACAACGCCCCTCCACCTGGGTGGAAGTCGAGACCGGCCAGACCTTCGCCGACGCCTGGACCCAAGCCGACCAGGAACGCCGCTGCCAGCTCCTCCTCGGCCTCAAAGCCCGGCTCTACAGGACCCCCACCAGCGAGGGCTGGCACCTGCCCGCCGAACTCGAAGCACGCGTACGGCCGCTGAAGCGTGTGGACAGCCCGGGGTAAGCCCGATCGTCAGCCCCGTGGTCATGCGATGGTGGCTGGACTGTCGGAGGGGCATCGTGCGGGTGACGCTCCTGGTGGTGGGTGCCGGCCACCTGCATGTGGGTGTAGCAGCCGTCGGCCACGCCCGTTGCGGGTGTTGTCACTGCCGTCGTTCGGTGCGCCCGTCGGGCACCGAGCGGGCGTAGGAGATACCGTCGACGATCAAGCCGTGACCGGGCGCGCGGCGGAGGGTCAGCCCCTGGCCATCGTCGGCAGCAGTTGCTTCCAGGCGAGTTCGCCGCCGGCCGCCTCCATCACCGCCCAGGGGTCCCAGAAGTCACGGTAGAGCGCGATCCGGCCCTGTTCGAAGCGAACCACCGACAGGTAGGTCTGGTGGTACTGCCCGCCGGTGGCGAGCAGGGTGCACTCGCCGGTGAAGGCCGCGATGACCAGGCCTGCCTCGTCGGCGGTGTAGAACTCGGGCTCGGAGAATTCGACCTTCAGCTGCTCGCGGAACATCGTCATCTGCGTGAGCAGCGCCGCCCTGCCCCGCATCCGGGAGGGGAGGCCCCAGGCCGGGTAGGGGAATTCGAGGATGCCGTCCTCGGCGAAGAGGTCGATCCACTCCTCGATCCTCGCCTCCGACAGCAGGTCCAGACTGTGGGTGAACAGGTCCTTCAGCTCCTGCGACGCGGTCATGTCGACGTTCCTCTCCTGGTGTTGTTGGCGATGGGGGGTGTGCGGCCCGTGGTCAACGGGCAGGTGTGACGATGCCGCCGAGGATCCGGTCGATCGCCCGGTCGGGCATCAGCCGGGCCAGCACGCGACTGCCGATCGCGTCCCGGCCAACGCCGTAGCGGGTCCTGGGCCGCCGGGCGACCAGAGCGCGGAAGACCGCCAGGGCGACGTCGTCAGGAGTGGTGCGGCTGGTCCGGGCCGAGGTCTCGTTGGTCTCCATGAACCGCGGGAACGTGCCGCGGTAGAGGTCCTGGACCGGCTTCGGGGCGCTCTCCAGCGCCCGGATCCCTTGGTCGGACATCTTGTCCCAGAGCGGGGTCAGGACAGCGCCCGGCTGGACCACCACGACGGGGATCCGCTGCGGGGCGAGCTCGCGGCGCAGCGCGTCGCTGAGTGCCTCCTTGGCGAACTGGGCGGCGGCGTAGGCGCCGAGGTAGGGGATGGCGACGTTTCCCAGACCTGACGTCACGTTGACGATCCGTCCGGCCCCGGCGCGCAGGAGAGGCAGGAAGCCCTGGATGACCAGCAGTTGACCGGTCACGTTGGTGTCGACCTGGCGGCGCATCAACTCGTGCGGCACGCACTCCAGTGGAGCCGTGACGGCGATGCCCGCGTTGTTGACCAGCCCCCACAACCCTGCCTCACCGGCCGGCCCGGCGACCGCGCGTACGGCGGCCCAGACCGACTTCTCGTCCGTCACGTCGAGGGCTAGCGGGGTGAGCCGTCCGGTGGCGACCGCGCGCAGCCGTTCCCCGTCCTCGGGACGGCGCACTCCGGCGTAGACGTGGAAGCCCACCCGGGACAGGTGGAGCGCGCAGGCCTCCCCGAGGCCTGAGGAGGCGCCGGTGATGACCACGGCCCGGCCTGCGGGTGACGTCGGACCCGGTGGTTTCGACACGTGCTTCCTCCTGGATCAAGGACTTGGGGGTGGACGGGACCAGGTCCGGCGATCCGTCGGCGAGCGACCCGCGCTCGGCTGCGAACGGCCCTCCGCGTAGGCGCGGTTCCGCACATCCGTCTACGGCGGGCGTCGACTGTGCCCACAGTAGGGGGCGTCGGCGGTCGAATCCGGGATGAACTCGCGTGGGCGAGCTGTCGGAGCGTGACCGGGCTGTGCCGGGGCGGTCCTCGTTTGTGAGGATCAGAAGTCACGATCGACCTCGGGCTCCGGTACGCGTCCATCGTCGTGATGGCAGCAAGTACGAGCTGTTTCACAGGCGTTGGGTGAGTGTGTCACCGGAGCGCGGGTCATCGTCCACAACGGGGGCGCGAGAGCAGTGGCCGACAACGGTTCAGCCGGAGGCCGGTGCGGCGGAGAGCGCCGGGTCAACGTCGGTGAGGGCGCCACGCTCGAACGGGTGAAACGCGGGACCGGCCGCCCCGTCGCGTTGTGTTCCCCCCGTAGGCGAACCAATGATGATCGTGCACGATCGTGCGCACCCCTACATCCGAGGAAGAGACATGGCTACCGCCACGCAGGACGTCATCACCGTCAAGCTCGAACGTACGTTCGAGGCCATGGATGCCAACAGCGACGGCTACGTCGACTGGTCGGACTACCAGCAGCTTGCCGACCGCTACATCCAGGCCTACAAGCTCGGCAAGGAGGACCGCCGGGCCAGGGCGCTTCACTCCTTCTTCCAGACGTACTGGCTGGAGATCCTGCGTCACGCCGGCGTTCAGCAGGACCGGCTGACGAAGGAGCAGTTCGTCATGGCCAACCGTCTCGCCAGCGTCGACACCAGCAGGCTCAACCTGGCCGACGGCGCCGGCCACGTGGTCTTCGACGTCATCGACGTCAACGGTGACAACGAGATCAGCAAGGAGGAGTTCGCCCGCTTCCTGAAGGACGTGTGGCGCACCGACGCGCCGGACGCGATGGACACGTTCATCAAGCTGGACACCGACGGGGACGGCGCGATCTCGCGCCAGGAGTTCGTCCGTGCGGTGCGTGAGCACTTCCTCTCGAACAACCCGGACGCTCCGGGCAGCCTGTTCTTCGGGCACGTCTGAGCGGAACCGTGCCCGGCCTGACCGAGCGCGTCCGTGACGGTGCGGTCAGGTCTCACCGATGAGGTCCTGAGGTGGCCCCTCCCGCGCATCCCGACCCACCTGGTGACAGCTCGACTCGACGCCCAACGGGTGAGTCGGGACACCCGGCGGAGGGCGGGGCCACTTCGGGCTGTCGCAGAGCGACGGGGGAGCGGTCCAAGCCCTCGTGACGGGGCCGCTGCGAACCCCGCGATCAAGAGCGTTCGGCAAGGTCCACGAACACGCGACGGACGCCCGAAGGCCGCTCACCCCCAATGAACCGACTAACGAGGCCACAACCCTTGTCCTCCTTGCCCCTCTCGAACCGCTGCCCCTACCCCCTGGACGGCAGTGGCGCGGACATCCACGGCGAAACCGCGGCGCTGCGCGCCCTGGGGCCTGCGGCCCGGGTCGAGCTGCCGGGTGGTGTACCGGCGTGGTCGGTGACCGACCCGGGTCTCGTCCGACGGTTGTTGATCCATCCCCGGGTCTCCAAGGACGCCCGGCGGCACTGGCCCGCCTACCTCGACGGCGAGCTCCCCGCCGGGTGGCCGTTGCAGATCTGGGTGGACATCCGCACCGTTCAGACGGCCTACGGACCCGATCACGGCCGCCTCCGCCACCCGCTGGTACCCGCCTTCACCGCCCGCCGGGTCCGGGCCCTCGCACCGCGGATCGCGGAGACCACCGCCGCGCTGCTCGAGGATCTCGCCGAGGCGGCCGCCGTCGCCCTGGGCGGAATCGTGGACCTGCGAGCGCACTTCGCCTCACGGCTGCCCTGGCTCACGGTCGCCGAGCTCGTCGGCCTGCCGGAGGCCATGCACGACCGGTTCCAGGCCGTCAACGACAGCGTCTTCGAGACCGATCTGTCCGCGGAGCGGGCCGCCGCCATCACGGTCGAGGCAGCGGAGCTCGGCGGCGACCTCATCGCCGCCAAGGCCGAGCACCCCGGCGACGATCTCGCCACCACCCTGCTCGACGCCCACCGTGAGGGCGTGCTCAGCGAGCAGGAACTGGCCGACAGCATCTGGATACTGATCGGCGCAGGCTACGGGACCACGGCGAGCATGCTCGACCACGCCGTGGTCAACCTCCTCACGCATCCGGACCAACTGGAGCTGGCCGTGTCCGGCCGGGTGGGCTGGGAACAGGTCGTGGAGGAGACCCTGCGCCACCAGGCCCCCGTGGCCAACTTCATCCTGCGCTTCCCCACCGAGGACCTGCACGACGAGGCGACCGGGATGACCTTCTTGCGCGGCGACGCCCTCGTCATCAACTACGCCGCAGCCGGCCGCGACCCAGTGGTGCACGGCGAGGACGCCCATCTCTTCGACGTCACCCGCCGCACCGCCCGCGAGCACCTGGCCTTCGGCCACGGATCCCACTACTGCCTGGGCGCCGAACTCGCCCGCCTCGAAGGGCGCATCGCGCTCCCGGCGCTCTTCTCCCGCTTCCCCGGGCTCGACCTCGCCGTCGAACCCGACCACCTCACCCCGTTGCCCTCCATCATCTTCAACGGGCACCGCGAAATCCCCGTTCGGCTCGAAGGGAACCCCCAGACGTGGGCATGAACGACCAGGCCCCGCACCGGCTGTCGGCGTACCAGCGCGACCTCTGGTCAGCCGGCGCGCAGGCGCCGGAGTCACCGCAGTTCAACTGCGTGCTCCACGAGCGCCTGTACGGCGAGGTCGACCGTGACCGGCTCGCGGCCGCCACCGTCCGCGCGTTGCGGCGCCACGAGACGTTCCGGCTGCGGTTCGAGGAGAGCAGCGGGATCCCGTTCCAGCGGGTGGCGCACGAGGGTGCCCCCGTCTCCGTGGTCGACCTGTCACAGGAACCCGAGCCGGACGCGGCCTGTGCCGAGTGGATGCGCCGCTCGATGGCGGGCGCCCTGCCGCTCACGCACGGCCCGCTGGTCGAAGCCACACTGCTGCTGGAGAGCCCGGACGTCACGCATCTGCACATCAAGGCGCACCACATCGTGGCCGACGGCTGGACGCTCCACCGGCTGGGCCAGGAGATCCTCCACGACTACGCCCGGGCGCAGCGCGGCGACCCGGAGCAGAGCGCCGACGGGGCGCCCTCCTACCTGGAGTTCGTCGAGGAGGACGCCGCCTACCACGCCTGCGCGGACGGTGACCGTGACCGCGCCTTCTACCGGAACTACCTCGACGGCGTCGCACCCGCGATGTTCAAGCGTGCGACGGACAGGGGACCGCGTGGACGCGGTCGCCACTCCTTCGTGATCGACGGTGCCCTCGCCGGCCGGGTCCGCGCCGCCGGCTTCTCGCCGTTCACCTACGTCGCGGCCGTGCTCGGTACGTACCTGACGCGCCTGCACCGAAGCGAGGAGGTGGTGCTCGGCGTCCCCTTCCTCAATCGTCCGACCGAGCAGCACAAGGACGTCCTCGGGCAGTTCGCCAACACCCTGCCCCTACGCATCGCGGCACCTGGCGGGCGAACCCTGCGTGAACTGCTCGCCGGGATCCGGGACACGACCGTTGCGCTCCGGCGCCACGAGCGGCTCGCGCTCGGCGAGGTCCTGCGGGCACGGCCCGCGCCGGTCCGCGCCCAGGGGCAGCTCTTCGACGTGACGCTCTCCTACATGCACTGGCCCCGCACGGACCAGGTCTGTGGAGTCGAGCGTCGGACTGCCTTGATGGCCCCCTCGCATGACCAGGACGCGCTGGGCGTCGTGGTGTCCGCCTTCGACGACAGCGCTGAAATCCGCGTCGACCTGGACTACGCCCGTGACGTCTTCGACGAGGACCTGCCCATCGCCTCCGTGACCGGTCATCTCACGACGCTCCTGGAGCACGGCCTGGACCTGGTGGACCGGCCGCTGTCCTCCGTCCCCATGCTGGCGCCCGCCGAGTACGAGGACCTCACCATCGGGCGCGCCCGCGGCCGTCAGGTGCCCTTTGCGGACCAAGCGACCCTGCACGGCCTGTTCGAGGCGCAGGCCGCCCGGCACCCGGACCGGGCCGCGGTCACCGCGGCCGACGGGACGACGCTGACCTACGCCGACCTGGACAAGCAGGCCAACCGTGTCGCTCGCGCCCTGCGCGCGGAGGGCGTCGGCCCGGACGACCGGGTCGCCGTGATGATGGAGCGGGGACCGCAGCTGCTGGCCGCGCTTCTGGGCACCCTGAAGTCCGGCGGCGCCTACGTGCCGGTGGACCCCGGCAATCCGGCAGAGCGGGTGGACTTCCTCCTGCGCGACAGCCGCGCCAAGGTGGTGATCGTCGACGACGACGCGCCTGCCGGTGACGCGAACGTGCGTCGTGTCGGCAGCCTGCTGGCGGGCAGCGGAGCGCCGGTCGAGCCACTCGCCACCTCCCGTGACCTCGCCTACATCATCTACACCTCAGGCTCGACCGGGCAGCCCAAGGGCGTCATGGTCGAGCACCACAGCGTGGTCAACCGCCTCGCGTGGATGCAGCGTCGCTATCCGCTGGGGGAGGGGGACGTTCTCCTGCAGAAGACGCCGGTGTCGTTCGACGTCTCGGTCTGGGAGCTGTTCTGGTGGGCGGTGGAGGGCGCGGCCGTGGCCCTGCTGTCGCCCGGCGGCCAGCGGGACCCGCGCGAGGTCATCCGGGCGATCAGTGAACACCGGGTCACCGCCGTGCACTTCGTCCCGTCGATGCTCGGCCCGTTCCTGGACCTTCTGGAGGAGTCCGCGGAGTCACGCGAGGGCGTCCGGACCCTGCGGCACGTCTTCTGCAGCGGCGAAGCCCTGCCAGCCGGCCGGGTCGAGCAGTTCAACCGCGTGGCCGAGCGGTGCCGCCGTGAGAGCGACGCCGGGCAGGCGGTGCGGCTGGTGAACCTGTACGGCCCGACCGAGGCCACGGTCGACGTCTCGTCCCACGACTGCCCGGACGACCCTGCCCGCGGTGTCACGCGGGTGCCCATCGGCCGTCCGATCGACAACACCAGGCTGTACGTGCTGGGCGCCGACGACCTGCCGCAACCCGTCGGAGTCGCCGGTGAGTTGTGCATCGGCGGTGTCGGTGTCGCCCGGGGGTACCTCGACCGCCCGGAGCTGACCGCCGAGAGGTTCGGCGTCGACCCCTTCGTGCCGGGCGGCCGCCTCTACCGCAGCGGGGACCTGGCGCGGTGGCTCACGGACGGCACCCTGGAGCACCTCGGACGGATCGACGGCCAGGTCAAGATCCGCGGCCACCGCGTCGAGCCCGACGAGGTGGCCGCCGCCCTGCGCACCGTCCCCGGTGTACGGGACGCCGTCGTGGCGGGCCGCACCGCCCCCGACGACCGGGGGACCGTCCTGGCCGGCTACTACGTCGCCGAGACCCCGATCGACACGACACTGCTGCGCGAACGGCTCGGGCGGACGCTGCCGGCATACATGGTCCCGGCATCGTTCACCCGGATCGACGGGATTCCACTCACCCCCAACGGCAAGACCGACCGCGACGCGCTGCCACCACCGCAGGACACCCCCGGGGACGCGGCGGGCGGGCAGCCGCGCGACCGCACCGAGGCGGTCCTCGCCGAGGTCTGGGCCCGCGTCCTCGGCCATGACGCCGTGGGGATCCACGACGACTACTCCGCCCTCGGCGGCGACTCGATCCTCGCGCTCAGGGTGCGCGCCGAGGCGGAGGCCCGGGGCCTGCGCTTCTCGCTCACCGACCTCCTGCGGCACCCGACGGTCGCCGGCCTCGCCACCCGCACCGAGGAGTGCGACGCGCCCGGCACCGAGGCCGTCCCGGCTCCCTTCGCCCTCGTGGCCGACGTCGACCGCGCCCGCCTGCGGGACGCCGAGGACGCCTACCCGCTGACCCGGCTCCAGCTCGGTTTGCTCTTCCACAGCCGCAGGCACGAGTCGTCCGCCAGGTACCGGGACGTGTTCCGGTACACCCTCGACATGGCCTGGAACGGCGAGGAGTTCCGCCGCGCCTTCGACCGGTTGACGGCACGGCACCCGGCGCTGCGCACCGCCTTCGACCTGGCCGGCTCCGAACCCCTGCAGGTCGTCCGCCCCCGCGTGCACGGCGCCCTGGAGAGCGTCGACCTGCGCCCGCTCGACGACGCCGCGGCCGAGGCCGAGGTGCGCGCGCACATCGAGGAACGCCGCCACCACCCGTACGCGTTCGACCGGGCGCCGCTCTACCTGTTCCGCGCCCACATCCGGCCCTCCACCGTCGACCTGGTCCTCAGCTTCCACCACGCGCTCCTCGACGGCGGCAGCGTCGCCACCCTGCTCCGGGAACTGCTCCAGGACTACGCCCACGGCCTCGGCCTCCAGGTCGGCCCGGTCGACGACACCCCGCCCCCTTCGGCCGCGACCCACGTTCGGCAGGAGCAGGTGGCCCTGCGCTCGCAGGAGACCCGACGCTACTGGCGGAACAGGCTGGCCGGCTGCGAACCCCTGCTAATCGAGGCGTTTGCTCCCCATCGGCCCGGAGGCGGCCACCAGCCCGCCTCACAACGGGTCGACCTGCCCGCCACCCTCGTCGAACAGGTGCGGCACTTCGCGGCCGTGCACGCCCTGCCCGTGAAGTCCGTGCTGTTCGCGGCGCACGGCCTGACCCTGGCCATGCTCGCCGGCACCCGTGACGTGACCACCGGCCTGATCACCCACGGCCGGCCCGAACTGGCCGGGGCGGAGCGCACCGCCGGGCTGTTCCTGAACACCGTGCCGGTGCGCCTGGACACCGCGCGGGAGAGCTGGCTGGAGGTGGCCCGCGAGGGCCTCCGCCAGGAACAGGACGGCCACCCCCACCGCCACTACCCGCTGAGCGCCATCCAGGAGGACCACGGCGGGCCCGTCGTGGCCACCGCCTTCAACTACGTCCACTTCCACCAGCTCTCCCACGTCCTCAGCCTGCCCGGCATGAGGCTCGTGGCGTTCGACACCTGGGAGCAGAACGACCTCCGGCTCCTGGTGAACGTGGTCACCGAACCGGAAGGCGGCGGGATGTGGTTGCGGATCGACTGCGATGGCGCGACGTTCTCCGCCGAGCAGGGAGACCTCTTCGCGGCCGGGTTCCTGAACATCCTGCGCCGGATGGTCGAACAGTCGCACGAAGAACCGGACTTCGCCTTCCTCGCCCCCCGGCCGGTGCTCGCCCCCGCCGGCGAGCACCCCACGGTCGTGGCACGCATCGCCGACCGGGCCGCGCGCACGCCGGACAGGACGGCCCTGGTCATGGGCGAGGAGCGGTGGACCTACGCACGCCTCGCCGAGGCCTCCGGGTACGTGGCCGCGCGGCTGTGCGCGCTGGGAGCACCGGCGAACGCACGGATCGGGATCGCCATGGAGCGCTCCCCACGTACCATCGCCGTGCTCCTGGGCGTCCTGCGGGCCGGGTGCGCCGTCGTCCCGATGGACGTCGGCTACCCCGTGCCCCGGCTGGCCTCGATGGTGGAGCAGGCCCAGCCCTTCCGCGTCGTGGCCGGGTCCGAGCACGCCCACCTCGCAGGCGACCCGGCTCTGCTGCTGCCCGCCGAGTCCGTGACCACACCGCTGCGGGCGGGCGAGGCGCAGGCTACGACCGTCGCCGCGCCGGTGGCCGAGCGGCAGGCCGGGGTCGCCCCCGAGAGCACCGCGTACGTGCTGTTCACCTCGGGCTCCACCGGCGCCCCCAAGGGCGTCGCCATGCCGCACCGCACCCTGGCCGGCCTGGTGGCCTGGCAGAACGGGGCGGCGCCCAGCGCGGTCCCGGGCGGCGTCACCCTGCAGTTCGCACCGCTGAGCTTCGACATCTCCTTCCAGGAGATCTTCTCCACCCTGTGCTCCGGCGGCACCCTGTGCCTGGCCGGCGACGCCGAGCGGCGCGACATGCCCGCACTGCTTCGCCTGCTCGACCGCGAGCGCGTCGAGCAGGCCTTCCTCCCGCCGGTGGCCCTCCAGCAGCTGGCCGAAGCAGCCGCCACATCGGGGTTCACCCCGCGGGCCCTGCGGGTGCTGATCCTGTGCGGCGAGCAGCTGCGCGTCACCCCGGAGGTCCGCGCGCTGTGCGCCGAACTCCCGGGGGCGGTGCTGGAGAACCAGTACGGTCCGACCGAGACCCACGTCGTCACCGCGTTCACCATGACCGGGGACCCCGCGGCCTTCCCCGCCCTGCCGCCGATCGGCAGGGCCATCGACGGCGCCGAGGTGCACGTCCTGGACGAGCAGATGCGTCCGGTCCCGGCCGGGGTGCGCGGCGAGATCCACCTGGGCGGCGCCTGCCTGGCCGACGGCTACGAGGGCCGCCCGGACCTGACCAAGGAACGCTTCCTCCCGCAGCCCTTCGGCGACTCCGGTCGCCTGCTGTACTACACGGGCGATGTCGGGATGATGCTTCCCGGTGGCGACGTCGTCTTCCTCGGGCGCGCCGACACCCAGGTCAAGGTGCGGGGCTTCCGCGTGGAGCCGGCCGAGGTGGAACTGGCCGCCACGGCCCTGGCACAGCGCCACCCGGGCCTGCGCGACGCCGCGGTCGTGGCCCGCCGACGCGAGGACGGCGAGGTCTTCCTCGCCGCCTTCCTCCTCGGCGAGGGCACCGACGAGGACCTGGCCGGCATCCGCGAGCAACTGCGCGCCACCCTGCCCGACTACATGGTCCCCTCCCATCTGCAGTGGGTCACCCGGTACCCGCTGACCCCCAGCGGCAAGCGGGACGACGCGGCCCTGCGCCGCGCGCCGCTGACCGTCCCGGTCCGCGCCCTCGACGCCGGGCCGCGCGACGCGTACGAGCGGACCCTGACCGAGATGCTGGCGGACGCGCTGTCCCTGGACGCGGTGGAGTTGCACGACAACCTCTTCGAGCTCGGAGGCACCTCCCTGACCGCGATGCGGCTGGTGAGCCGGATCGAACAGCGCTACCGCGTGCACATCCCCCTCGCGCAACTGATCGCGACACCCACCTGCGCCGGGCTCGCGACGCGGCTGCGCGACGGCGGGGCGAGAGCCTCGTACGACCCGCTGGTGCCGGTCCGCCCGCAGGGCACCCGCCCGCCGGTGTTCATGGTCCACCCGATGGGCGGCAACGTCCTGTGCTACGTCCGCCTCGCCCGGCACCTCCCGGACGACCAGCCGCTGTACGCGCTCCAGGCCGCCGGCGCCGACCCGGGCACCACACCGCTGAGCAGCGTCGAGGAGCTGGCGGACAGCTACCTCACCGCGCTGCGGACAGCCCAGCCGCACGGCCCCTACACGATCGGCGGGTGGTCCTTCGGCGGCTTCGTCGCCTTCGAGATCGCCCGCCGCCTGCGGGCGGCAGGCGAAGAGGTGAGCCACCTGCTGGTGCTGGACACCACCGCGCTGGCCCGGGGCCCGCGTGTCCCGCACAGCGAGGAGGCCGTGCTGGCGTGGTTCTTCCACGAGCTGCTCTGGCTACGGGACGGCAGCGAGTCATCCGTGCGGATCATCCCCGACGAACTCCACTCGCCGGAGGAGAAGTTCGCCTTCATGGCCCGCGTCGCGAGCGAGCGCGGCGTACTGCCGGCCGGCGGCTCCCCGTCCCTCATCCGCCGCCTGTTCCGCGTCTACCGGGCCAACTGGCAGGCAGCACTGGCCTACCGGCCGCCGCGCGAGGACCACGACCTCACGCTGATCCGCGCCACCGAGCCGCTGCCCGCCGTCCTCGATGCCATGCACCGTGCCGCCCGCAGCCGCCATCAGGACCCCTGCAACGGCTGGAGCGACATGACCAGCGGCCGGATCCACGTCGTCGGCGTCCCCGGCGACCACCTGACGATCATGGAGGAACCGAACGTGGCACACCTGGCCGGAGCCGTCGTGGACCTCCTGCGGACCGACGCCGTCCCCACCGCCCGGTAAGGCAGGAAGCGTGTCACCGAAGCCCCCCGTGAAAGCCCTGATCATCGGTGCCGGCATCGGCGGTCTGACCTGCGCGGTCGCGTTGAGACGCGTCGGCATCGACGTCGAGGTGTACGAGCGCGCCACCGAGCTGCGCGCCGCCGGCTCCGGCATGTCGGTCATGAGCAACGCCGTCACCGCCCTGGCCACCCTCGGCATCGACCTCGGCCTGGACAAGCGCGGCCAGACCGTGGAGTCGTTCACGGTCATGGACCGGTGCGGCCGACGGATCAGGGACCTCCCGTTCAAGGAGGCCTGCGAGAGAGTGGGAGCGCCCAGCGTCTGCCTGAGCCGGACGGACCTCCAGGAGGCCCTGCTGGCGGAAGCCGGGGACTGCCCGGTCCATGTGGGGGCGGCCGCTACCGGTTTCGAGGCCGACGACGCCGGTGTCACCGTCCGCTTCGCGGACGGGCGTTCGGCGAGTGGGCACATCCTGATCGGAGCCGACGGCTTCGACTCGGCTGTACGGCGCCACCTCGTCGGCCCCGAGGCGCCGCGGGACAGCGGCTACTTCTACCGGCTCGGCGTCGTCCCCTTCCGGCACCCGCGGGTCACCACCGGCGGCGTGCGCCACTACTGGGGCAGCGGACAGCGGTTCGGCCTCATCGACATCGGCCACGGCCGCTGCTACTGGTGGGCCGCAGTGCGCACGGTCGGGGAGCTGCCCGCCCAAGGTGATGTCAAGGACGCCCTCGGACGGTCGTTCGCGGGCTGGGCCGACGAGGTGCGGGCGGTGATCGAGGCCACGCCGTCACAGGACATCCTCACCGTGCCCTCCCGCGACCGGCGCTTCCTCGAACGGTGGGGCGACGGCCCCGTCACCCTCCTCGGTGACGCGGCCCACCCCATGCTGGCCACCCTCGGGCAGGGGGCGGCCATGGCCATCGAGGACGCCGTCGTCCTGGCCCACACCCTCGCCGAGCCCGCGACGGCCGATGACCCGGTACTGGCCCTGCGCGCCTACGAAGGCCGGCGGCGCGACCGCACCAGGGCGATGGTGGCCGCCTCCCACGCGGCGAGCGACGTGGCACAGGCGGACCGCCCTCGCCGGCAGCTGGCCCGGGACGGCTACTTCCGGCTGGTACCCCGCCGCGTCCTCGTCCAGCGGACCGTGCAGGCCCTCACGTTCCCCGAAGGCCCGGCCGCCGGGCCGACCGGCGTTCGGCGCGAGCTCAGTCCCCTGGAGCGCTGGTACTGGATCGCCGACCAGACCTCACCCCTCAACGTCATCGCACGGGCCCGTGTCCACGGAGACCTGCCCCAGTCGCCGCTCCGCCGCGCGCTGGACGCCCTCCAGGCCCGGCACCCCCTGCTGCGCGTCGCGATCGCCGACGGCGGCACCGGCGCGAACCCCGTCTTCGTACCGCTGGACGGGGAGCGGATCCCGCTCCGGCACGTCGCCGTGTCACCGGACGACCCTGTGGCCGATACACGGTGGGAGCGCGAGGTCAACGACCGCGAGCTCGCGGAGAGCATCGACTGGCGCACCGGGCCGCTGCTGCGCGCAGTGGTGATCACCTCGGGAGGGAACGGCGCGGACGGCGAAGGGGACGTCCACGACCTGGTGCTGACGGCCTCGCACTGCATCGCGGACGGGAAGACGTGCCTGTCCCTGCTCCGCGAGTGGATCGAACTCGCCGCGCAACCGGGCTCCCGCACGCCGTATCAAGCCCTTTCGCGGCAGGCGCTGCCCGCGACGGAGGACCTGCTACCGCGCCGCCACCGTGGCGCGGCGGGCGCCGCAGGACTGGGGGTGATGACGTTGCGCGACCGCCGGGCAGCCCGGCAGGGCCCCGCCCAGCGGGTCACCCCCAGCCGCCGGGTCCCGTTCGGGCAACGGCGCACCCGGACGGTCCACCGGCTCTTCACCACCGACCAGCTGGACCAGCTGGTGCAGGCGGCCAAGCGGCACGGCACCACGGTCCACGGAGTCCTGGCCGCCGCGATGGTCACGGCCGTCGCCCGGGACGCCGGAGCCCCGGCCGGCACCCACTTCTCCATCGGCTCGCCGGTCGACTTCCGCGGCGACCTCGATCCGGTCGTCTCCCCCGACGAGGTAGGCACCTTCGTGGCCACCGTCCCCTCCCGCGTCCGCTACGAGCCGGGTGGGCCACTGTGGTCGATGGCTCGGGAGATCAGCCAGGACCTGGTGCGACGCCGGAGGCGCCAGGAGCACCTGTCCATGCTCAGCCTGCCGCGCCGGGCGGGACCGAAGTCGACGGCGGACAGCGAAGCGTTCATGCGGTTCATGGACGAGAAGGGGCCGATCAACCTCTGTCTGTCCAACGTCGGACGTTACGAGTTCCCCGAACGGGCGGGCGCGTGGCGAATCTCCGGCGCCCAGTTCGTCACAGGCATCTCGGTGGTGGGCGCCATCGTGGCGACCGCCACCACCAGTCACGGCCAGCTCGCCTGGAACTTCGGCTACGTCGAGGGCCTGATCTCCGAGCCTCGTGGACGGCAGATCGCCGACGACGCCGTCCGCACCGTGCTGTCCGCGCTCGCCGAGTGACCGGCCCGACGGAGCGGGCGCCACGACCTCCCGGGGCGCCGACCAACCCCCGACCCCTCGGCGGAGTCCCGGACGCTTGCGCTCCTCGGTTCCCGCCGGCTGTTCCCCAACCCGAAAGGTCCACGCTGCGATGACCTACGCTCCGATCCGGACGCTGCCGCGACGTCGCGTCCTGCCCGTCGGCGAGAGCCGCTCGCTGTGGCGATCCCGCCCCTCGTGCGGGATCTTCGAGTTCCGCGGCATGCGCCTTCAGATCGCGGTGGAGGACCCCACCGAGGTCCTCTTCCCGACCGATTGCGGGCTGAGCCTGATCGCCGCCCTCAACGGTGACGACGCTCCCGACCTGAACGGCGTCAACGCCCTGGACATCGGAGCCGGTTCCGGCCTCTACAGCGTCGTCCTGCTCGCAGCCGGCGCCGAGCGGGTGACCGCCCTGGACATCAACCCGGCCTCCGCCGCCCAGACCGTCGCGAACGTGGTGACCAACGGCCTCGACGCCACGCGGCTGACCTGTGTCACCTCGCCGCTGGAGGAGTACACGCCGGACGGGAGGTTCGACCTGGTGATCACGAATCCGCCGCATCTTCCCTACGACCCCGCCTACGCGCGGGGTGACGGGCTGGAAACCGCCCTGGTCGCCCGCGAGGGAGGCCGAGCGATGTACGACGCCGTCGTCGAGCGGATGGACACGGTCCTCGCACCGGGCGGCATCCTGCTCATGGCGCACTCCTCGCTCGCCGACATCCCCCGTACCGTCGCGCAGCTCACCGGGCGTGGCTATGAGATGGACACGCTTGAGATCTTCGAGATGGACATTCCGCTCCTGGCCTACTCCGAGCAAAAGGACACCATGCTGGGCCTGCTGAAGGAACGGCAGGCAGCGGGCCAGGCGGACTTCGACGGGTCACGCTTCTCGGTGCACGCCCTCATGTTCCGGCGCCCCCTTGACGCCACCGGTCGCTGACGCCGGGAGAAGGGAGGAGCCCGAGGTCATGAGGCGGTGTGGGACGTCACGTCACGTGGACGGGACGGGCCCTGACCTCGGTCGCCCCGACGGAAGCCGCCCGGGCACGCCGTCGGACCTCTCCAGCGATCGGCTTGCCGCACAGTGAGAGGTGGTCTCGGTAGGCGGAGTTCCGCCTACCGAGACCACCTTGTCATCTACTCAATTTCGCTTTTCTGTCTGCTAGGGCGGGTATCGGGTCGTGATCAATCTGTGGGATTCGCCCTCGTGGTCGCGCCTGATCCGGTAGGCCGTGTTGCGTGACGCGAGTGCAACTGACTGACGCCGAGTGGGAGTTCATCGGGCCGTACCTGCCGATCGGCGAGTACGGCCCGTACCTCGAGCGGCTGCGCCGGCAGTTCGAGGGCGTGATCTGGAGGTTTCGGACGGGCGGCCAGTGGAGGGAGATGCCTCAGGAGTTCGGGGCCTGGTCGACGGTCCACAACCGCTTCCGGCAGTGGAGGGACGCCGGGGTCTTCGAGGCCCTGCTGGAGGGCGCGATCGCGGAGGCCACGAAGCGGGGTGAGGTGGACCTGTCGCTGGTCAGCGTGGATTCCACCACCGTCCGAGCTCACCACGACGCCGCCGGGATGCACCTCGACCCGGATACGCTGGCCGACCTGGAGAAGGCGGCCGAGGAGGCGGAGAAGGCCCGGCAAAACGGGGAGGCCCGAAGGAACAAGACGGGCAGGACACCGCAGACGACCCGGAACGGGAAGAACGGCGACGTGTCCGACGCCGACGCAAGCTCCGCCTGAAGGCCGCCCTGCTCGGACGGTCCAGGGGCGGGCAGACCAGCAAGGTCCACGTCGCCGGCGAGCGCAGGTGCCGCCCGCCGGCCATCGTCCTGACCGAGGGGCAGGCCGCCGGCAGCCCGCAGTTCATCCCCGTGCTGAAGAAGGTGCGGGTGCGCGGGCCGGTCGGCCGTCCCCGCACCCGGCCCGACGCGGTGGCCGGCGACAAGGCCTACTCCTCCCGCGGCAACCGCTCCCACCTGCGCAATCGCGGCATCAAGGCGGTCATCCCGGAGAAGCGGGACCAGGCCGCCAATCGAAAGAAGAAGGGCAGCAGGGGTGGTCGGCCAGTCGGCCACGACGTCGAGCTCTTCAAGGTATGGAGCGGAACACCGTCGAGCGCCTGATCAACAGGCTGAAGGCCTGGCGGGGCATCGCCACCCGGTTCGACAAGAAGCCCGAGAGCTACCTCGCCGGCCTCCACCTCCGCGCCTCGATGATCTGGATCAAGGACCTCGCCAAGACCATTCCTTGATCACGACCAAATACGCTCCCTACGGCCTGATCACACCCGCCGCATAGCCCCACCGCCCACGAGGAGCCCCACGATGAAAACCGACAAATCCGCCGAGTCACCCGAGGTAGCGCTCCACCCGGCCGGCCGGGACGTCGAGAGCGCCGTCGAACGCATCGAGCTGCTGGAAGCCCAGGTCCGGGCCCTCGGCCAAGCGATCCGCGCCCTCGTCCAAGGAATGGAGGAGATCCCCGACCAGGAACCCGATCCCGAACGCCCGGCCCGCGCCGGCCGCCTCGCCCACGAACTCCTGCTCGCCCAGGGACTCTAGGCCAGTCCAGGAAGTCGATCACGCAACTCTCCTTCCTCGGCCCGCTGTACGCGCGGCAGGGCCCCTACGCCTGTGCCTACGTCGACACCTCGCGCGGCCGCGACGACCCCGACCGCACGATCGAGCTGAGCCGCCGCCTGGAAGCCCAACTGGCAGCCCAAGTTGCCGACATGGCCACCACCGGGGCGATCGCCCAGGTTGTCGGCACCGACTGCGGCCTTCCCGGTCGGCACGGTCAGGCGGTCTTCGCCGCCCACGGGCGCCTCGCCTTCGCCGAGTAACCGCCCGACCCACCGCCCGGCGACACAGCCCGGCTCGCCATGCTCCCCGACGCGATGCCGCTCTCCCTCCGGCACGCCCCGGACATCCGGTACGTGGCCGCCACCGTCCACCGGGTCGCCCAGCCGCCGGGTGCCCGCGCAGCGGAATCCGAGGTCGAGGCCAAAAGCGCCTGCGTCCGCGACTCGTCGGAGTCGACAGAAGCGGCGGTCCGGACGCCAGGCCGGAGCGCGCGCTGTTGGAGGAGGAGCTCGGCTACCTCGTCTGCGGCCGGTTGTCCGCCCGTGACCACGCCTGCGTGGAACGGTTCATGGTCCGCCGCGCCCGTGGCAGCGGCGCGGCCGAGGGGCTCGCGGACACGGTCGCCGCTCTGCGCCGCGGCCAGGCCGAGGCCGTCCTGATCGACAACCCGTTCGACCTGCACCAACGGCTGCGGGTCGGCGTGGCGCCGAAGCAGATCGCCACCAGCCAGACGGAGTTGAGGAACCCGGGGGGTCTAGGTTCTGTACGGCGGATCTTGTGACCATCGCATGATCGGCTCGTTGTACTGGTCACGGGGCGGGGAGATCTGAGCAAGGACGAGTGGGACCGGCTGAAGCCGCACCTGCCGGCGAATGGGCGGCGGGGCGGCCGGTGGGCCAGCCATCGACGGGTGATCAACGGGATCCTCTACAGAGCGCGCACCGGCGTGCCGTGGCGAGATCTGTCGCCGTGCTTCGGGCCGTGGACGACGGTGTACGACCGGCATCGCCGCTGGTGCGTGGACGGCACCTGGGACCGGATCCCGACCTCCCTGCAGACCGCGGCCGACGCAGAGGGCCGCCTCGACTGGAGCCCGGCGAGCGTGGACTCCACGCCCGGCTCTGCCGCGAGAAGCGGGATACACCGGGTGGAGACGATGACGAGCAGGCCGATCGGATGTCAGC
Organism: Kitasatospora sp. NPDC086791; assembly: GCF_040685975.1. NCBI lineage: Bacteria > Bacillati > Actinomycetota > Actinomycetes > Kitasatosporales > Streptomycetaceae > Kitasatospora > Kitasatospora sp. NPDC086791. Next base: position 243,589 of record NZ_JBFBOC010000001.1, on the reverse strand, counting down.
CGTAGGGGACCACCGCGAGCGGGCTGTGGACGTGGTGGACCGCCGCCTGGGCGACCGGCCCCAGGTGCGTGCCGAGGACCGCCGCGCGGTCGTGGCGGCCGACGACCGAGAGATCCGGGCGGCCCGTGGCCTCGACGAGTGCCGCGGCGGCGCTGCCGCGCAGCAGGGAGGCCACCACCTCGACGTCGGGGTACGTCTCCCGCGAGGGGGCGAGCGTGGGCTTCGGACGGCGGGCCTGCTCTCACGTCCCGTGCGCCCCGGCCGGCGCCCCCGGGGCCCGCCGACAGGCCCGGAGCTGCGGTCAGAGCCTGATGACGACGAGTGCGGTGTCGTCGGTGGCGCCGCCAGGTGGGAGCAGTTCGGTGAGGACGGTGTCGGCGAGGGTGTCGGGGTCGGCGGAGCGGTGCGCGGTGAGGACCTGTGCGAGGCGGTCCAGGCCGGTGTCGATGTCCTCGCGGCGGCGTTCGACCAGGCCGTCGGTGTAGAGGGCGAGCATGTCGCCTTCGGCGAAGCGGGTGACGGCCTCGGGCCGTGTCCGGTGCTCGGGGCGGGCGCCGAGCGGAGGGTCGGTGGCTCGGTCGAGGAATTCGACGGTGCCATCGACGTGCAGCAGGGCGGGCGGAGGGTGGCCGGCGCTGCTATAGGTGATCGTGCGGGTGCCGGAGTCGATGAAGGCGGTCGCGGCGGTGGTGGACTCGGCGCCCTCGACGGAACGGGCGTACAGCCCGAGCACTTCCAGGGCCTGGGCGGGGCCGGTGGCGACCCGGGAGGCGGCGCTGAGGGCACTGCGGAGCTGGCCCATGACACCGGCGGCGACCAGGCCGTGGCCGACCACGTCGCCGACGGCGACCGCCACGCGGTTGCCTGGCAGCTCGACGAGGTCGTACCAGTCCCCGCAGACGTTCAGCGCACCCACGGCGGGCCGGTAGCGGACCGCGGCGCGGTGGCCTCCGAGAGGTCGAGGCGCGGGCAGCATGGCCTCCTGGAGCGCGAGTGCGACCTCGCGTTCCCGGGCGTGGGCCTCGCGAAGGCGCTCGTTGACCTCCTGGAGTTCGCGGGCGCGGGTGTAGAGCTCGGCTTCCAGGACGCGGGCGCGGTTGCCCTCGGGCAGGCCGTGGGCACGGATGAGCTGGGTGATCTCCTCGACCCGGTGGACGAGCAGCACCGTACGGCCCTCGGCGTCGAGCACGGGGGCGTTGACCGGGCTCCAGTACCGCTCCTCCCACTCGCCGGGCCGGGTGGTCGACTCGACGTCGTAGCGCTGCAGAGCCATGGTGTCGCGCTCACCGGACGCCAGGACCCTGCGCAGGGACACCTCCAGGTTCCGGGCACCGGTCGCGGCGGGGTCGTTCGGGTTGTCGGGGAAGACCTCGAAGAGGTACCGGCCGATGAGCTGCTCGTGGGTGCGCCCGGACAGGCTGAGGAAGTCCTCGTTGGCGTCGGCGTACACCAGGTCCGGGGTGAGCAGGGCGACCATGCCGGGCAGGGCATGGAACACCGCCCGGTAGTCGATCGCCTCGCCGGTCACGGCTCCGACCGCGGTTCGGGCTCGGCGGTGCGCACGACGACGACAGGGCAGCGCGCGTGATGGACGCAGTGCTGGCTCACCGAGCCCAGCAGGGCCTCGGCGAATCCGCCGTACCCGCGGTTGCCCACGACCAGGAGCTGCGCGCCGTCCGAGGCCTTCAGGAGCTCCGCAGCGGGGTGGCCCCGGACGACGTGCTGGCGGACCTCGACCTGCGGGGCCTCCGTCGTGGCCGCCGCGACGGCCCCGGCCAGGGCCTGGCGTGCGTTGCCCGCGAAGTCGAAGTTCGGCATGGCCGCTGAGGGCGACCCGTAGCCGACCGGGTACTGCCAGGCGATCACCGCATCCACGCTGCCACCGGTCAGCCCAGCCTGCCGGACCGCCCACGCCAGCGCGGTCCTAGACGTCGGGGAACCGTCCACCCCCACGACGATCCGAGCTGAGCGGCCGGGTTCCACGCTCATCACACACCTCCGGGGGTCGTGCCTGCTCCACCGCCACCATCGGCGATCTGCGGCCACTGTGCCAGCCGGGAGGACCTGTGCCGTGACGTGGAGGGGAGCACTCCCGGGGCGCGCGTCGACCGTAGCTTCCGGTGTCGTCGGCGCTCGCCCGATTCCGATCCCCGCTCACGTCTCCGCCGGTGCGACGGTTCGACCGAGCCGGCCCCGCACCTCCGACGGACGAGGCGTTGACCTGTTCCGCACCAGGCGAACAAGACGCTGGACCGGGCGGACAACTCGCGTGAGGTCCTCTTGGACCGGGAATCGGCAGGCGAGCGGTGCATACGGTCACGAGCAGCACGCCGGTCCTGTTTCTTGAGGCCATGGCGGGGATCACGCTCCGGGCCTGGTACCTGCCGTGCCGATCAGACGAGATCATGAAATGCCTCCACTGGCCCGATGCCCCGCTTCTTGATCAGCATGCGCACCATGCCCAGGGTCGCGGCGCTGGCCGTGACGGGCGCGCTCCTCGGCGTGGCCACGGCATGCGGCGCCGGTACGTCGCCTGCGGCCGCACCCCGGGCCCGTGTCTGAGGTTCCATGGAGACCGGGGTTCAGGTGATCGCGGTGCGGAGGTGTTCGAGGTAGCGGTTCGGGTCACAGCCGTGGGCCTCGTCCTGGGCGCCGTGGCGGATGTGGGCCAGGTCCCCGTCGGGGGTGATGCGCAGCATGGTGGTGGCGGCGTGGGGGGTGTCGGTGTGGCGCAGGGTGTCGGCGTCGGTGACGGGGGTGTCGGGTCCGAACATGGCGGTTGCCTGGGGGGCGGTGGCGGCGGGTGGCTGTCCGGTGCGGTTGGCGCTGCTGACGTAAAGGCGTGGGAAGCGGCTGAGCAGCGGGGTGAGGGGGTGCCAGCGGGCGCCGAAGAGCAGGAGGTGTCCGTCGCGGAGGGCGGGGGTGGTCCAGCCCGGTGGCGGGGTGTCGGTGCGTACCGGTACCAGGAGGGTGACCAGGTGGTCGCGGAGCAGGGTGAGCGCGGTCCGCAGGGCGGTCGGTGTCAGGTCGAGTTGTGTGGTGAGGTCGGTCCAGGTGGTGTCGTCGTGGACCCAGAGGGCGACTTCCTGGTCGGTGGGGCGGCCTTTGGCGTTGTTGACGGCCTGGGGGGTGGTGGCGGTGACGACGTAGGTCAGGGGGCTGGGGTTGGGCAGGATGACGGCCCGTCCGGCCGTCAGGGCGCGGGTGGCGGCGCTGGTGTCGAGCGAGGTGGTGGCCGGCATGGGGGCGGGTCCGTTCATGATCCGGGGGTGGTGGCGGTGAGGCCGTCGAGGTAGGCGGCGAAGTCGGCGTCGGCGATGACGGCGTGGCTCTGGCGGTAGGCGCGGTCCTTGACCCAGGCCAGTGCGGTGCGGGTCTGGGCCGGGTCCAGGTGGTGGCCGAGTCGCTCGGCGACCGCGCGTAGCACGCGGTGGCTGGCGAGGTGGGTGAGGACCACGGTCGGTGCCAGGCCGAGGTGCTGTCGGGGGTCGTAGGGCTGGAAGGTCTGGGGGTGGGTGAAGGGGGTGCCGGTGGAGATGGTGGCGACGCCGGTGCCCACGATGGGGGTGGTGACGGTGAGCGGCACCCCGGTCTCGGCGGACACCATCCGTGCGATCCCCGGCAGCCGGGTCAGGTCCGGCTGCGTCCACCACGGCTCGCAGCCGGGCCCCAGGACCTGTTCGGCCTTGGCCCGATCGTGCGCGAGGAGGAAGAGCAGCTGCTCGGTGGCGGTCATGCCGCTGCGCTCGGCCATGCCCAGCCACGAGCACGCCGCCACCCGCACTCCGCTCTCCAGGGCGGCCAGGGTGTTGGCCAGGCCCAGGCCCAGGTCGTTGTGCAGGTGCGAGACCAGGACCGCCTCGGGCCCCGCGCCGGCGGCGACCCGCTGGAACAACTCCCGGGTCTGGCCGGGCAGCAGGTCGCCGACCGTGTCGGCCAGCACGATCGTCCCCGCCCCCTGAGCGGTCATCGCGCCGGCGTACTCGGCCACCAGGCCGTGGTCCGCGCGGGGCGCGTCCACCAGGCACACATCCACCGCTATCCCGTCCGCCAGGCCCACAGCCTCCTTGACCACGTCCAAGCCTCCGGCGAGGGCTTCACGGGCGCCGCTGTGCACCAGGGCCCGGGCGGTCGCCTCGGAGGCGGCCACGATCACCATGACCCGCGCGTGCGCCGCGCCCCGCACCGCGCTCAGCGCCAGCCGCACATCGGTCACCGTGCCGCGGCAGATCGCGGACGGACTGACCGAGCCCTGCGCCTCCAGCGCGACCTGGCGCGTCGCCTCGAACTCCTGCCCGCACACGGAAGGGAAGCCCGCCGCGAACACCACGTGCCGAGGGCCGTCCGCCCCGAACAGCGCCCCCTGCTCCCGCGCCAGCCGGACCCGGAAGTCGGCACTCATCAGGGTCTTGGCCTGAGCGCCGTCCCGTGCCGACTCCTCGAACAGTACGACCCGCCCGGCCCCGGCCGATTCCCGCACCACGTCAACTGACGGCAACGCCCCACCCCCTGCTTCGGCACGGCACTCGCACACCGCGATACGTCAAGATCCACTCGGGCGGATCGTAGACCACACCCAAGACGACGACGATGACACCCCATCCCGGTGCTCCGCGTCTGGCAGCGGCCCAGCACGGCCCGTTCCCGTCCCCAGCGCGAAGCCGACGGGTTGCCTCCGCCGCACCGATCAGCGATGTCCGGGTGGGGCGTCGGTCGTCGAGATGTCCCGCTCCTGGCTGCCGGCGGCGATGCCGGTCCATCTGGCAGGGTGGCGATAGGGGCGGGCTGACGCTGGTGGCCAACAGCGGTACCCGGCTGGACAGGTGGTGGGTGGGCGGGGGTGTCCTCGGCCGGCCTCGGTTCACTCAACGACCTGGCGGTCCGGTGCCACGGATATCCCGCAGGCACCGGACCCTGGCCGACGCGGAATCAGTGGCAGGTGGAAAGCAACGTCACGCTGATCGAGTCAGCCGCAGCCGCAGCCGCCGTCGTCGCGGCCTGGATGGCATCGACAGGCCGTCCGTCGGTCAGTTGCTCAGCCGTGCCGGGGGCCTGCTCGTCGTAGCTGCGCGGCTTCTTAGCTGCGTAGTTGGAGTCCTGGCGCTCGAAGGCGCGCGTGAGCATGCCTTCGAGCCGGGGCCGCCGATCAGACAATGCCTCGTTGAGCACCTGTGTCTGACACGGAACTCCTCCCAAGGGAGTCGTCAGAAGTCGTGGTCGTACACCACGGTGACAGGTGCGTGGTCAGACCAGCGCTCGGCGTGCGTGGCAGGGCGCTCGACGTAGGCCTCAACCGCACTGGCGGCGATGCCGGGAGTTGTACAGTGCAGGTCGATCCGCCAGCCGGAGTCGTTGTCGAAGGCGCGGCCGCGGTAGGACCACCAGGAGTAGGGGCCGGTGCGGTCGGGGTGGAGGGCGCGGACGACGTCGACGTAGCCGGCCTCGTCGTAGACGCGGGAGAGCCAGGCGCGTTCTTCGGGGAGGAATCCGGCGGACTTCTGGTTGGCCTTCCAGTTCTTGAGGTCTTCGGGGCGGTGGGCGATGTTCCAGTCGCCGCAGACCACGACCTCGCGGCCGTCGGCGGCGGCGCGGGTGCGCAGGGCGGTGAGGTGGACGAGGAATTCCGCCATGAAGCGTTCCTTCTCGTCCTGGCGCTCGGTGCCGACCTCGCCGGAGGGGAGGTAGAGGCTGGCGATGGTCATTCCAGGCAGGTCGATTTCCACATACCTGCCCGAATTGTCGAATTCCTCGGACCCGAATCCGATCGCGGTGCGCTGCGGCTCCTGCCGGGACAGGATGGCGACGCCGGCGCGGCCCTTGGTGGCGGAGGGGGCCCAGACCGCGTGCCAGCCGTCCAGGTCGCGCAGCTCGACGGGCAGTTGCTCGGGCTCGGAGCGCACCTCCTGCAGGCAGATCACGTCCGCTTCGGTGCCGACCAGCCACTCGATGAGGCCCTTCTTGGCCGCCGCCCGGATTCCGTTCACGTTCACACTCGTCACCACGATCACCCGGGCAGCCTACCGACTGGCCGTATCCGACCCGAATCGTGACGCGCGGCCGGGCCGGGGTCGGTGGATTGTGGCACCGACCGGCGGGAGCTGTCGTGAACGCGGCATGAATATGTGCGACAGTCGCATTGAGCCTCGCCATTGGTCTTGACCATCTCCGGACGGAGCACCTAGGGTCGTTTACTGCAAGGACCTTTAATAAAGAAGGACGGATAAAGCCCGCTCTCCCACCTGCCGCAACAGCGGACAGCGGGCCCGGCATCCGCCCTTGTCGCAGGGCGGACAGAGCAACAGGTGGAGGACGCGGTGGGGACGACAGGACAGCTTTCTGCGGTGCCGGAGCCGAAGTACTGGCACCTGCGCACGGTGCTGCTGCGGGCCATCGACTCGGAGTTCTCCACCGGTCAGGTCCTGCCCAACGAGCGCGAGCTCTCCGCCCGCTTCGGCGTGGCGCGGGCGACGCTGCGCCAGGCGCTCGACCAGCTGGAGCTGGAGGGCCGGCTGGTCCGCCGCCGGGGCATCGGCACCCTGATCGCCGCTCCGCGGGTCGGCGTCCCGGTCAACCGGCAGGAGGAGGGCTGGCCCGGCACCGTCCGCAGCCAGTCCTGGCGCACGATCGACTGCACCACCGCCCCCGCCACCGCGCAGCTGGCCAAGAGCCTCGGCATCGCCGAGGGCGCCACCGTGCACACCGTCCGCCGGGTCCGCCTGGTGGAGGGCCGTGCGATGGCCACCGAGTCGCTGCACGTTCCGGCCGCCGCGCTGCCGCACCTGCCCGGCTTCCGCGCCGAGAGCGACCGCGCCCGCTCGGTGCTGCGCCAGCTGGAGCGGCTGGAGGTCGACGGCGAGTCGCGCTCGGTGGAGCTCGGTGTCGCGGAGGCCGACGAGGCCGCTCTCCTGGAGCGCCCGCCCGGCACCCCGGTCCTGGTCCTGACCACCCAGTACGCCGCGGCCGGCCGCCTCGCCGCCGTGGCCGTCGCCACCTACCGGGCGGACACCTGCAAGCTGACCTTCGGCGAGACCGGACTGGTCGAGGTCACCCCGGTCGCTCAGGCCGCCGCGACCGCGGCGGTCCGCACCGCTTCGTGACGCACCGCTTCGTCACGCACCACCCCCGAACCATTCTCCGGTAACCCTCAGGTCGAGGCCCGGGCGCCAACCGGCGTCCGGGCCTTTGCCGTTGGGTGACGTCGTGGTGCCCCGGCCGTCGTCGGGCCCGACGTGGGACGCCGGGCCCGACGTGGGGCGTCAGGCCCGTGGCGGGTCCACCGCGAAGAGCTGCTCCTCGACGTGGTCCAGGGCGACGCGCAGGGCGCCCATCGCCACGACCTCCGAGCCGAGGGCCGCCAGGGCGACCTCGGGGGCGCGCAGGGTGAACTGGGCGAGGCGTTCGCGCAGGGGGTCGAGGACGCCGTCGAGGCCGGCCGCCCAGCCGCCGATGACCACCAGCTGCGGGTCGATGGCCAGGACGAGCGCGGCGACGCCCTGGACGAGGCGGGTGAGGAAGCGGTCCATGGCGACCTTCGCGACCTCGTCGCCCTCCCGGGCCAGCCGCAGCACGCGGGCGACGGCGGCTTCGTCCAGCGGGTTGAGCGGCTTGCCGGTGGTGGACAGCAGGCGCTCGGGGGTGACCTCCTGGCCGAGCAGGTGCAGCGCGCCGATCTCACCGGCCGCGCCGCCGTAACCGCGGTGCAGCCGCCCGTTGATGAGGGAGCCCGCGCCCGGACTGAGGCCCGCCATCACGAAGACGACGTCGTCGGCGCCGAGCGCCGCGCCCTGCCAGTGCTCGGCGATGGCGGCGAGGTTGGCGTCGTTCTCGATCAGGACCGGGCAGCGGAAGGAGCGCCGCAGTCGGGCGCCGAGGTCGAGGCCGGTCCAGCCGGGCATCGCGGTGCCGAGCTTGACGGTGCCCTCGCGGTCCACGATGCCGGGGGTGCCGATGCCGACGGCCCAGAGGTTGTCGCGGGAGATGCCGGCCTTGCGCAGCACCTCGGCGACGGCGGTACGGACGGCGGTGAGCCGCTCCTCGGCGTCGAGGGTCTCGTCGACCGGCTTGAAGTGACTGCCCACCACCTCGCCGGTGAGGTCGGCCAGGATGACCCGGATGTCGTGCACGCCGATCTCGATGCCGAGGATGTGCCCGGCCTCGGCGCGGAAGCGGAACCAGCGGGCCGGGCGGCCACGGCGGCCGGTGCCCGGCTGACCGTCCTCCCTCGGCTGCTCGACCTCGGCGACCAGCCCGGTTTCGACCAGCCCCTCGATCACGCCCTCGACCGTCGGGCGGGAGAGCCCGGTCTCCCCGACGAGCTGAGTGAGGGTCACGGAGTGGCCGTTCCGCAGCGCCCGGAGTGTGACCGCCGCGTTGATCCGCCGCAGCAGCGAGGAGTCTCCTCCGGTGAGCCGATCCGCCAATGCGATGCCCTTCGCCGTTCGCGCGACTGCCCTGGCGCGCGATGTCGAGTGCGCGGTGCCCACCGAATGGCCCGCGGGGGTGCGCCTCCGGAACGCGGCACGGCGGCAGGGGGCCGCCTGCGCGAGGGCCGGAGGACATGCGGAGCCTACCCGGGGACCGGCCCGGGCGGCGAGAATCCTTGCAGCTCACCCAGGCTTCGGTATCGAAATGGTACGGATCGGGTGGCCGTGTGTGACCCGGGCTTCACCGTGCGGCCATGAGCGCCCCGCGCCCGGGCCGCCGGACCGCACCGGCCGGCGGGATCGCGTCGGCGCACACGGGAACGCGCGCCGGCCGGCCGGTCACGACCGCCGCACCCCCTCCCGAGGCCCCCGTCCTCCCGAGGCGTCCCCCCGAGGCTTCAGTCCACCCGGGCCGCGAACAGCCGGTGCCCCAGCAGAGCCATCGGGTGCCCGTCCTCGGGCAGGGCGTGGACGGTCGGGCAGCCGGCCGTGGTGAGGGCGGCCTGCCAGTGGTCGGCCGGGTGGGCGGGGAGGTGTCGGTGGGCGTCGCCGGTGATCAGCAGGTCGAGCTGTTCGGCGGTGGGGGCGGTGAGCAGCAGCCGGCCGCCGGGGGCGAGCAGCCGGACGAGTGCCGCGGCCTCCTCCTCCGGTCGCCGGGTCGCGGTGGCGACGACGAGGTCGTAGCGCCCGCCGTCGGGGGCGGTGTGGTGTTCGGCGCTGGGCCGGGGGCGGGCGGTGAGGGCCCGGGCGACCGCGGTGTCGACACCGTCGAGGTCGAGTTCGAGGACGCGCAGCGGCGCCGGTCCGTCGTGGGCGTCGGCGGTGGCGCGCACCAGGGCGCCGAGGGCGGCGCCGAGGTAGCCGCGGGCGGCGGACCAGCGGACCGGGGCGGCGGCGGGGTGGGGTGCCGCTTCACCGGTGATCAGGCGGGGCAGCCGCAGCGCGCCGCGCCGGACCCGGTCCAGGGCGGCGGCGGGGCCGAGCCCGTCGGCCCAGGCCTCGACGACCGGCCGCCAGGAGTCCCGGACCTCGGTGGCGGTGAGCGCGGGCCCGCCGTGATGGACCGCGCCCTGGGCGCCGCCGTCGTGACGGCTGATCAGGCCGTGCCGGGCGAGCGCGTCGAGCCAGCGGGTGACGCGGGGGCGCTGGGCGGGGGTGACCATCGCGGTGGCCTGCACCTCGGCCTCGGGGTAGCCGCGCCGGGGGTCGGTGAGGACGCCGCTCTGCTGGAGGGCCAGCAGGATCGAGGCGAGTACGGCCCGGTCGAGCTGGGCGCCGAAGTCGCGCACCTGCTCGGCGGTGATGCCGATGCTGTGCTTCCAGGCGGCGGCGATGGCGGCCTCGGTGGCGGCGCGCAGCCGGCGGTCGGCGGCCTCGGCGTTGCTGTCGGGTGCACGGACGTGGGCGAGGACGGCGCCGAGGGCGTCGACGGCGGCGTACACGTCCTCCTGGCGGGGTTCGGGGCCGATGTGCAGGACGAGCCGCAGCGCGCTGAGGTCGTGGGCGGAGAGGTCGTGGGCGCGGACGTCGGAGGCGCCGAGGTCGTGAGGGACGGGGTCGGCGCCGGTGGGCCCCGGGTCGGTGGGTCCCGGGTCGGTCGGGCCGGGCCGCCGGCTGAGCCGCCAGAGCAGGGCGGAGGGCAGGCTGAGGTGGGTGGTGCGGTTGGCGGCGAGGGCGGCGAGCTGTTGCTCGGGCGGCTGTTCGGGGTCGCCGCAGAGGACGGTGCCGCCGGCCAGCAGGGTGGCGAGGGCGAGGTCGACGGCGAGGTCGGTGACGGGGTGCAGCACGGTGTGCCGGATCGGCGGCGGGCCGAGGACGCCGGCCCAGTACCGCAGCCGCTGCTCGGCGGCGCGGGCCGCGGAGGGCGCGAGCGCGGCGTGCTCGGCGACGCGTACGGCGAGGGCCCGCGGGAGGCCGCCCGGCGGGGAGACGCCGAGCAGCAGGCCGATGCCGCTGATCGCGCGCCCGTCGGCGACGACGGCGGGCCGGTCGCCGAGCTCGCGCAGCGCGCTGACCAGGGCAGGAGTCGTGGGCACGGTGATCACTCCGGGGTGCGGGGGAGAAACCGCACTACTGAACCATGTGGCCGGGCCGAAGGATGCCGCGCCCGAGTCAAGCTTCCGTAATGATTTTCATATCGGACAGCCAAGGTGTCGGGGTGAAGTCGGCGCGAATCCGTCGGAACTTCGCATTCCGGAACCCGGAACCCCGGACTTCCGGGTTCCGGAAGTCCGGCGCGATCCCTTGACAGTAGCCGCGGGTGCTGGATTACTGAGCCCGAGTGCGGCTGACCGAACGATCGGTAGGCCGTACCGGATCGGCCGACCGCCGAAGGACCGAAGGAGCGACGATGACCGGCACCGCACCCGTCCCGCGCCGACACCTCGGGGAGCCGATCCCGCCCGAGCTCCTGGACGCCGGCGAGCGGATGGGCGTGGACGAGCTGCGCGCCCTCCAGCTCACCCGGCTGCGGGCCACCCTGCGGCACGCGTACGACAACGTCGAGCTCTACCGCCGCAAGTTCGACGCGGCCGGCGTCCGCCCCGAGGACTGCCGCACCCTGGCGGACCTCGCCCGCTTCCCCTTCACCACCAAGGCCGACCTGCGCGAGGGCTACCCCTTCGGCATGTTCGCCGTCCCGATGGACCAGGTCCGCCGGATCCACGCCTCCAGCGGCACCACCGGCCTGCCGACCGTGGTCGGCTACACCGAGAACGACCTCTCGATGTGGGCCGACGTGGTCGCCCGATCGATCCGCGCGGCCGGCGGCAGGCCCGGTCACAAGGTGCACATCGCCTACGGCTACGGACTGTTCACCGGCGGCCTCGGCGCGCACTACGGCGCCGAGCGGGCCGGCTGCACCGTGATCCCGGCCTCCGGCGGCATGACGGCCCGGCAGGTGCAGCTGATCCGGGACTTCGAGCCCGAGATCATCATGGTCACCCCGTCCTACCTGCTCACCCTGCTCGACGAGTTCGAGAAGCAGGGCATCGACCCGCGCGGCACCTCGCTCAAGGTGGGCATCTTCGGTGCCGAGCCGTGGACGGAGGAGATGCGGCGCGAGATCGAGGAGCGGCTCGACCTGCACGCCGTCGACATCTACGGCCTCTCCGAGGTGATCGGCCCGGGCGTCGCCCAGGAGTGCGTGGAGACCAAGGACGGGCTGCACATCTGGGAGGACCACTTCTACCCGGAGGTCGTCGACCCCTTCACCGACGAGGTGCTGCCCGAGGGCGAGGGCGGCGAGCTGGTCTTCACCAGCCTCACCAAGGAGGCGCTGCCCGTCATCCGCTACCGCACCCGCGACCTCAGCCGGCTGCTGCCCGGCACCGCGCGCCCGGCCTTCCGGCGGATGGAGAAGGTCACCGGGCGCAGCGACGACATGATCATCCTGCGTGGGGTGAACGTCTTCCCGACCCAGATCGAGGAGATCCTGTTGCGCACCCCGGCCGTCGCGCCGCACTTCCAGCTGCGGCTCACCCGGGAGGGGCGGCTGGACCGGATGACCGTCCGGGTCGAGGCCCGGCCGGACGCGCCCGCCGAGCAGCGGGACGCGGCGCGGGAGGCGATCGTCCGCGCGGTGAAGGACGGGGTCGGCGTCACGGTCGCGGTCGAGGTGGTCGAGCCGTACACCCTGGAGCGCTCGGTCGGGAAGATCAAGCGGGTGGTGGACCAGCGGGGGTGAGCCCGCGGGGCTCGGGCCGTGGGCCCGCAGGGCCCCGAGCGGGCGGGAGGTCGGAGGCGCACGGCTGTCCGGGGGGTGATGCCGTGCGCCTCCGACGTCTACAGAAATGTAGACGTCCGATCGGCGGTGAGTCCAATCCACCGGAGCGCGGCCGAGCCGCCGCGCCCCCCGTTCGGCGCAGCAATGATCGTGGCCGCAGCCGGAGCTGCGCAGACTCGGATGCGTGGGGGGTGGACTCAACCGGAGAGGCATCCTCATGAGCATCGGGCTCCGCCGCGTCCTCGCGGTCACCGCAGTGCTTTCCCTCGGCCTGGGCGCCGCATCCTGCGGCAGCGCCAAACAGTCCTCCAGCGGCGGCGGTTCCACGGGTGGCGCGAGCGCGGGCGCGAGCGGAAGCGCCTCCGTGGGAGCCGTCCGGATCGGCCTGCTGCTGCCGGAGACCAAGACCACCCGCTACGAGCAGTTCGACCGCCCGCTGATCGAGCAGAAGATCAAGGAGCTGGCGCCGGAAGCGCAGATCGACTACTACAACGCCAACCAGGACGCGACCACCCAGCAGACCCAGGTGGACACCGCCCTCACCAAGGGCGACAAGGTGTTGATCCTGGACCCGGTGGACTCCAAGTCGATCCAGTCGTCCGTGCAGAAGGCCCACGACGCGGGCGTCAAGGTGATCGCCTACGACCGTCTGGCCCAGGGGCCGGTCGACGCGTACGTCTCCTTCGACAACCACAAGGTCGGCCAGCTGCAGGGCCAGGCACTGGTCACGGCGGTCGGCGACAAGGCCAACGCCGGTCAGATCATCATGATCAACGGCTCGCCGACCGACCCCAACGCGGCCGACTTCAAGGCCGGCGCGCACAGCGCCATCGACGGCAAGCTGAAGATCGGCAAGGAGTACGACACCCCGCAGTGGGACCCGAACCTGGCCAACCAGGAGGCCGCGGCCGGCATCACCGCGATCGGCCCGGCCAACGTGGTCGGCATCTACTCGGCCAACGACGGCATGGCCGCCGGTATCGCCACCGCGCAGAAGGCGGCCGGGATCAACACCCCGCTCACCGGTCAGGACGCCCAACTCGACGCCATCCAGCGGATCGTGGCCGGCACCCAGACCATGACGATCTACAAGCCGTTCAAGCCGGAGGCCGACGCCGCGGCCGAGATGGCCATCGCCATGGCCGCCGGCGTGACCCCGGCGCCCAGCCTCGTGCCCACGACGGCGACCAACGGCAGCGGCAACAAGACGTTGGCCAACCTGATCACCCCGATCGTCGTCAACAAGGACAACATCAAGACCACCGTGGTCCAGGACGGCCTCTACACCGTCGCCCAGATCTGCACGCCGGACTACGCCGCCGCCTGCCAGGCCGCCGGCCTCGAATAGCCGACGTCCCCCTGGCGTCCCCCCGGCGTCCTCCCCGACGTCCCCCCGGCGTCCCCCCTCGTACCCGAACAGGCCCCGCCTCCACGACGGAGGCGGGGCAAGGGAGTTGGTCACTGTGGCAGGTGAGACCGTACTGGCCCTGCGCGGGGTCTCCAAACGGTTCGGCGCCGTCCAGGCGCTCACCGACATCGAACTGGAGGTGCACGCCGGCGAGGTGGTGGCGCTGGTCGGCGACAACGGCGCCGGCAAGTCCACCCTCGTCAAGGCGATCTCGGGCGTGCACCAGCCCGACGAGGGCGTCATCGAGTGGCAGGGCAGGCCGGTGACCATCCAGCGCCCGCAGGACGCACAGCAGTTGGGCATCGCGACGGTCTACCAGGACCTCGCGCTCTGCGACAACCTCGACGTGGTCGGGAACCTCTTCCTCGGCCGCGAGATCCGGCGCTTCTCCATCCTCGACGAGGTCGCGATGGAGAAGCGCTCCCGGACGCTGCTGGACACCCTCTCCATCCGCATCCCCAGCGTGCGGATCCCGGTCGCCTCGCTCTCCGGCGGCCAGCGCCAGGTGGTCGCGATCGCCCGCGCGCTGATCGGCTCGCCCAAGGTCGTGATGCTGGACGAACCCACCGCCGCCCTCGGCGTCGAGCAGACCGCCCAGGTGCTCGACCTGGTCGAGCGGCTGCGCGAGCAGGACCACGGCGTGATCCTGATCAGCCACAACATGGCGGACGTGATGGCCGTCGCGGACACCGTCGCGGTGCTGCGCCTCGGCCGCAACAACGGCGTCTTCGACAAGCACTACACCAACCAGGAAGAGATCATCTCGGCCATCACCGGCGCCACGGACAATGCCGTGACCCGCCGGAAGGCCCGGGGCCAGGAGGGTTCCGAGTGAGCGAGAACATCCCCGGGAGCCCCCCGGGCGGCGAGCCCGAACGTCACCACATCCCGCTGCCCGAGGACAGCATGCCCAGGGGCGGCGTCAACGCGCCGGTGCCGGTGGCGGCCGAAGCCACCCCCGCGGTCGACCCCCGGCTGATCGTGCGCCAGGAGGGCGTCAAGGGCTACGTCGGGGAGTTCCGCCGCCGGCTGAGCAGCGGTGAACTCGGTTCGGTGCCGGTGGTGCTGGCCCTGATCGTGATCTGGGCCGTGTTCGGCAGCCTGAACAGCAGCTTCCTGTCCGCCCAGAACCTCTCCAACCTGTCGCAGCAGATCGTCGGCACCGGCATGATCGCGATCGGCGTGGTCTTCGTGCTGCTGCTCGGCGAGATCGACCTGTCGGTCGGCTCGGTCAGCGGACTGTGCGCGGCGATCTACGCCGTGCTGAGCGTCTCGGACGGCGTCAACCAGTACCTCGCGCTGCTCGCCGCCCTGGTCGGCGGCGCGGTGGTCGGCTGCATCCAGGGCGTCTTCTTCGCCAAGGTCGGGGTCCCGGCCTTCGTGGTCACCCTCGCCGGCAACCTCGGCTGGAACGGCCTGATGCTGCAGATCCTCGGCAGCACCGGCACCGTCAACCTCCCCGGCACGGACATCGTCTCCCAGCTCTACAGCACCATCTACAGCCAGCAGGCCGCGGCCTACGGGGCGGCGGCCATCGGCGTCCTGCTGTTCCTGTCCGCCTCGCTGCTCGACGCCCGCCGGCGCCAGGCCGCGGGCGTCCCGTCCCGCCCGATGACCGACATCGTGCTCAGGACCGCCCTGCTGGCGATCATCGCCTTCCTCGCCGCCTACACGCTCAACCAGTACAAGGGGCTGCCGCTCGCGCTGCTGATCTTCCTGATCTTCATCGTGGTGCTGGACTTCGTGCTGCGCCGCACCTCCTACGGCCGCCAGGTGTTCGCGCTCGGCGGCAACATCGAGGGCGCCCGGCGCGCGGGCATCAACGTGGCCCGGATCCGGATCACCGTCTTCACCATCTGCTCCACGATGGCGGCGGTCGGCGGCCTGTTCCTGGCCGCGCAGATCCAGTCCGCCAGCCAGACCTCCGGCGGCGGCAACCTGCTGATGAACGCCATCGCGGCGGCCGTCATCGGCGGCACCAGCCTGTTCGGCGGGCGCGGCACGACCTGGTCCGCGCTGCTCGGCGCGCTGGTGATCGGCTCGATCCAGTCCGGGATGAACATCCAGGGCCTGAGCAACGCCATCCAGTTCATGATCACCGGCGCGGTGCTGCTGGCCGCCGTCGTGGTCGACTCGCTGGCCCGCCGCACCCAGAAGGCCGCCGGCCGCGCATGAGCACACCCCACCTGGGCCTATGCTGCGGGACATGCCGAGTGAGCTGCGTACTCTTCAGCCGGCCGAGGACCTCGCCTTCATCCGGCGCGAGACCGAGCTGAAGCCCGTCCCCTTCGTCCCCGAGATCAGCCTGCACATGGCCGAGGACGCGATCGCCCTCTGGGAGACCACCGAGCGGGCGCGCGGACGGGCCGGACTGCCGCCGCCGTTCTGGGCCTTCGCCTGGGCCGGCGGGGTGGCCGTCAGCCGCTACGTGCTGGACCACCCCGACCTGGTGGCGGGCCGCACGGTGCTGGACGTCGCCGCCGGATCCGGACTGGTCGGGGTGGCTGCCGCGCGGTGCGGTGCGACCTCCGTGCGCGCCGCCGAGATCGACGCCTACGCGGTGGCCGCGATCGGCCTGAACGCCGAGGCCAACGGCGTCCGGGTGGAGGGCGCCCTGGTGGACCTGGTGGACGGGGACGGCGCCCCGGCCGAGGTCGTGCTCGCGGGCGACGTCTTCTACGAACGGGCCATGGCCGCCCGCTTCCTGCCCTTCCTGGAACGGGCCGCCGCCCGCGGCGCCACCGTCATCGTCGGCGACCCGGGCCGCGCCTACCTGCCGCGGGAGCGGTTCACGGCGGTCGCGGCCTACCGGGTGCCGGTGGTCGCCGACCTGGAGGACACGGCTGTCAAGACCACCACGGTGTGGCGGCTCGGCTGACGGGCCGTCCGTTCGGGAGTCGTCGGGGGGAACGGGCCGTCCGGGGAGTGGAATTCCCGGTGGCGGGGCGGGACCGGCTGCTAGACAGGCCCGCATGACCGATCGGACCGCCCTGCGCCCCGCCACCCCCGACGAGATCCCCGCCCTGCTCGCCCTCTGGGCCCGGGCAGCCAAGGGCACCAGCATCACGGACGACGAGGCGGGCGTGGCCGCGCTGCTCGCCCGCGACCCCGAGTGCCTGATCGTCGCCACCCCGGCCGACGACCCCGAGACCCTCCTCGGCACCGTGATCGCCGGCTGGGACGGCTGGCGCTGCCACCTCTACCGCCTCGCCGTCGACCCCGGGCACCGCCGCCGGGGCATCGGTGCCGCCCTGCTCGCCGCCGCCGAGGAGCGCTTCGCCGCGCTCGGCGGCCGCCGGGCCGACGCCATGGTGCTGGACGAGAACGTCCTCGGCCACCGCACCTGGCAGGCCGCCGGGTACACGCCCCAGTCGCAGTGGAGCCGCTGGGTCAAGCCCCTGGAGGGCTGATCGCCGACCGCCACCGGCGCTGCTGCTGCGTTGCTGCTCTACCGTCGCTCTGCTGACGGATCGTCATGCCGAGCAGTGGGGTCGGGGCGGGGACGAGTGCGATGGGTGACGCGCGATCATGCCATGATGATTACTGACTGGTAATCCGATGATGTCCAGTCAGTGAACCGTGCATCACCGTAAGGAGTCACCCATGCGCCGACGCATCTCCGCCCTCGTCCTGACCGCCGCTCTGGCCGGCGGCGCCCTGGCGACGGTCGCCCAGGTCGCCACCGCCCAGCCCGCGGCGGCCGCCTCGATCACCGTCGACCTCAAGCAGATGCGCCAGCAGGTCTACGAGCTGCGCCAGAAGGCCAGCCGCCTGGACCACGAGGGCGAGCGGGACGCTGCGCGCAAGGCCCGTGCCCAGGCCGACGCGCTGCAGCGCCGGATCGACCAGCTGGAGAAGGCCGAGCGCGAGACCGGTCACCACTTCTGACGGTCACCACTTCTGACGGTCACCACTTCTGACGGTCGCCGTGCCGGGCGGCCGCCAGGTGTGGCGACCCCCGGACGATCGGTGCCGCCCGCTCCGGCCGCTCACGCGGTCGGGGCGGGCGGCACCGTCGTTTCGCCGTACCGGGGCCGTGGTCAGCCGCGCAGGGCGGCCAGCCAGGCCTCCACCTCGTCGGAGCGGCGGGGGAGGGCGGCGGACAGGTTCTCGTTGCCGTCCTCGGTGACCAGGATGTCGTCCTCGATCCGGACGCCGATGCCGCGGTACTCCTCCGGCACCGTCAGGTCGTTCTGCTGGAAGTAGATGCCCGGCTCGACGGTGAGCACCATGCCCGGCTTCAGCGGGCCGTCCACGTGGATCTCGGTGCGGGAGTGGGCGCAGTCGTGCACGTCGATGCCCAGCATGTGGCCGGTGCCGGCCAGCGTGAAGCGGCGATGCAGGCCCAACTCGTACACCTTGTCGGCGGGCAGGTCGCCGAACAGGCCCCAGGAGGTGAGGTGTTCGGCGAGCTCGCGCTGGGCGGCGCGGTGGAAGTCGCGGAAGTCCGCGCCCGGCCGGACCGCGGCGATACCGGCCTCCTGCGCCGCGAACACGGCGTCGTAGACCTTGCGCTGCAGCTCGGTGAAGCGGCCGCTGACCGGCAGGGTGCGGGTGATGTCGGCGGTGTAGAGGTGGTTGGTCTCCACACCCGCGTCGAGCAGCAGGAGCTCGCCGGGCCTGGCGTGGCCGTCGTTGCGCACCCAGTGCATGGTGGTGGCGTGCGGGCCGGCCGCGGCGATCGTGCCGTACCCGACGTCGTTGCCCTCGACCCGGGCCCGGACGAAGAAGGTGCCCTCGATCAGCCGCTCCGCCGTCTCGGTGTCGGTGCCGAGGACGCGCACCACGTCCTCGAAGCCGCGGGCGGTGGCCGCGCAGGCGAAGCGCAGCTCGGCGATCTCGAACTCGTCCTTCACCAGGCGCAGTCCGGACAGGAAGGCCTCGAACTCCGCGTCCCGCTCGGCGGCCGCCCGGCCGTCCAGGGCCGCCTCCACGCCCGCGTCGTGGCGGCGCAGCACCCGGACCGGGCCGGTGGCCGCGCGCAGGTCGGCGGGCAGGCCGCGCACGTCCCGGCAGGGCAGGCCGAGCAGCCGCTCGTTCTCGGTGAGGCTGTTGCGGCGGCCGTCCCACAGCTCGCCGTGGGTGTCCAGCCAGAACTCGCCGTTGTCGGTCTCCGAGCGGTCGCGCAGGTAGAGCACGGCGGCGTGACCGCTGTCCCCGGTGGGCTCCAGCACCAGCACGGCGTCCTGGGACCGGTCGCCGGTCAGGTAGGCGTAGTCGGAGGACGGGCGGAACGGGTAGTCGGTGTCGTTGGCCCGCACCTTGGGGTTGCCGGACGGGACCACCAGCAGCTCGCCGGGGAAGGCGGCGGACAGCTCGGCGCGGCGGCGGGCGGTGTGCGCGGCCTGCGGGACCGGCTCCAGGGCGGTGCACTCGGTGTCGGCCCAGCCCTGCTTCATGGTGGCGGCGAGTTCGTCCGTGACGCCGCGGGTGAGGCCGTTCTTCCGGTACTTGATGGTGTCGGCGGGCTCGGTCACTGCGGTCTCCTGGTGAGGGTGGTGGATGTGACGTGCTTCGCTACGCTGCCCCGTCCGTCGGCATGCGTCCCGTACGGTATATCGAACAAGTGCCGGGAGAGAAGAGGTCGAGCGTGAACGACGCCCAGGAACCAGGGCGGAGCGAGGAGTCCGTTCGCGGTGAGGAGTCCGTCCGGAGTGTGCTGGCAGCCAACCTGAAGCGGGTGCGGGCGCAGCGCGGGCTGTCGCTGTCCGAGCTGTCCCGGCGGGCCGGGATCGGCAAGGCGACGCTCTCCCAGCTGGAGTCCGGGGCCGGCAACCCGACCCTGGAGACCGTGCTCGGGCTCTCCCGGGTGCTCGGCGTGCCGATCTCCGACCTGGTGGAGGCGCGGCCGGCCGAGGAGGTGACGGTGGTGCGGGCGGCCGACGTCGAGGTGCTGAGCGGCCGGGGCGTCGACCTGCGTCCGCTGCGCCGGATCGAGTCCGGGGACGTGGTGTTCGAGGTCTACGACCAGCAGGTGCGCACCGACGGCACCCAGATCTCCGGCGGCCACATCGGCACCGAGCACACCATCGTGCAGGCGGGCCGGCTGCGGGTCCGGGCGGGCCGCCGCGAGCTGGAGCTCGGCCCCGGCGACTACGTCGGCTTCGACGCCTCGCTGCCGCACTCCTACACCGCCGTGGGCGGCGAGCCGGTCCGCTCGGTGCTGCTGCTGCAGTACCGGGCGGAGCAGCGGCTGCACCTCGCCGACCCGGCGGACCCGGTCGGCTCGGCGGGCGGGCGTGCCCTGGCGGCCGGGTCGCGTCCGGCGCTGGGGCCCTCGCTGCACCCGGAGCACTGACCGGGCCGGTCGGGCCGGGCAGGCAGTGTCCGTCCGGCGTTCGGTTTACCGAACATTCGGAAGGGTGCCCCGGCCCCCACTCCCCTCGTGGTGGGGGCCGGACCGGGCCTCCGCCGTGCCGACCCGGGAGAGCATGCCAAGTGCGGCGGCCAGGGGGCCATGCATTAGCCTCTGGGCCTAAAGGTCAAGAAAGCGCCAGCTCACGGCGGCTGTGGGGGGCCGGGGGAGGGCTCGTGATCACACTGAGGTTCGGGGTCGCGGACCTCGCGAAGACCCGGTTCGTCGTCTCACCGCTCGATCACCTGATGACGGGTGCGGCCCGGCTGGGCGTGCACCAGTGCGTCGGGCTGCGCAGCGAGCGCTGGTGGCGGGGAGTGCGCCGCCATGTGCCGTACCGGTCCGGGCGCTTCCTCGATCTGGTCAACGCGAGCACGATGGGCGTGCCCAGCTTCATGGCGGCGGACCTCGACGCCGTCCGCCGACAGCTGACCGACGAACTCGACGCGGTCCTCGCCGTGCCGCAGCAGGCCGTCGAGCAGGACCTCGCGATGTTCGGCAGCGAGCGCGAACTCCCCACCGTCCTGGCCCGGTTGCGCGACGACGGTACCCGGGGCCTGCGCGAGGTCAGCGACGGTGCGTGGGCGCTCTTCCGCTCCTGCCTCGCCCCGGACTGGCCCGAGATCCGCCGCGCCCTGGAGGCCGACATCGCCGCCCGGGCCCGGATCGCGGCCCGCTCCGGGGTCGGCGCGATGCTCGACGCGCTGCACCCGAAGGCGGTCTGGCGGGACGAAGGGGTGCTGGAGTGCACCCTCGCCGATCTGGAGGGCACCGTCGAGCTGGGCGGCCGGGGCCTGGAGCTGCGGCCCAACTACTTCCTCCAGCACGGCATCGGCCTGCTGGCCGGCCAGGACCGGCAGAGCCTGTTGATGCACCCGGTCGGCTTCACGGCGGCGGAGTCCCCGCAGCGGCCGCCGACCGTCGACGGCCTCGCCGCCGTCCTCGGCCCGGCCCGGGCCCGTGTGCTGCGGGCCGTCGCGTGCGGTCCCTGCTCCACCACCGAACTCGCCCACCGGCTCGGGGTCACCCCGCCCTCCGCCTCCGCCCATGCCACCGCGCTGCGCGGGGCCGGCCTGATCGTCACCCGGCGCCAGGGCAAACAGGTCCGCCACACCCTCACCGAGGTCGGTCAGGACCTGCTGCTGGACAACCCGGCGCCGCCGGTTTCGGCCTGATCGGAGCTGGTCCGGGGCCGGGTGGGGCCGGTGCCGGGCGGCCGGGCGTCAACCGGTTCGGCCGGTGGTCCGTCCCAGGTGCACGAATGCAGCGGAAACGGTCCGTGAATTGTTCCTCCGTAGGGATTCCCGTCCCACCGGCCCCGTCGGCCTCACCGGGTGCTGGGGTGCGGGTGTCGGAGCGGGCGGGGTTCGGGCCGCCCGGGTGGGCCCGGGGCGCGTTGTCCCTGCGTACGGGCCGTGGGGGCCGGTTCGCGGGCCGGGTGGGACGGTCGCCGCCGGGTGGTGCGGCAGGGTGTCGGTGGCTCTTCGGGTGGCCGGAGCGGGTTGCTGGTGCTGATCGGTGAACCGCTGCCGTTTGTCGTTGGTGCGGGCATCATGGGCCGCGACGGGGACGTCGGATAGTCGCGGAACGGGCGGAACAGCGGAACGGGAGTCGACCGATGAGAAGGCCGATGATGGGGTTCGGCTGCGCGAAGTGCTACGGCGAGGATGCGCAGGCGGTGTGGCGGGGGCAGCGGGAGAGGTTCGAGCACGAGGCCGAGGTCGTGGACGGCTCGCACTTCTCGGTCGATGTCCGGCGCTGCCGGGACTGCTCGCAGCGGTTCGTCTGGATCTTCACCGAGTTCATCGACTGGATGGGCGGTGATGACGCCCAGCACGTGACGGTCATGCCGCTCACCGCCGCCGAGGCTACTGGTTTGGTGGCCGGCACCCTGCGGCCGCAGGACCTGGGTGCCCTCGGCCGCGACCGCCGCCGGCTGAACCATGACTGGCCCACCGGCGGCCCGGCTGGACTGCAGTGGAACTCCGGCTCGTTCCTGGTTCGGGGAGGCCGCTGAGCCGGATCGGACGGTGCCGAAGGGACCGTGCCGAAGCCCGGACTGTCCAGGTGCGCAAGGCTCTGCAACGGCACGTAGGCACCGCTACCACCAGGGAGAACGGCGAAGCGGCCACGAAGCCGAGCGGGCGGTGCTCCAGGCCGCCGCAGGCCGACTTCTGGGGGGTGCGCCGCTGATCACGTTCAGTAGCACTCGACCTCGTAGGCACCGCCAGTGCACCTTCTGTCGCTACCACTGTGGTCATGGGAGGCGATCAAGAAGATGAGACCGAAGAACAGAGCTGAGACAAGCAAACCCACGAGCAGTACGACCCCGCAGCTGGGTGGCGGGTTTGGGTCCTTTACATACATGCCGACCCCCTCCCGTACCTAGTGCTCCGGGCGGACCCCGAACAAACCCCTAGGCGTACCTCGGCCCCGCCCGGTCGTATCGGTACGGGCCCGAAGGAATCGGACTCCGACGCCTCCCGAACCGCCTTGGACAGGTGCTCCGAGGCTCCGCCGCACATAGAAATCTTCATGAAGGCCGCACTAGACTGGCCGCCACCAAAAAATGACGTGTCGTCATGTGGCTCTCTATGATGATCTGTTGCGCCCGGAGCGCCTCGGGCTGACGACGCCCCGACGACCGACTCGACGAGAGGGGCCGGACATGACGCGTTCCCGGAGGCCGGCACGGTACAGCTTCTTACCGGGAGTCCTGGGCCTGGCGGTCCTGTTCGCCCTGAGCGGCTGTGCAGACGGGTCCGGCGGCTCCGCACACGCCGCACCCACGAAACCGGCGCTGGACGTCTGCGCATTGGCGACGGAGGAGGAGGTCGGGGCGGTCCTCGGCCAACCGACCAAGGGAAGCCGGGACGACACCGTCGAGCCCGGCCTCACGCAGTGCACCTACGTGAACGCCGCCAAGGACCGCTTCGTCTTCATCGTCCTGCTGCCCTACGAGGTCAGCCGACTCACCAAGCCCGGCACACCGGTGGCCGGAGTGGGCGACGTGGCCCTGTACGAGGAAGCCTCGATCGGTGGCCACCTGTACGTGCGCAAGGGCTCGGTCAACTTCGCCGTCAACTACGCCTTCGCCCCCCCCGCCCCGGGAATCCCCGACGAGCACTCCAGCCAGACCCGCGACCACCTCGAAACTCTGGCCCGCGCGATCGTGTCGAGGCTGTGAGCGGCCGCGCCCGCGTCAGCCCACCTCGATGACGGAGAACCGCCCGCCCCGCGGATCGGCGAACCGGGCCGCCCGGCCGCACGGGGCGTCCTCCGGGCTGAGCGGCTCCCTGCGGATGCGGATCACCGGCTGACAGCAAGAGGTTCCGCAGAGTTCAGATGGTGCCGAACTCGCCTGCCTTGACGCCGGTGATGAATGACTGCCAGGCCTGCGTGTCGAAGGTGAGCTGGGGGCCGTGGGGGTCCTTGCTGTCGCGGACCGGGAGGATCCCCGGGATGCCGGGGGCGACCTCGATGCACTGGCCGCCGCCGTTGCTGTAGGAGGACTTGAGCCAGGTGGCGGGCTTGGTGGCCTGGATGGGGAACACGGCGTCGATCTCCTTCTGTTGGGCGGTTGGTGCCGATCAGATGGTGCCGAACTCGCCTGCCTTGACGCCGGTGATGAATGACTGCCAGGCCTGCGTGTCGAAGGTGAGCTGGGGGCCGTGGGGGTTTTTGCTGTCGCGGACCGGGAGGATCCCCGGGATGCCGGGGGCGACCTCGATGCAGTTGCCGCCGCCGCTGCTGTACGAGGACTTGAGCCAGGACGTGGGCTTGGTGGCCGCGATGGGTGACATGGCGTGGATCTCCTTGAGACGCGTGCGGATGAGGGTCAGAGAGTCCGCACATGAGAGGGCTTGGGCCTGGAGCCAATCGTAAGTCCTTGCGAGGGAGCGGATCTCGTTCTCGTCATCGCGTTCGACGTAACCCCGTTGGATGGTTTCGAGGTAGGCCATCCACGCTTTGGCCGGGGAGCTCAGGAGTGTGAACGGCCAGACCGTTGGGAGGTTTTCGCCAAGGCTGGACGGCGCGATCTGCAGCATGACGTGCGGAAGGGCAGCGACGCTCTCAAGGCGACGAAGCTGCTCGGCCATGACGAAGGGGCCGCCGACGGGCCGCAAACAACTCTCCTCCATGACGATGTGGATCGAGGGAGCGGGTTCCCGGTACAGCACGGCCTGCCGCGCCATACGGACGTTCAGGCGTTCGCTGACCTTGTCCGGAGGGATCTCGCCCCGCCGGGCCTCGGCGTCGATGATCGCGGACGCGTAGGCCCGTGTCAGAAGTAGCCCGGGGATGAGATTCAGCTCGTAGACCTTGAGGGCGGTGGCTTTGGTCTCCTGCTCGATGTAGGCGAGGAATCCGCCGATCAGAGTGCTGCTTTTCGTGCTCCAGTACAGGAGTTCAAGCGCTCCGCAGGTGTCGAGCACCTTGTCGGCTCGCCGGAGGAGGTTCAGCGGCGCGGGGCGTTCGCCGTTCTCGATCAGGGAGATGAGCGAGTCGCTGTAGTTGATCAGTTTTCCGAGTTCGACCTGAGTGAGCCCCCTCGCCTTGCGGAACCGGCGCAGTTGGACGCCGATGGCCTTGTTCGGGGATGTGGTCGCGTCAAGTTCCTTCTGGGGCACGGTGATCACTCGATTCCACAACATGCGCTGCCGAAGAAAAGCTCTTCCGATGCTAGTCGCGATCGGCCACTTTTGGTGAGGAGTTAGCAACAGAGGGGGGTAATCAGTTGCTCTGATAAATAATTAATCTGGCGAATGCCATGTCTCGGCGGAACTTCCCGTCCTGCCGGTGCCCGCAGCGCGGGTGATCCCGCCGCCAGGCGACGGGAACCGGTTCCGGCCTCACCGAACGGGTCGGGAGCCGAATGCACCGCGGGGCCAGCGGCCGAGCCAGAAGGCCGCGCTGGAGGGGGCGGCGCAGTCTTCGGTCGAGCCGTCGTGCGGAAGGAACTCCGTCGGGGCGACGTACCCGTCGCCGGGCGCGAGTCGTATGCGCAGGCACGTCATAGGAAGCGTCGCGGCGGCATAGGCCCGCAAATCGTCGGTGTGCGGGTAGCACGTGGCGTAGTCGGGCCGGACGGCTCTGCAGATCGCCTGGATGTCGATGTCGCAGACCAGCAGGTACCGGGTGCCCGGACCGAGGTTCACACAGAGTCGGCGGCGGCCGGAGGCCTTGTCCCGGTAGTTGAGCTTGTCCCAGTTGTCGAGGTGCAGGCCGATGCGGGTGCTGTCGGGGTAGTTGACGGTCGTGGTCAGTGCCAGTCCCGGGCTGTCGGCGCAGCCGAGCCGGGTGACGTGCGGAGCGTTGAGCACATGAGGCTCGATGGCGGTGGCTTCGACCAGCTCGATCAGTGTGTCGGCGGTGGTGGGCGCCATCACCCGTCGGAACAGGGCGTCGGAGAGGGGCTGCCAGGGCCCTGAGGGGACCACGGCCCCGTCCTCGTAGCCGCACTCGCCACTGGTCGTCCGTACGGTGGTGGCCTCGCACCGCCGCCGGAGTGCCTCGGCGGGGGCTGCGATGTGCAGGCTCATCGGCGCCTGCCGGGGTCCGGGTCTTCGAGGTCCTCTCCGAAGACGGCTTCCAGTTCGGTGACCAGTGCGTGGGCGAGTTCGGCTTCCTGGCCCCGGTCGATGACGACCTTCGCCAGGTTGCCGGCACCACGCAGTTCGGACAGGTCATTGCCGCGAAGGTCGAGCTCCCGGTATGAGCCGCGGTCGAACTCGGTTCGGCGCAGCGTGCACGTATCGAGGACGGCGCGGTTCAGATCGCAGCCAGTGAACGTGGCCTCGGTGAGCGTGCACTTGGAGAACACGACCGGGCCGCTGGTCCTCACCTGGGCGAAGGTGGTGAAGTCGAGCTTGCAGCCCTCGAACAGGACGTTGTCGAGCGTCAGGTGGGCGAGCGTCGCGCCCATGAGCTTGCAGTCGCGGAAGACGACACGGGAGAGCTTGCTGTCGCTCCACTGCGCGGACCCCAGGTCGCAGCCCTCGAACTCCACCGACTCCGCCCGCACCTGCTCCAGGCGGACGCCTTCGGCCCGTACTGCGGTGACCCGCCCCGAGCTGAGGGTGACACCGGCCAGCTCCAGGGCGCGCAGATCCGCGTCGGCGTAGCGGAATTCCCGGACCGCGCCGCGAGGGGTGTCGAGGGAGGAGACGTCGGACAGGTAGCCGTCATCGAGGTCGGGCAGGGTGACGGTGATCCGGCGGAAGGTTCGGTCGTTCACGATGCTGCTCTCTCTCGGGACGTGGTGCCCGGCCCGGTGTTCGGGCCCGGCACCACGAGCGGCTACTTCTTGCCCTGCTTGTTCCAGTTGTCCCAGGTCGGCCGGTTGTCGAACGCCGGAGCGGCGTTGGCGTTGTCCCAGGTCGGCCGATTGTCGAACTTCCCGACGGCCGGGTGTGCGTTCGTTGCAGCGATGAGGTCGGTGATCACGGAGGCTTCGGAGGCCTCCAGCAGTTCGAGCAGGGTCATGTGGCTTGCTCCTCTCGGACGGTATCGGACAGGGCGACTACCAAGGCCTGCCGCGACACGCGGCAGTAGTTCGTCTCGGTGGTGTCGAAGCGGCCGGTCTCGAAGTACCGGTTGCCGGCCTGCGCACCCCGGCAGAAGCCGAAGAACTCGCAGCTCGCTTCACAGCGGTCCAGGCCGGTCAGGAACTCGTCCACGTACCTGAGTCGGGAGGCGTTCTCCAGCATCGAGGCGATGGACTGCTCCAGGACGTTGCCGGCCCGGAAGTTGTCGTACGCGGGGGCGGTGGAGCCGGCGAGTTCCGGTGACAGTAGGACGACGTCGCCCATCGCGGAGATGGTGGGGATCGGGTCGATGAGGGTCGAGCGCCAGCCATCGCCGGAGCGCAGGGCCCGGAGGTAGCCGCCGAGCCGGTCGACCTCGCGCACGGTGAGGTCGTTGTTGCGGCGGGTCCAGGCGATGGTGCGCCGCCAGAACTCGACAGCCTGCTCGAACGTCGGGGTCCGACGACTGACGCTGACACCCTCCGTCTCCTCGATGTTGAAGCCGACGCCGTCGCATCCGAGGGAAGCGAAGAAATCCAGCAGGACTTCAGGATGGGAGACGGAGTCCGTGGTGACGACCGCGATCACGGAGAAGGTGACGCCGTGGACCCGCAGGCGGTCGATGCCCCTCATGATCCTCGCATGTGCGGGTTCGCCGCCCCGGCCGAGCCGGTGCCCGTTCAGGTGGGATGGGCCGTCGATGCTCACGCCGATCCGGAACTCGTGACCGGTCAGGAACTCGCACCAGCGGTCATCGATCAGCGTGGCATTGGTCTGCATGGCGTGTCGCAAGCGGCCGTTGCGGCGTAGATCCTCGAAGGGGTCGAGGAGTTCGGCAAGGCGCCGCACGCCGACCACGGTCGGCTCCCCGGCGTGCCAGACCAGGCCGAGGGGGGGCGTCCTCGGTGGCGAAGTCGGCCGCTGACCGGGCGATCGCCTCGGCTACTTCGATGCTCATGGGCCGACGCGTGAAACGGTCGGGCAGGTAGCAGTAGCTGCAGTTCAGGTTGCAGAGGGGGTCCAACTGGGCAACGAGGTCGCGTGGTTCGGCCGCGATTCTCCGGTTGAACCTGGTGTCCATGTGATGTTCCCTCGACTCGTGGTTCGTCCTCCGGTCAGGCTGTTCGCCTTGTTCAGCGTGCCGTTCGCGGTCCGGGGAGGGAATGCCTGCCTGCGGCAGTTGCGTGGTAGTCGCGTGGCAGTTCCCGTGAAGCGACCGTCTATCGGCGGCGGATGGTCCGGTCGGCGAGCGCCCCGCCGATGTCAGTGGGCGACAGGATCCCGCGTGGATGATTCACGGGGCTGCGCGGCTCTGATCCTGCCGAGGATTTCGGCTGAGAAGTGCGGCCCGTGAGTGGTGAGCGCAGCGACCGCGCTCGTACGGGCCGCACCTGCCCACCAGCCGTCGGACGGGATTCGGACCGGACGCAGTTCGATACCGGAACGGTCGAACACGGTCGGCTGGACGTACCTCATTCCGCCTGTGCCGCACAGGTAGGCGTCGGCCCCGACCGCCGCGCACAAGTCGGCCAGGCGCTGCGTGCGATCGCTGCTGGAGACCAGGTCGGCGCCGGCCACGATCCGGCCGCTCCAGCCGAGCATCGACAGCAACAGGAGCGTGGACTCCTGCGCCACCACCGCGAGCCGGTCGGTGCGGTCGAAGACGTCGAGAAAGACGTCCAGTCGGTCCTTGAACGCTGCCCAGTGGGGCGCGGTCCGGTAGTGCTCGCGGAGAAGGTCCGCGCTCCGGCGGCGGCTGCGTGCCGGGTCGACCATCCGGGCGTCCCGAATCAGGGTCGCGCGTCCGGCGGGCAGGTGGGTGGGAATGCTCAACCAGCGGGTCGGGCCCGGCGCTCCACCCGCCGGTGCGAGGAGGGCGCGGTGTTGGTAGTCCCGGCGAGCGAACTGTACGTCGTCGAGGACGACCCACACGTCCGCCGCGAACAGTTTGGCAAGGGTGGACAGCCGTGGGAACACGTTCGGCTGGTGGATGGCGCACACCGGCCCCGCGGGCGGCGCTGCGTCAGCTGAGCGACTTGCTGTCGAATCCGTCGGCAAGAAGCCGTTGGTACGCATCACGGACCGGCTCCGGAACATCCTGGGCGACGGCGAACCCGCGCCTCGGGTACTCGATCACCCGTTGGAGGTCGCCCACGAGGCTGTCGATCACGAGCTTGTCGTCGCCGATGGTCTTCACGTAGTCGTTCAGGTTCATCGGGGTCGAGGTGCACACCACCTCGACCTCGGGCCACACCTCGCGGCACGTCGCATAGCCCCGGCGTTCCATGTAGGGCATGCTCACGAGCAGCACCGACCGCACCTCGATGTCGGCGGCCTCCAGGACTTCCCGGGAGAACCGGATGTTCTGTCCGGTGTTGCGGGCACGGGGCTCAGGGTGGATGGCATGGGCGGGGACCCCGAGGGAGATGGCGTACTCGGTGAAGTGCGCGGCTTCACCGCGGGGGAATCGGTCGGGCCGGGACGGGTTGGGGCCGCCGGTGAACACGATCGTCCGCACCAGGCCCTCCAGGTAGAGCGAGGCCGTCTCGGCAGCCACACCGAGGTCATGGCATCCGAGACCGATCGCTACGTCGCACGGCCGCCGTTCGTGTCCCATCTGGTGGTAGCCCCAGATCAGAGTGGCGTCCGCCCACTGCCGGTCGGTGATCTCGCGCTGTTGCCCGTCCGCCACGTTGTACTCCCGGTCACTGAAGGCACGGTGCCCGTTGGAATCCGGATCGGATTCCTTGGATGCTCCTCCGCTGGTGGGTCATACCGTACTGGCCTGCCAACTGTTCGGCCCGGTTCAGCAGAGCGTACCCCTCCTCGACCGTGGCGCGGTCGCTCAGCAGGATGTGCCCGTGGGCGGTGGTCAGCCGCACGTCCTGCATCGGCGCCGAACCTGTGGTGTTCGTCCGTGCCACCTCGATCAGCCGCACCGCCTCCCCGAGGTTCCCCGCGCCACGGTGGGCGAGCGCCAGCTTCTGAGTGGCCGTCGCCCAGTCCTCTACCTCTCCGAGGTCCGCGAAGACCCGGATCGCCGACTCGGCGATGCCGATGGCCTGTTCGTGATCGCCTTGCTTGTCGAGCGAGGTACCGACCCACAAGGCCGCGCGAGTTCGATCCCGCGTGCTGAGACGAACATCGCCGGCGAGGTCCGAATACCGGCTTGCCGCAGCGGATAGCTGTCCGGACATCTCTGTCACCACTGCCAAAGACAGGTCCAACTGGGCCGTCCGCCGGGGGATGTCGAGCCGGGTGTACAACAACCGGGCCTGGGCGTAGGACGTCGCTGCCGACCCTGGGCCGAGAAGTGCGCCCTGATCGCGGCGAAGGTCACCTACTAACGTCGTCGAACGGGCCAGCAAGTAGATTCCGCGGTCGTCGAGTTCGGCGGCCGGCCAGTGTGACCGCCAGCGTTCCAGCAGGCCTCCTGCGAACACGAAGTCCTGTCGGGACGCCGCCAGCACGGCTCGCTCGATGTCCTCCGCCCATGATTCGTACTCCCAGGTCCGTGGCCCGGCCTGGAACTCCGGGGGCACCGGAGCGTCGGTGTGCCGGGCCATGAGGGCTTCGAAGCGCGTCCTCGCCTCGGGGGTGCACTGGCGCAGCACGGTGTCGAAGATCGCTTGGGTGTCCGGCCTGGGCCGAGTGCCTGCCCCGAGCTTCTCCCAGTTCGACACCGCCCGCACCGACATGCCCAATTGCGCTGCCCAATCCCGGACAGACTTGCGGCACGCCAGCCGCAGAGCTCTTGCTTCGAGCCCGGTCCACATGATCACTGCAGCCATCCCCACCTCCGCTCCGGGCAGTCATCGAAGCACCGCAAGCGGTCGTCGTGCGTCGAAACTGCCACGGAACTGCCACAGGACGCGATTCCGCAACGACCACGCCTCCGGCAGTCTCAAGGCCGATGGCCTCGCCGACCGGAAGGGACGACCCCGACATGCTCACCGAGCAACTGCCTGTCCCACGACCCATCGTGGTGGGGCTCCTTCGAACGGCTGTCGCCGTGGCGCAGCCCCGTCGACAAGCACTGGCCGATGTCCTCGACTCGTTCTGCGTGCGGCGGGAGCTCCACCTTTCCAACGTGATCACCGACGACGGCACCGAACCTGACGCCCTCCTCATCGGCATCGCGGAGCAGCGAGACCTGTACGCCGTGGTCCTCCCTACGATCGCGCACCTCGGCGACCAGGCCGCCGCCGAAAGGCGGCGTCAGTACCTTGAGGAATTCGGTATACGCCTGTTGACCACTCGAAGTCAGCAGTAGCGGATCGGCGGGCGAACCAAGGTACAGCTCAGATTCGGCAGTCGGACCATCCGCCGCAGTTGGACGCCGATGGCCTTGTTCGGGGATGTGGTCGCGTCAAGTTCCTGCTGGGGCACGGTGATCACTCGATTCCACAACATGCGCCGTCAAAGAAAACCTCTTCCGATGCCAGCCGCGATTGGCCACTCTTGGTGAGGAGTCAGCAACAGAGAGGAGTTAATCGGTGGATACGACGAACAATCAATCTGGCGAAAGCCTTATCCTTCGGCGGAACTTCCCGCCCTGCCGGTGTTCGCAGTGCGGGGGCTCCATCCCCGAAGCGCGCATGGGGGCCGACGCCATCGCCCCGCCCGCTCCGCCCGTGCGGCGGGTGGCGCCGCCGTCCGAGCCCTACCGCCCCTCCTCCGTCGGCGAGCGGGTCTTCGACGTCCGTTCCGGGTGCTGGGCCGCCTTCATGGGGTGGCAGCACGGGCGCGCCTTCCTCCGGCCCCTCGGCGGCGGCCTGGAATGGGACACCGAAGCGCGTTGGATCACGAACCACGAACAGTGAGATGCCCCATGAGCAGCATGATTTCCAAGATCACGGCCGAGGACCGTCGCACCGCCGCCGACCTCCTCGACGACCTCCAGGCCGTCCTGGGCGCCGCCGACGTGAAGCTCCCGTCCCTGGGCATCGACTGGCACTCGGCCAAGGCCACCGGCCTCATCCTGATCGACCTCGGGGCCGCCCGGCCGGACGTCATCGAGCGGCTGGTCGTCGTCCTCCGCAGAGGTATGCGGCCGTAGTCGCCGCCGGCCTCATCACCGTCGGGAGCCTCACCATCGCCGGTGCCGCACTCCTCGCGGTTCCCGAGGACGTTCCCGCCTCGGCGACCGCACTTGCCTTCGTCCTCCTCTTCCTCGCTGCCTCGACGGGCGGATTCGCGCTCGCCGCAGGGTGGTTGAGGGTGCGTACATAACCGCGCGGGCTTCGAGCCGTGGCTCGAAGCCCGCGCGAAAGAGCCAGCCCTCACACGTCGTTGAGGGCGTAGCTGCGGAAGGTGGCCAGCAGGGGCAGGACTTCGGTCTTGCTCGGGTCCTCGGTCACGGCCCGCATCGCGTCGATCACGGTGTGGGCGATGATCTTCGTCACCGCGAAGTCGTCCGGGGCGGCGAGGGTGCCCCAGGCCTTGAGGGTCTGGGTGAGCAGGGCGCTCATCCGGGCGCCGATGTTGGAGCTGACCGCGTCCGAGATCTCGGCGAGTTCCTCGTCGCTCATGGTGGACCGCAGGCCGAAGGCGAGCGCCATCAGCGTGTCCATCGCGTGTTCGCCGTACGCGGCCACCAGCGCCGGCAGCGGCGGTTCGTGGGCGCTGCCCGCCGCCAGCGCGACCAGCGCCTCGTCGTCGTCCTTCCACGCCGCCTCCAGGGCGGCCAAGGCCCGCAGGGCCTCGTCCACGGTCAGCCCGTCTGTCATGGAAGGAACGGTATTGACCCGTACCCCTCGCACCCATGGTTCGGGCGCAGAGATCACACCTTCGAGCGAAGCCGGGCTCAATCCGCCCGGTGGGCCCGCGCGAAGTGCTCCGCGTTCCAGCGACCGCCCAGCTCGGGGGCCAGCGAGGCGGCGGCGAGGGCGGCGAAGTCCTCGGCGGCGCCCGCGCGTTCCGGCAGCGCGCCGAGCAGCGGGGCGCCGGCCGAGCGGGGCAGGTCGGCCAGGTTGCAGCGTTCGGCCAGACCCGGAGCGGCGGGCCAGGAGCCGACCAGGACGCCGGCGAGGGGCAGTCCGCGCAGCGAAAGCGCCTCTGCGGTGAGCGACACGATGTTGAGCGTGCCGAGTCCGGCGGAGGCGACGAGCAGGACCTCGGCGGCCAGCCCGGCGTCGAGGACGGCCCGGGCCTGGTCGGCCAGGGTGCGGCCCTCGTCGTCGTAGCGGACCAGCAGGCCGCCCGCGCCCTCGACCAGCACCAGGTCGTGCGTGGCCGCGAGGTCGGCGACCTCGGCCACCACCTCGGCGGGGGAGAGGTACGGCATTCCGGCCCGCCGCGCGGCGGTGTCGGGGGCCAGCGGCTCCGGGTAACGCACCAGCTCGCGGACCGTCAGTTCGCCAGCCAGGCGAGCCACTTCCGCCGCGTCCCCGGGCTCGCCCGGAGCCACGCCGGTCTGTCCGGGCTTGAGCACGGCGACCTTCAGTCCGGCCTGAAGCGCCGCCGAGGCGACGGCGGCGGTGGCGACGGTCTTGCCGACGTCGGTGTTCGTCCCGGTCACGAACAGGATGCGCGCGCCCGTCGCGCTGCCGTGCGTGCCCGCTCCCGCGTCGTGCGCGCTCATCCCGCCACCGCCGCGGCGGTCACGGCGGCAGCGATCCGTGCCACGTCCTCGTCCTCCGTCACATAGGGGGGCATCGTGTAGATCAGGTCCCGGAAGGGGCGCAGCCAGACGCCCTCCCGTGCGGCCGCCTCGGTCGCCGCCCGGACGTCCACCGGGTGGTCCAACTGCACCACGCCGATGGCCCCCTGGACCCGTACGTCGCGCACGCCGGGGACGTCCGCGGCCGCCGCGAGGCCGTCGCGCAGCCCGCCCTCGATGTGCTTGACCCGGACCGCCCACTCCTGCCCGAGCAGCAGGTCCAGCGAGGCGTTCGCGGCCGCGCAGGCCAGCGGGTTTCCCATGAACGTCGGGCCGTGCGCGAGCACCGGCACCTCGCCGCGGCTGATCCCGTCGGCGATCTCGCCGGTGCACAGCGCGGCGGCCAGGGTCAGGTAGCCGCCGGTGAGCGCCTTGCCGAGGCACATCACGTCCGGGGAGACGCCCGCGTGGTCGGCGGCGAACAGGGCGCCGCTGCGCCCGAATCCGGTGGCGATCTCGTCGAAGACCAGCAACACCCCGTAGCGGTCGCAGAGTTCGCGGAGCATCCGCAGGTACGCGGGGGAGTGGAACTGCATGCCACCCGCGCCCTGGACGACCGGCTCGACGATGACGGCGGCCAGCTCGTCGGCGTGACGCACCATCAACTCCTCGAACTGCGCGGCGTATTCGGCGTCCAGTGGGGCGTCGAACCCGGCCGGCGGCTGCGGCGCGAAGAGCTGCCCGGGCAGCACCCCGCCCCACAGGTGGTGCATCCCGCCGTCCGGGTCGCAGACCGACATCGGGTGGAAGGTGTCGCCGTGGTAGCCGCCGCGCCAGGTCAGCAGTCGGCGCTTCCGCGGCCGTCCGGTCGACTGCCAGTACTGCAGGCACATCTTCATCGCGACCTCGACCGAGACCGAGCCCGAGTCGGCGAGGAAGACGTGCTGCAGCGGCTCCGGGGTGATCTCCACCAGCCGGGCCGCCAGCCGGACGGCGGGCTCGTGGGTGAGCCCGCCGAACATCACGTGACTCATCCGCCCCAGCTGCTCGCGCACGGCCTCGTCCAGCACCGGGTGCCGGTAGCCGTGGATCGCCGCCCACCAGGACGACATCCCGTCGACCAACTCGCGCTGCCCGCCCGCGACCGGCTGGGCCAGGCGCAGCCGGACGCCCGAGGCGGAATCGACCACGTACGGGGTCGTGGTGCCGGGCATCGGGCCGTACGGGTGCCAGACGTGGGCGCGGTCGAGGGTGAGCAGCGTGTCCGCGGACAGCTGGGGCATGGTGGGATCTCTCCGAAGTGGCCCGAAGGGTCAGGCGTTGGGGGCGAGTTCGGTGCCGGCGCCGCGGCGGCGGACCTTGACGAGGTCGCTGCGGAGCTCGTCGTTGGCGGTGGCGGTCTCCTCGGCCGGGGCGGGAACCGTCTCGGCCGTCTCGGCCGGCGCGTGGGAGTGCCCGCCGCACGGGCCGCAGCCGCCGCCGCTGCCGCAGGCCGAGGCCGCGGTGCCGCAGCCGCCGGCGGCCTGAGCCGCCTGGGCCGCCTCGGCGAGGTCGGCGCGGTGGCGCGGCAGGGTGGCCTCGCCGGCGCCCTCGACCTCGAAGCCGGCGTCCTTGATCATGTCGAGGTCGGCCTGTCCGGCCTGGCCCTCGCTGGTCAGGTAGTCGCCGAGGAAGATGGAGTTGGCGATGTGCAGGCCGAGCGGCTGCATCGAGCGCAGGTGCACCTCGCGCCCGCCGGCGATCCGCACCTCGGTGTCCGGGTGGACGAAGCGGGCCATCGCCAGGATGCGCAGGCAGCGCTGCGGGCTGAGGTTCCACTCCTTGGCGAGCGGGGTGCCCTCGAACGGGATCAGGAAGTTGACCGGGACGGAGTCCGAGCCCAGCTCGCGCAGCGCGAACACCACGTCGACCAGGTCCTCGTCGCTCTCGCCCATGCCCGCGATCAGGCCGGAGCAGGCGGACAGGCCCGCGCCGTGCGCCTTCTGCACGGTGTCCACCCGGTCCGCGTAGGTGTGGGTGGTGGCGATGTCGCCGTAGGTGCCCTCGGAGGTGTTGAGGTTGTGGTTGTAGGCGTCGGCGCCGGCCGCCTTGAGCCGCTCCGCCTGGTTGTCGGAGAGCAGGCCCAGGCAGACGCAGATCTCGACCTCGGGGTCGGCCTCCTTGATGGCGGCCATGGTGGTGGTGACCCGGTCGATGTCGCGGTCCGTCGGGCCGCGGCCGCTGGCGACCAGGCAGACCCGCTTGGCACCGCCGGCCACGCCGGCGCGGGCGGCGTCGGCGGCCTGGTCCGGCTTGAGCCAGGTGTACTTGAGGATCTCGGCCTTGGACCCGAGCCGCTGCGAGCAGTACGAACAGTCCTCCGGGCAGAGGCCGCTCTTGAGGTTCACCAGGTAGTTGAGCTTCACCCGGCGGCCGAACCAGCGGCGGCGCACCTTGCCGGCCGCGGCGACCACGTCGAGCAGCTCGTCGTCGGTGGTGGCGAGGACGGCCAGGGCCTCCTCGCGGGTCGGGACTTCGCCGCGCAGGCCCTTGGCGGTGAGGGTATCGAGCAGATCCATGGGGCGATCCTGCCTTCTGGTGATCGAGCGGCGCCAGAGCAAACCCGCCAGAAGATCGGTGTGAGGATGTGCCGATTGCCACAGTGTCGAAGGTCACGGCTGCGCCGCTGGTCACGAGCTTGACGTGGACCCGAGGTGAAGGTTACCGGCGAGTAGTCGAAAGGGCCCGCGGCCGGTGATCCACAACCCCCGACCCCGTGACCCAGGCCACCCCCGAGGTGCTTAGAATCTGCGCCATGACCACGCAGGGGGAGCACACCCCGACTCCGGGAGAGGGCCGGGAAGGCCGGGCAGGGCAGCGGGTCGGCGGGGGCGCCGACGCCGGGGGCAGCGGTAGCGGCGTCGCGGCCGGCGCCGGGAACGGGACCGGCGCCGGGAATGGGACCGGGACCGGCACCGGGAACGGGCTTGAGACCGGCATTGGCGTCGAACTCGCCCGCAGGTGGGTCCGACGGATGGGCGGCCGCCGGGCGGTCGGCTGGATCGCCGTGGCCGGCGTGGTCGTGGTCGGCGGATGGATCATCACCCGCCCGATGCCCGGCGACTACATACCGGGGCTCGGCCCGTCCACCACGGACGGGGCCGGAACGCCGCCGGTGGTGGGCACCCCGCCGCCGCGCATCGACTCCGAGAACCTCAACGTCGACAACTTCTTCCCCGCCCAGCGGCCGGTCGAGGTGGCCGGCTACAAGGCGCGGCGCAACGGCGCCCGGCAGGGCGAGAACTGCGCCGAGACCCTCCAGGACCGCGCCCAGGACCCGCTGAAGGACAGCGGCTGCCAGGCCTACCTGACCGTCAGCTTCGCCGGCCAGGACCGCCCGGTGCTCAGCAGCGTCACCATGCTGCGCTTCCCCGACCAGGCCGCCGCCGTCAGAGCCGCCGAGGCCCTGCGGGCCAAGCCCGGAGCGGTCGCCTTCATCCTCGCGGACGCCACCACCGCCCCCGCCCAGCCCGCCGGCGCCAAGCCGGGGAGCGACCCGCGGGTCGAGGTGGTCGGGCACTACGTGACGGTCACCAGCTCGCGGACCGGCGACGGCCGCGCGGCGGCGCCGACCCCGAGCGCGACGGGCGCGCCGACCGCGCCCACCCCGACGCCGACCAATTCGGCACCCAGCGCCGAACAGAACCTGGACGAGGCCACCCGCGCGATCTCGTACGCGGCGGGCGCGCCGTTCGTCTGGATGTGACGAGCTCCGCGCTGCGGACGTGACGAACGCCCGAGGGGGCCCGGTGAGTCCGGGCCCCCTCGGGCGTTTCGTTCGGGGCAGCTTCGGCCGTCAGCCGCCGAGCCGGTCCACCGCGGTCACCCGCAGCACCGCCCGGCCCTCCTCGTCCGAGCCGTACAGGTCGACCTCGGCGCTGATGCCCCAGTCGTGGTCGCCCTCCGGGTCGTCGAAGATCTGCCGGACCCGCCAGGAGGAGTCCTCCTCCTCGATGATCAGCATCTTCGGGCCGCGCGCGTTCGGGCCGGTGCCGAGGTCGTCGTACTCCTCCCAGTACCCGTCCATGGCGTCCGCCCAGCGGTCCGCGTCCCAGCCGTACTCGCCGTCCAGCTCGGCCAGTTCCTCGTAGTGCTCCAGCGCGCACAGCTCGACCCGGCGGAACATCTCGTTGCGGACCAGCACCCGGAAGGCCCGCGCGTTGGCCGTGACCGGCGCCGGCTTGTCGTCCAGCCGCACCTCGGCGGCCTGCGGCTCGGTCGGGTTGGCCAGCTGCTCCCACTCGTCCAGCAGGCTGGAGTCGACCTGGCGGACCAGCTCGCCGAGCCAGGCGATGACGTCCTTCAGGTCGTCGGTCTTCACGTCCTCGGGGACGGTCTGCTCCAGCGCCTTGAACGCGCCCGCCAGGTAGCGCAGCACGATGCCCTCGGTGCGCGCCAGCTCGTAGAAGCCGACGTAGTCCGAGAAGGTCATCGCCCGCTCGTACAGGTCGCGGACCACCGACTTCGGCTGCAGCTGGTGGTCGCCGATCCACGGGTGCGCCCGGCGGTACACCTCGTAGGCGTGGGTGAGGAGTTCCTCCAGCGGCTTCGGGTAGGTGATCTCCTGGAGCCGCTCCATCCGCTCCTCGTACTCGATGCCGTCCCGCTTCATCTCGCCGACGGCCTCGCCGCGCGCCTTGTTCTGCTGCGCGGCGAGGATCTGGCGCGGGTCGTCGAGGGTCGCCTCGACGACGGAGATCACGTCCATCGCGTACGAGGGCGAGGTCGGGTCGAGGAGCTCGAAGGAGGCCAGCGCGAAGGTGGACAGCGGCTGGTTGAGCGCGAAGTTCTCCTGCAGGTCCAGGGTGAGCCGGACGATCCGGCCCTCGGCGTCCGGCTCCGGCAGCCGCTCCACCACGCCGCCCTCCAGCAGCGAACGGTAGATGGCGATCGCGGTGCGGATGTGCCGGCGCTGCGCGGCCCGGTCCTCGTGGTTGTCGGTGAGCAGCTTGCGCATCGCCTCGAAGGCGTTGCCCGGGCGGCCGATCACCGACAGCAGCATCGCGTGGCTCACCTTGAACCTGGACACCAGCGGCTCCGGGTCGGCGCCGATCAGCTTGTCGAAGGTCTCCTCGGTCCAGCCGACGAAGCCCTCCGGCGCCTTCTTGCGCACCACCTTGCGCTTCTTCTTCGGGTCGTCCCCGGCCTTGGCGATCGCCTTGTCGTTCTCGATCACGTGCTCCGGCGCCTGCGCCACCACCTGGCCGACGGTGTCGAAGCCGGCCCGCCCGGCCCGCCCGGCGATCTGGTGGAACTCACGGGCCCGCAGGATGCGCACCCGGGTGCCGTCGTACTTGGACAGGGCGGTGAACAGCACCGTGCGGATCGGCACATTGACACCGACGCCGAGCGTGTCGGTGCCGCAGATGACCTTCAACAGGCCGGCCTGGGCGAGGCGTTCGACCAGCCGGCGGTACTTCGGCAGCATGCCCGCGTGGTGCACGCCGATGCCGTGGCGCACGTAACGGGACAGGTTGCGGCCGAACTTGGTGGTGAAGCGGAAGCCGCCGATCAGGTCGGCGATGGCCTCCTTCTCCGCCTTCGAGCACATGTTGATGCTCATCAGCGACTGCGCCCGCTCCACCGCCTCCTTCTGCGTGAAGTGCACGACGTAGACCGGCGCCTGGCCGGTCTGCAGCAGCTCTTCGAGCGTGTCGTGCATCGTGGTGCGGCGGTACTCGTAGAACAGCGGCACCGGGCGGGTCGCGTTGCGGACCACCGTGGTCGGACGGCCGGTCCGGCGGGTCAGGTCCTCCTCGAAGCGGCGGACGTCGCCGAGCGTCGCCGACATCAGCAGGAACTGCGCCTGCGGCAGCTCCAGCAGCGGGATCTGCCAGGCCCAGCCGCGGTCCGGCTCGGCGTAGAAGTGGAACTCGTCCATGACCACCTGGCCGATGTCCGCCCGGGTGCCGTCGCGCAGCGCGATCTGGGCGAGCACCTCGGCCGTGCAGCAGATGATCGGCGCGGTCGGGTTGACGCTCGCGTCGCCCGTCATCATGCCGACCTGCTCGGTGCCGAACATCTTGACCAGGTCGAAGAACTTCTCCGACACCAGCGCCTTGATCGGCGCGGTGTAGAACGTCCGCTTCCCCTCCGCCAGCGCCGCGAAGTGCGCCCCCGCCGCCACCAGGCTCTTGCCCGAGCCTGTCGGCGTCGCCAGGATCACGTTGTTCCCCGACACCAGCTCGATCAGCGCCTCCTCCTGCGCCGGGTACAGCGTGATCCCCCGTTCCTCCGCCCAGGCTGCGAACGTCTCGTACAGCGCATCGGGCGTGGCGGGCTTCGGCATCAGATCAAGGAGGGTCACCCGGCTATCTTGCCTGCTCGCCGCCACCCCGGGCAAAGCCCGGGCCCTGGGAGGGGACGTGCGGGGCGGTGGCGGGCAGCTGCACGGTGTTGCGGCACTCGTAAGCGGTCGCGGCGGCCCTGCCGACCTTCAGGGCGGTGTCCGTGTACGCCTGCCCCACGGCGGCCGGGGAGGTGCCGTCGATGTGGTCCCCGCCGACCCGCACGCCGACGTACGGCGGCGCGGCGCGGCCGGTGTCGGGCTGCGTGCCCTGGAAGTCGCACGACACGTAGAGCCGGACCCTGTCGTGGTTGACGATCCAGCCGGTCGCGCCGGGCCCGAAGTCCAGCGGCGTGATCGGGCCGAGACCGGCGTCGCTCGCGCGGTCGGCGTCGATCCCGTTCCACGGCGGCCTGATGTCCACGTCGAGCAGCGAGGCGCCGCCCGTCCACAGGACGGCGCAGCGGTAGTCGCGGTTCCCGGACGCGGGCTTCGCGAGCGTGGCGATCTCCCGGGCCGGCTTCGGCTCGACGGCCTTCCCGTCCGGGCCGGCCAGCGGTTTCAGGTCGTCCTTGTCCAGGAGCGACCAGCACGCGTGCTCCGGCAGCTCCACGGATCGCCACGGCTTCCACGCCCACAACCCGCCGCCGACCGCCACCGCCGCCACGAGGGCGACGGCGGCGTGCCAGGGGCGGATCCGGGACGGCCGCCGGGGCGGGTCGTCCGGGGACGGCGGGATGATGTGGGCGACGTCAACCATGGTCCGACCGTCCTAGCTCTTCGGGAACAGCGCGTCATAGGAGTCCCTGCCGCTGCCGTAGCCGGTGTTCTCCTCCTGGGCCGCCCGGCGGGCCACGTCGCTGACGTAGTTCGGGTCGACACCGGTGTGGTGGCCGGCATCCCGGACGGCGTTGACGATCGCCTGCTGCGAGTTGCTCTCGGCCTGCTTCTTCGCGTCGCCGGCTTCGAGGCTGGCGTCCTCGCGCGTGTTCACCTTGTAGCCCTCGGCGACGTTGTCCATGATCTGGTTGACCACGTTGTCGACGCCCTCGCCGATCAGGGGAGCGCGTTCCTTCAGCGCGTCGCCGGCGAACGACCAGATCTGGCCCGCGAGTTCACGCTTGGTGTCGATCGCGGCGTTGTACTGGGCGTCGCTGGCGGCGTGCTTGGTGTAGACCTCGTCGATCCTCGCACTGGTGATCAGCCCGTTGACCTGGCCGGCCGGCTTGGCGATGTTCTCGACCGCCACCGCCAGGTCCTTGTGTAACTCGGGGTGGGCCAGGACATCCTGGATCTGGGCGGTCGTGTACGCCTGCTGACCGGCCGCGATGGCGGCGTAGGCGTCGGGGTGGCGGCCCAGGGTGCCGACCAGCCGTTCGACCGTGGTCTGGTCGAAGAGGTGCGAGTCGGCGCCCGGGCCCTCCAGCGCGCCCTGGACGTCGCCGATGTAGTTGGCGGTCATGTTGCCGAGGCTGGGGTTGAGGTTCGACAACACCCCGCCGTTGATCAGCCCCGGGCCGTCCTTGCCGCCGAACGTGTCGACGACCTGCGTCATGAGGTCCTTCATGTCCGCCGTGTGCGGGGGGAACTTCCCATCGACGTCGTCGAACGCCCGTCCCGTGGTCGCGGCCTCCAGCGCGTGGCCGAGCGAGGTGACGTCGAAGGGGTCGGGGGTGCCCGGGTTCGGCCGCGGCGGGTACTGCTGGTCGAGCAGCAGGGAGCGGGACCCGCTGTCGGTGAGCATCTTGAAGTAGGTGTTCTCGCCGCCGGCGCTCTTGACCGTGCCGTCCGGGTTGTAGGTGGTCGGCGCGTCGTGGAAGAACCTGGTGGCGGCCTCCGGGCTGTGCCCGAGCGCGTCCAGGATCGAGGACATCGGGTTGATGCCCTGGATGTTGCCGTCCTTGTCGGGCACGCCGACGAACTTGAGCTCGGTGAAGGGGTACGTGGCCTTGGTGGCCGCGTCCCAGCGCACCGGGTTCTCGTTGGTCAGCTGCGTCACGTGCTCGGCGATCGGGTTGAGGAAGTGCGCGTCGTACTTCCCGTTCCTCAGGACGTTGGCCAGGATCTGGTAGCCGTACGGGCTGTGGGCGGGGTCGGCGCCCGCGGGGACGGGGATCTGCTTGGCGCCGGCGGCGCGCAGCTCGGTCTCCCACGCGTCCGAGACGTGCGGCACCTGCTTGGAGTCGGTCGCGGTGGCGAGCGTGAGACCCAGGTCCTTCTGGATGTTCTTCACCGCGTAGGAGCGGGCGGAGCTGTTGGCGTAGTCCGCGCTCTGCGCCATCGCGCCGTACTGGGCGAGGAAGGTCGCCGGGTCCTGCTTGCCGTAGAAGGAGGCCGCGAAGCGCGGGTCGCCGTTGTGGCGCTCGAGCAGCTTCTGGAGGTTCTGGAGCTGGGCGTCGGTGGCCTTGTCGCCGAGGCCGAGGATGTAGGTGGCCTCCTTGGCCTCCTCCTCCGGGATGCCGCCGACCGGGGTGGCGTTGAACGTGCCGCTGTCGCTGCCGGTGTCGGTGCCCAGGGCGTTGGTGGCGGCGATGTCGGCCTCGGTGGCACGGTCGAGGGCGTCGCCGATGGCCTTCGCGGCGGTCTGGGCCTTCGCCTGCCAGCTCTTGGCGTACTCGGGGTCGCGCTTGTCCTCCTGCGACTGGGCCGGAGGCCAGTGCACCGCGCCCTCGCCGTCGACGGTAAGGCCGTCGGCGGTGGCTTTGCTCACCGCCGTGTCGAGGTCCTTCTTCGCGGCCGTGATCTCGGTGTGGGCGTCGCGGAGGGTCTTGGCGATGCCCGAGGCCTCCTCGAAGGCGGCGTGGATCTGGTCGCGGCCCCAGGTGAGCTTGGCGGTGGCGAGGCCGGCGGCGTCGCCGTGCCAGCCGGACTGCTGGACCGTGCCGATGACCTCGTTCTGCATCCGCTGGGTGAGGTCCCAGTTGCGGACGAGGGTTTCGAAGTCGCCGGCCGCCGAACCGAGGCTGCCGAGGTCAACCTGCTTGAGCTGACTGAACGTCACCATGTCGTCGTCGTGTCCCTGGCTCGCTCGGCCGTCAGGCCTTCGTGCCCTGCTGGAAGCCGGTGCCGATGTCCGACTCGGCCTTGGAGTAGCTCTGCGAGGTGCTCTGGAGCCGCTTGCCGATGTCGTCGACGCTGCTGCGCAGGCCTTCCGCCTGGGCGGACCACATCATCCACAGGCCCGTGAGCCCGGTGCCGAGGGACCACCCCTTGAGGGCGCCGGCCGCGGCGTTGACGTGATCGCCGGGCTGGGACAGCTCGGTCTTGACCGAGTCGCGCAGGGCGAAGGCGTTCTGCGCCGCCTGTTGGAGCATCGCCGGGTTCGCCTTGACGGTCTGCCCGCTGCCCAGTGACACCGGGGCGTCGTTGGCCCCGACCAGGTCCGGGAACTGCTTCTTCGCGGCCGCGGTCAGGTTGCCGTTGGCGTCGAACAGCCACGGATTCATCCGGCGCTCGAATTCGAGGTCCGCCACTTCTACATTCCCCCGTTTGAAGATCAATGACGAGCGTATCGAACATGTGTGGATACCTTCTCGCGCTCTTTGCAAAAGCTTGATGAAGGTTTTACGCAGTCGGAGGCCTGGGTGACCTCATGGTGGAATAGCGGTTAATGGCAGGTGAATCAGACAGGGTTTCGTACCCGACGCTGTGCCGAGCGGCACATTGCCCGGTCCGCGACGACCGTGCCAGAGTGCCGGGCATGGTCCACTCGCTTGCGCCCGAACCGCACACCGCCGAGCTCGCCCCGGCTAACGTCTTCGACTGGCTCGACGAGGCCGCCGAGCTGCGCGCCGAGGCCGGGCTGACGCGGACGCTGCGCAGCAGGCCCGCCGAGGACCCGGTGCTGGACCTCGCCGGGAACGACTACCTGGGGCTGACCAGGCACCCCGTGGTGACGCGGGCCGCGGCCGAGGCGGCGCTGCGGTGGGGCGGCGGGTCGACCGGGTCGCGGCTGGTGACCGGGACGACCGCGCTGCACACCGAACTGGAGGAGGAGCTCGCCGAGTTCTGCGGGGCCGAGGCGGCGCTGGTGTTCTCCTCCGGGTACACCGCCAACCTGGCCGCGCTCACCGCGCTCACCGACCCGGACACCCTGATCGTGTCCGACGCCTACAACCACGCCTCGCTGATCGACGGCTGCCGGCTCTCCCGCGCCGACGTCCACCGCGCCCCGCACAGCGACCCGGCGGCCGTGGCCGAGGTGCTCGCCGGGCGGGCGCAGCGCCGCGCGCTGGTCGTCACCGACTCGGTGTTCTCGGTGGACGGCGACGCCGCCCCGCTGGCCGCGCTGTCCGAGGCCGTCCGCGCGCACGGCGCCGCCCTGCTGGTGGACGACGCCCACGGGCTGGGCGTCCTCGGCCCCGGCGGCACCGGCGCCCTCGCGGCCGCCGGACTCGCCGGGCGGCCCGACACCGTCGCCACCGTGACGCTCTCCAAGTCCCTCGGCTCCCAGGGCGGCGCCGTCCTCGGCCCGCGCCGGGTGATCCGCCACCTCACCGAGACCGCCCGCACCTTCATCTTCGACACCGGTCTCGCCCCGGCCGCCGCCGGCGCCGCGCTCGCCGCGCTGCGGCTTCTGCGCGCCGAACCCGCCCGGGCCGAGCGCGCCCGCGAGGTCGCCCGCACCCTCGCCCGGCAGCTCACCGCCGCCGGGCTGCAGGCCTGCGAACCGGACGCCGCGGTGGTCTC
The DNA here is from genome assembly GCF_040685975.1 of Kitasatospora sp. NPDC086791. NCBI lineage: Bacteria > Bacillati > Actinomycetota > Actinomycetes > Kitasatosporales > Streptomycetaceae > Kitasatospora > Kitasatospora sp. NPDC086791. The sequence continues at coordinate 199,537 of NZ_JBFBOC010000001.1, read as the reverse complement.
CGTCCGGGCCCCGGGTCCCGAGGCCGCCGTCGCCTGGGCCGCCGACTGCCGCCGGGCCGGCCTCGCCGTCGGCTGCTTCCGCCCCCCGTCCGTCCCGGACGGCGTCTCCCGGCTGCGCCTGACCGCGCGGGGCGACCTGACCGACGGGCAGATCGCCGACGCGGTGCGGATCGTCGCCGAGCTGGCCCCGGCGGGCGCAATTCCGGTGGATCGTACGGGCATCGGGCGCTAGGGTGCGGTGTCGTTCGGGGGAGATCGACGGCTGTCGGCGCGCGGTTGACGCGCCGCACCGTCGGCCGGTTCGTGCCTCGGGCGGAGGCTCTGGAACCTGCCGATGGGAGAACGCTCTGATGAACCCCGTGCGTCGCACGCTCGTGCCGGCACTCGGTGCCGCGCTGCTGGTGGCCGTGGCCGCTCCGACAGCGAGCGCGGACTACTTCCCCCCGGGTTTCCCGAACGGCATTCCGCCGAAGGTGGCGATGCTGCGGAACGTGAACAGCGGCAAGTGCCTGGAGGTCGCGGACTGGCGTACGGACAACGGCGCCCCGGTCCGGCAGTGGGACTGCCACGGCGGGGCGAGCCAGGTGTGGAACTTCGTCTCCGGCACCCCCGGTACGTTCGTGAACGTGAACAGCGGCAAGTGCCTGGAGGTCGCGGACTGGCGCAGGGACAACGGCGCCCCGGTCCGGCAGTGGGACTGCCACGGCGGGGCGAGCCAGAACTGGGGGTGGGGCCGCAACAGCCCGACCGAGGGGTGGAAGATCTCCAACAACTTTCTCAAGGCACTGGAGATCGGTGGCTGGAGCACCGAGAACGGGGCTCCCGCGGACCAGTGGGACTTCCACGGCGGCGACAACCAGCGGTGGCAGACCATCGAGCGCTGAGCGCTGAGCGCTGAGCGCCGTCCCGGCGCGTCCTACGGCCGCCCCGTCACCAGCAGCGCCTCCGCGCCGACCGGGCGGTAGCCCGCGGCCTGGAAGGCGCGGACGCTGGGGGCGTTGCCGGGGGCCTGTTGGGCCCAGACGGTGTCGCCCGCCGGGAGCAGGTGGCGGGCGGCCGTGGCGAGGGCGCGGCCGAGGCCGCGGCCCCGGGCGTGCGGGTCGACCTCGATCGCGCACTCCCAGCGGCCGGCCACGCCGCGGCCGAGCACCAGCACGCCGCCGTCGGCCGTGAACACCCGGACGTCCTCGCGGTAGCGCAGCGCGCGGACCACCCGGGGGTGCTCGCGGTCCCGTTCCTCGGTGAGCGGCAGCGGCGGGGCCCCCGGCAGGCGGTCGGCGAGCGACAGCAGGTCGATGGTGTTGACGGTCCGCCCGGTGCGCGCTCCGAAGGCGGCCAGGAACGGCGGGCAGAGCGGCGCGGACAGCGGATCCCCCGGGTCGGCGGCCAGCGTCTCGTGCACCCAGGCCGGGTCCTCGTCGGTGAAGACGACCGCGTGGGCGGCGAAGGCCACCACCCCGGCCTCACGCGGGGACGGCTGCGGGACCACCGTCACCGAACCGTCCGGTGGCGGGAACGCCCCGCCCGCCGCGTCCGCCAGGATCCCGGCCAGTCCCCGTGTGCCCATCCGCCGCCCCCGTCCGTCGAGAGCGCCAGCCTACGCCGCCTCACTTCTTCCGGGCGCGGCTCGGCTGGACGCGGGTGGGTTCGCCCTCGGCCTTGGGGTGGTCGGGCGGGTAGGGCAGTTCGCCGAGGCCCTGGTCGTGGAGCTGCCGGTGGTAGAGCTCCAGCAGCCCTTCCAGGCGGAACGCCTGGCCGTCCATCTCGGCGTTGAGGTCGCCGAGTTCGGCGAAGCGGGCCGGGACGGTCCGCAGGTCGAAGTCCTCCGGGGAGGCGTCGTCGAGCTCCTCCCAGCGCAGCGGGGCGGAGGCGGTGGCACGAGGGCGGGCGCGCAGGGAGTAGGCGGAGGCGATGGTGCGGTCGCGGGCCATCTGGTTGTAGTCGACGAAGATCCGCTCGCCGCGTTCCTCCTTCCACCAGGCGGTGGTGACCCTGCCGGGCATCCGCTGCTCCAGCACCCGGCCGAGGGCGATCACCGCGTGCCGGCCGTCGGTGAAGGTCCACTCGGGCACGAGCGGCACGTACACGTGCAGGCCGCGCCCGCCGGAGGACTTGGGCCAGCCGCGCAGCCCGTGCTCCGCCAGCACGGCGCGCAGTTCGTGGGCGGCGCGGACGGCGTCGTGGAAGTCGGTGCCGGGCTGCGGGTCGAGGTCGATGCGCAGTTCGTCCACGTGGTCGGTGTCGGTGCGCCGGACCGGCCAGGGGTGGAAGGTGAGGCAGCCCAGGTTGGCGGCCCACAGGACGGCGGCGGGCTCGGTGGGGCAGATCTCGTCGGCGGAGCGGCCGCTGGGGAAGTCGATCCGGGCCGTGGGCAGCCAGTCCGGCAGGCCCTTGGGGGCGCGCTTCTGGTAGAAGAAGTCGCCGTCGACGCCGTCGGGGAAGCGCTGCAGCGTGGTCGGGCGGTCGCGCAGGCCGCGCAGGACCCCGTCGGCGACGGCCAGGTAGTAGCGGGCGACGTCCAGCTTGGTGAAGCCGCGCTCGGGGTAGTACACCTTGTCCGGGTTCGACAGCCGGACGGTGCGCCCGGCGACTTCCAGTTCGACGGCTGAGCCCATGCCCTTCACGCTAAGCGCGCGGGGCCCGGCGCGCGTCTCGAGCCCCGCCCGCCACCGCGCTCCACGCGCCCCGCGCGCGCCCCGGGGCGAAGCGGGCGAGGATCGGACGCATGGACCTGCCCGTGATGCCACCGGTGGCCCCGATGCTCGCCAAGTCGGTGGCCGAGATCCCGCCCGGCATGCAGTACGAGGCCAAGTGGGACGGCTTCCGCGCCATCGTGTTCCGCGACGGCGCCGAGGTGGAGCTCGGCAGCCGCACCGGCAAGCCGCTGACCAGGTACTTCCCCGAACTGGTCGAGGCCTTCCGGCGCGAGCTGCCGCCGCGCTGCGTGCTGGACGGCGAGGTGGTGATCGCCCGGGACGGGCGGCTGCGCTTCGAGGAACTGCTGGAGCGCATCCACCCCGCCGCGAGCCGGGTGAAGCTGCTCGCCGAGCGGACCCCGGCCTCCTTCGTCGCCTTCGACCTGCTCGCCCTCGGTGACGACTCCCTGCTGGACGAGCCGCTGTCGGTGCGCCGCCCGGCCCTGGAGGCGGCGCTCGCCGACGCCGCCGACCCGGTGTTCACGGCCCCCGCCGCCACCGACCGCGAGCTCGCGCGGACCTGGTTCGCCGAGTACGAGGGCGCCGGGCTGGACGGCGTGGTCGCCAAGCCGCTGGACCAGCCGTACCGGCCGGGGGAGCGGACCATGTACAAGATCAAGCACGAGCGCACCGCCGACTGCGTGGTGGCCGGCTACCGCGAGCACAAGAGCGGCCCGGTGGTCGGCTCCCTCCTGCTCGGCATCAACGACGCGGACGGGAGGCTGCAGCACGTCGGGGTCTGCGCCGCCTTCTCGATGGCCCGCCGCCGCCAACTCGCGGAGGAACTGGCCCCGTTGCGGATGGACGACCTCTCCCGGCACCCGTGGGGCAGCTGGGCGGACGAGGCCGCGCACGCCGAGGGCCGGCTGCCCGGCGCGGTCAGCCGCTGGACCGGCGGCAAGGACCTGTCCTGGATCGCGCTGCGCCCCGAGCGGGTGGTCGAGGTCGCGTACGACCACATGGAGGGCACCCGGTTCCGGCACACCGCGCAGTTCCGCCGCTGGCGGCCGGACCGCACCCCGGAGAGCTGCACCTACGAGCAGCTGGTGGAGCCGGTCTCGTACGACCTGGCCCGGGTGCTGGGGAAGTGACGGTGCGTCAAGGGCCCGAACCGGTCAGCCGGTTCGGGCCCGCGGCGGTGGTGTCGGGCGGGGCTCAAGCCCGCACGGTGGAGGTCGAGTTGCCCGCGGGGAGGGAGGGGGAGCCTGCCCCTGAGGCCGACCCCGAGCCTGAGGCCGACGCCGACCCCGAGCCCGACGCCGACCCCGAGCCCGGTGCCGACGGCGCGGCCGTCGCCGGCGGGAGCGAGTAGACGTTCCGCGGCGAGATGATCCTGGTGATCTCGTTCGCGAACACCGAGGACGGCTCGGAACCCTGGTACAGCACATCGGTGTTGAGCAGCATCACCAGCGTGCTCTGGGCCTGCGGCAGGTACACCGCCACGCTCTCGTAGCCCGGCATCGAGCCGTTGTGCCCGATCCACCCGTGGTTGTCGAACAGCCCGAAGCCGTAGGTGACGCCGGCGTCGCCGGTCGGCAGCGTCTTCAGGCGTTCGGCCTGGGTGGCGGGCGTGACCAGCGCGCCGGTGGCCATCGTCCTGGCCCAGCTCTCCAGGTCGGCGAGGGTGGTGATGACGGCGCCGGCGGTCCAGGCCCAGGAGGGGTTCCAGTTGGTGGCGTCCTCGATCGCCCCGGTGGGCGTCTGGTCGGTGTAGCCGTGGGCGTGCGGGTCGGGCATGGTCCCGTCGACCGGGAAGCTGGTCCGGGCGAGCGCGGCCGGGGTGAACACCTGGTCCTGGAGGAACGCGCCGGCCGTCTGCCCGCCGACCCGCTCGATCAGCTTGCCCAGGATGATGTAGTTGCTGTTGTTGTACTGGAACTGGGTGCCGGGCGGGAAGACCGCGGGGTGCTGGTAGCCGTAGGCGAGCAGCTGGTCCGGGGTGAACACCCGGTTCGGGTCGCTGATCAGCGCGTTCACGAAGTCCGGGTCGGAGCTGTACGGGAACAGGCCGCTGCGCATCTCGCCGAGCTGGCGGACGGTGATCGCGTCGCCGCCGGGCACGCCGTCGACGTACGCGGAGATCGGGGCGTCCAGGTTGACCTTGCCCTGGTCCACCAGCCGCAGCACGGCGGTCGCGGTGAAGGTCTTGGTCTCGCTGCCGATCCGGGAGTACAGCCCGGGGTCCATCGCCGCCCCGGTGGTCTTGTCGGCGATGCCGAAGGACTTCTGGTACGTCCCACCGGGCGTGATGATCCCGACCGAGATGCCGGGGACGGCGGTGCGGGCCAGCACCTGCTGGATCGTGGAGTCCAGCTGTGAGGTGACGGCCGGGGTGAGCGGCACCACCGCGCCCGGGGACACGCTCGCCGAGGTGGTGGGCGAGGGGCTGAGCGCGGCCGGCTCGGCGGCGACGGCCGGGTCGCCGGCCGGCCGGGCGGGCTTCGGGTCGCCGGAGCAGGCCGCGCCGGCGAGCAGCGCGGTCAGGGCCAGGGCGGCGGCGGCCGTGCGGGCGGTGCCCGAGCGGGCAGCGGCCGGTCGGGGCCGGCAGGTCTCGGTCATGGTGTGGACAGCGCCTCTCTGGGGCGGACGGCCCCGTGGCGGAGGGCCCCGCAGCCGCCGCTCCGCGGAGCCGGGGCGCCGCTCCACGGGGCCGAGGGGGAGCGCCGCCACCGTAAGCACCGCCGCCTCCCGGCCGCGCGCGGGTCGGCTCCCGGCTGATCCGAACGGGCCCACCGTCAGCCGGGTGCCCCAACCCCGCTGGCGGGGCGGTGTCAAGTACCCCGGGGCGTTCGCCGGTTGGTGTCGCGACGGCCGACCCGCGCTCGGCCGGACGAGTGAGCACCGGCACGCCGCACCCGCCGTCGGGCGCCGCTCGGGCACGATCGTTCAGCCCAGCTGTGGCCGCCCTTAAGAATTCCTCGATGGACCGCACCCGCTCCCACCAGGCAGATTGCTGCCTGCCCGGAGTTCGCCCGTCAGGAGCGGCCGAACCGGGCCACCTCGGCCTGCCCGACCCCCGAAGGCCGTCCCCCCGCACGTCAGGAGCCGTCGCCCGTGAAGGCACTCGTCAAGCAGCAGGCCGAGCCCGGCCTCTGGATGATCGACGTCCCGAAGCCCGAGATCGGCCCCGGCGAGGTGCTGATCAAGGTGCTGCGGACCGGCATCTGCGGCACCGACCTGCACATCCGCACGTGGGACGGCTGGGCCCAGCAGGCCATCAGGACCCCGCTGGTGCTCGGGCACGAGTTCGTCGGCGAGGTCGCCGAGATCGGCGCAGGCGTCGCGGACATCGCGATCGGCGACCTGGTCAGCGGCGAGGGCCACCTGGTCTGCGGCAAGTGCCGCAACTGCCAGGCCGGCCGCCGCCACCTGTGCCGCAACACCGTCGGCCTGGGCGTCAACCGCGACGGCGCCTTCGCCGAGTACGTGGCACTGCCCGCCTCCAACGTCTGGGTGCACCGGGTGCCGGTCGACCTGGACGTGGCCGCGATCTTCGACCCCTTCGGCAACGCCGTGCACACCGCGCTGTCCTTCCCGCTGGTCGGTGAGGACGTGCTGGTCACCGGTGCGGGCCCGATCGGCATCATGGCCGCCGCCGTCGCCAAGCACGCCGGCGCCCGCAACGTGATGATCACCGACGTCTCCCCGTACCGGCTCGACCTGGCCCGCGAGGTCGGCGTGACGCTGGCGCTCAACGTCGCCGAGCACACCATCGAGGAGGGCCAGCAGAAGCTCGGCCTGCGCGAGGGCTTCGACGTGGGCCTGGAGATGTCCGGCCGCCCCGAGGCGATGCAGTCGATGATCGCCAACATGACCCACGGCGGAAAGATCGCCATGCTCGGCCTGCCCGCCGAGCAGTTCCCGGTGGACTGGGCCTCGATCGTCACCTCGATGATCACCATCAAGGGCATCTACGGCCGCGAGATGTTCGAGACCTGGTACGCGATGTCCGTGCTGCTGGAGGGCGGCCTGGACCTCAGCCCGGTGATCACCGGCCGCTACCCCGCCACCGACTTCGAGGCCGCCTTCGAGGACGCCGCGAGCGGCAACTGCGGCAAGATCATCCTCGACTGGACCGCCTGAGCCACCCCGCCGACGCAAAAGGAGCCTGTCGTGTTCGACAACGTGCGCGCCGACATCGCCGCCACCCTCGAGGAGATCCGCGAGGCCGGCCTGTTCAAGCCCGAGCGGGTGATCGGGAGCCCGCAGAGCGCCGCGGTCACCGTCACCGGCGGCGGCAAGCCGGGAGAGGTGCTGAACTTCTGCGCCAACAACTACCTCGGCCTGGCCGACCACCCCGAGGTGCTGGCCGCGGCCAAGGACGCCCTGGACCGCTGGGGCTACGGGATGGCCTCGGTCCGCTTCATCTGCGGCACCCAGGACGTCCACAAGGAGCTGGAGGACCGTCTCTCGGCGTTCCTCGGCCAGGAGGACACGATCCTCTACTCCTCCTGCTTCGACGCCAACGGCGGCGTCTTCGAGACCCTGCTCGACGACCGCGACGCCGTCATCTCCGACGCGCTCAACCACGCGAGCATCATCGACGGCATCCGGCTCAGCAAGGCCCGCCGCCACCGCTACGCCAACCGCGACATGGCCGACCTGGAGAAGCAGCTCCAGGACACCCAGGACGCCCGCCGCCGCCTGATCGTCACCGACGGCGTCTTCTCGATGGACGGCTACGTCGCCCCGCTGCGGGAGATCTGCGACCTGGCCGACCGCTACGACGCCATGGTCATGGTGGACGACTCGCACGCCGTCGGCTTCGTCGGCCCGAACGGCCGCGGCACCCCCGAGCTGCACGGCGTGACCGACCGCGTGGACATCATCACCGGCACCCTCGGCAAGGCCCTCGGCGGTGCCTCCGGCGGCTACGTCGCCGCCCGCCGGGAGATCGTCGCCCTGCTGCGCCAGCGCTCCCGCCCGTACCTGTTCTCCAACTCGCTGGCCCCGGTGATCGCGGCCGCCTCGCTGAAGGTGCTCGACCTGGTCGAGCGGTCCAGCGAGCTGCGCGAGCGGCTGGCGGCCAACACGGCGCTGTTCCGCACGAAAATGACCGAGGCCGGGTTCGAGATCCTGCCCGGCGACCACCCGATCGCCCCGGTGATGATCGGCGACGCGGCCAAGGCCGGCAAGCTCGCCGAACTGCTGCTGGAGCGCGGCGTGTACGTGATCGGGTTCTCCTACCCGGTGGTCCCGCACGGCCAGGCCCGGATCCGGGTGCAGCTGTCCGCGGCGCACTCCACCGAGGACGTCGAGCGCGCCGTCGCGGCCTTCGTGGACGCGCGCGCCGCGCTGGGGGAGTAGCGCCCCCGTGGGGTGACGCGCTGCGGCGACGCCCCGCACCGATCGGGCCCGGCAGGGGCCCGCACCGACTGCCCGCGGGCCGGTCCGCTCGGAACCGGACCGGCCCGCGGGCTCATGAACCGCCGTGCGGCGGAGGCGCGTCGATGCCTCTCCGCCGCACGGCCCCCAACCACCTGCCCCACCCTCCCGCCGCGGGGGCGGGACGCCGGCCCGGCCGACGTCCCGCCCCCGTTCGCGGTTTCCGGGGGGCCGGCGGGTTGCCTGGGGTGCCGGGGTCGCAGGGGGCAGTCAACCCGGGGCGATCCGATCAGTCCTCGTCGTCCTGGCCCTGGCCCTGGCCCTGGCCCTGGTCGTCGCCGTCGCCGTCGCCGTCCCCGGGGCGGCCGGTGGTACGGGCGAAGACCTGGTAGCCGTCGCTCGCCGGGCCGTTGGTGCCGGCGACCAGGTTGCCGCTGGTCGAGCCGAACACCACGGCGTTCCCGTGGGCGTCCACGAAGGGGTCGACCGAGGAGCCGTTGCCGGAGGAGCCGTCCGGCGCGGTGGCGACCCGCTCGGTGCGGCCGGTGCGCAGGTCCTGGCGGTAGACGTCCCAGCCCGCGTGCTGCGGGCCGGCGACCAGGTTGTCGGCGGCGGAGGAGAAGTAGATCCAGCGGTTGTCGGCGGTGATGCTGCCGTGGTCGGAGGTGCCGACCGAGGTGGTGCCGGGCAGGCCGCCGCTGACCTTGGTCACGGTGCCCTTCTTGAGGTCCCGGACGTACAGCACCAGGTGGTACCGGTGACCGCTGGTGGACCCACCGGGCTCCGGCAGGGCGTAGACGGCGCGCCGCCCGTCCGGGCTGATCGTCGCGTCGAAGCTGGCGAAGCCGAGCTTGCCGTCGGCGTCGAGGCTCGCGGCGGAGGTCCGGCCGGACGCCACGTCGTAGGTGTAGTAGGCGCCGGTGGTCGGCCGGGCGAGGTTCGGCTGGGCCAGGCCCGCCCGGGCGTTGCGGGGCAGGGCGGAGGCGGTGCCCGGGGCCAGTTCGACATCGGCGGTCGCGGCTGCCGTACCGGGGGTCGCGTCCGCGGTGGCCGTGGCCGCGGCGGCGAGTGCGGGGGTCTGCTCGGCCGGCACCAGGTTGGACGCGAAGGAGGTGAAGCCGACGGTGCGGCCGTCCGCGCTGATGGTCGGGTTGAGGGACATGCTGTCGCCCGGCTTGCCGTCCACCCCGAGGGAGACCAGGCGGGTCTTCCCGGTCCAGCGGTCGGTGACGTAGATGTTGTAGTCCCAGGTGTAGGGCCTGGTGAGCGAGGGGTCCGTGCCCTGGAGGCCCGGAACGAGGTCGGTCCGGGAGGACACGAAGGCCACGTAGCGGCCGTTCGCGCTGATCGAGGGCGCGTAGGAGGCGTGGAACGTGTCCGCGTCGGTGCTGGTGAGCCCGCCGCTGACCAGCTCGGTGTGGCCGGTCCGGCGGTCGCGGACGTACACCTCGGTGCGTCCCTTCACCTGAAGGCCGGGCAGCACGTTGTCGGCGTCGCTCTCGAAGGCGACGTAGCGGCCGTCGGCGTTGATCGCGGCGTTCTCGGTGAAGCCGTTCAGGACGCTGCCGTCGTCGGCCAGGTTGACCCGCTCGCTGCGGCCGGTCCGCAGGTCGCGGACGTAGGCGTCGCGGCCGCTCTTCGCGGGCTGGGCCACCAGGTTCGTGGCCCACGAGGTGAACAGGGCGTAGTGGCCGTCCGCGCTGATCCCCTTGCTCCACGATTGGTTGTCCGGCACGGCGCCGTTCAGGCCGACGCTGACCTGGACGGTGCCGCGCGGCGCCGGGGCGGCCTGGGCCGGGACGGCGGTGGTGGCGAGCACGGCGGCGGACGCGAGGACGCTGCCGCCGCCGACCAGCCACCGGTTGCGGGTGGTACGGGCGGTGTGCGCGGTACGAGCGGTGCGGGTCATGGGCGTGGTCCTCCCCGGTGATCGCCCTCTGCGCCGGGCTCCCTCCCGACGACGGGCTCGGGGAGAGCCAATCGCCGGGAGGCGCGGTGGTCAACGGCACCGGGTGATCTCGGCGGAAAATACGTCGACAAACGTATGCCGAAAGGGAGTCAGGCCATCGAAAGCGGCAGATCAGGCCAATTCAGAGGCGGCGCCGGAAGACGTCCGCGTTCTTGTTGTCGTCGCTCGGGACGAGGTTGCCGTCGTCGGCGGTGAAGAGCAGCGTCGTGCCGAAGGCGTCGACCTTCGGGAAGTAGGACGCGGCGGTGCTCTGCGCGTCGTCCCGGGTGAGGGAGACGCGGTCGGTCCGGCCGGTCCGCGGGTCGTAGCGGAAGATGTCGGTCTGCTGGTTGGTGTCGTCCGGGACCAGGTCGTCGGCCTCGGAGGCGAAGAAGACCCGGTCGTCCAGCGACATCGTGCCGTCGAAGGAGGAGTTGATGTCGGTGGTGCCGGGCAGCGGCGTGCTGACCTTGGTGACCTTGCCGGTGGCCAGCTCGTGCAGGAAGACGTCCGTGTGCCGGCCGTGCGAGCCCGGGCTGCCGCCCGGCTGGAAGAGGGCGTAGACCGCGTAGCGGCCGGAGGGGCTGATCTCCCCGTCGGTGCCGCTGCCCCGCAACTGGCCGGCCTCGTCGAGACTGGCGCCGACGGTCCGGCCGGTGCGGGCGTCCCACACGTAGTAGGGGTAGGCGCGCAGCCCGGCCAGCCGGGCGCTCGCGCCGGTGGCGTCGGGGGTGCCGGCGGAGTCGGCCGCCGCAGCCGTGGCGGCGGGCGGGGTCTGGGCGGGCGGCAGCAGGTTGCCGGCCCAGGAGTTGAAGCCGATCCGGCTGCCATCCGCGCTGATCGTCGGACGGTAGGAGCTGTTGTCGGCGGGGCCGCCGTCGGCACCGGTGGAGACCACCCTGGTGGTGTGGGTCCAGCGGTCGGTGACGAAGATGTTGAACTTGCCGCGGCGGACGCCGGGGGCGAGGTCGGTGCGGTCGGAGGAGTAGGTCACGTAGCGGCCGTCCCAGCTGATCGCCGGGTTGTAGCCGGTGTACGGGCTCTGGTCGTCGCCCGCGCCGGAGGTGCCGTCGGCGGCCGTGATCAGCTCGGTGCGGCCGGTCCACAGGTCCCGGACGTAGATGTCGTTGGCGTGCTTCGGCAGTGCGGGCAGCAGGTTGGTCGCGCGGGTGCCGAACACGACGTACCGGCCGTCGCCGCTGATCGCCGCATCGCCGGTGCCCGCGTTCAGCGAGGCGCCGTCGTCGGCGACGCTGACCCGCTGGAGGTGCCCGTTGCGCAGGTCGCGGACGTAGATGTCGCCCCCGGCGCCGGCACCGCCGGGCAGCAGGTTCGTCGCCGAGGACGAGAACAGGGCCAGGCGGCCGTCGCCGCTCAGGCCGAGCGCGAAGGACTCGCGGTCGAGCCCCTCGCCCTTCGGCCCCTCGCTGACCCGGGCGGTGTCGCCCTTGGGCGGCCGGGCCTCGGCGGCGGGCATCGCGGCGCCGACGGCGGTGACGGCGGCCAGGACGCAGGTCGTACGGGCCAGTCGGCGGCGGGTGCGTGCGGTGGTCATCGATCATCCTCCCCAGACGACGGTGCCGGGCCCGCTCGACCCCCGCGGCCCGGTCGGTCACGAGCCAAGCGCCGTCCGGGCCGGTGGTCAACGAACGGGAGCGGTCTTGTCCGGAAATACGCCACTGGTGGTACCGCCGTCCGGAAGCGCGGTCCCCGTCCCGTCCGCTCCGTCCGCTCCGTCCGGTCCGTTCGGTCCGTTCGGTCCGCTGCGCCGGCTCCGTCCCCTTCACCCCGTCCCCGTCACTCCGTCCGGTTCGCTCCGCCGCGCTGGCAGAATTGGCCTGTGATCGACGCACGACGGCTGCGGACCCTGCGGGCCGTGGCGGACCACCGCACCGTGACCGCCGCGGCGGCCGCCCTCTACCTGACCCCCTCCGCGGTCTCCCAGCAGCTGGCCGCCCTGGAGCAGGAGACCGGGCACCACCTGCTCGCCCGCGAGGGTCGGGGCGTGCGGCTGACCGCCGCCGGGGAGATCCTGCTCGGCCACGCCGACGTCGTGCTCGCCCAGCTGGAACGCGCCGAGGCCGACCTCGCCGCCTACAGTGCGGGCGTCTCCGGCGAGGTCACCGTGGCCTCCTTCGCCACCGGCATCGGGCTGGTGCTCGCCCCCGCCATCGGCCTGCTCGGCGAACGCGCGCCGGGGGTGCGGCTCAAGGTGCTGGACGCCGAGGGCGACGCCAGCCTGCCGATGGTCCTGGACGGCCGGGCCGACCTCGCGGTGGCCGTCGAGTACCGCGGCGCCCCGCGGGCCGACGACGCCCGGCTGACCCGGGTGCCGCTGTACGCCGAGCCCTTCGAAGCCGTCCTCCCGCTCGGCCACCGGCTGGCCGGCGAGGCGGGCCCGCTCGACGTGGCCGCGCTGGCGGACGAGCCCTGGATCGGCCCCTACCCGGGCAACCCCTGCCACGACGTGGTGCTGCTGGCCTGCGAGCACGCCGGGTTCCAGCCCCGGTTGCTGCACTCCTCCGACGACTTCCGCGCCGTCGTGGCCCTGGCCTCGGCGGGCGCCGGGGTCGCCCTGGTGCCGCGCTCGGCGCTGCGCGGCGTCGACCTCGGGCACGTCGCCGTCCGCCCGGTGGACAGCGAGCTCGCCACCCGCCGGGTCTTCGCCGCCGTCCGGGCCGGCGCCGACGGCCACCCGCTGATCCGCCCGGTCCTCGACGCCCTCGCCGAGGCGGCCGCCACGAGCGCGTAGCGCGCCGGAACGTCCGGAAGGAGCCGCGCGGCCACGTGGTGAGCGGCGGCCGGAGGTCCCTCGGGCAGCCTCTCCCGGCCGCCTGCGCTGCCGGACGCATAGGGTGGGACCGTTGATCGTCCGTATGGTCGTACGTGTCTGTACGGCCAGGACCTCCCGACTCGTCCCAAGGGGCCCCATGAGCGAGACCGCTGCTGCCGACCACCCGCTCCCCGTCGGGGTGATCGGGCTCGGTGACATCGCGCAGAAGGCGTATCTGCCGGTGCTGGGCACGTTGCCGGGGTTGGACGTGCGGCTGATGACCCGGGACCGGGTGAAGCTGGACCGGATCGGCGAGGCGTACCGGGTCCCGGCGGAGCAGCGGTTCACCGATCTCGGGGAGTTGATCGGGAGCGGGATCCGGGCGGCGTTCGTGCATGCCGCCACCGCTCAGCACGTGCCGATCGTGGAGCAGTTGCTGACGGCGGGCATCGACGTGTACGTGGACAAGCCGCTCGACTACACCGTGGACGGGGCCCGTCGGCTGGTCGACCTGGCCGACCGGACGGGCCGTTCGTTGATGGTGGGCTTCAACCGGCGGTACGCGCCCGGCTACGTCCAGGCGAAGGAGCGCCCGCGCGATCTGATCGTGCTGCAGAAGAACCGGGAGGGTCTGCCCGAGGCCGCCCGCACCCTGGTCTACGACGACTTCATCCACGTCGTCGACCTGCTCCGGTTCCTGGCTCCCGGCGAGATCGAGCACGTGGACGTCCGCTCGCGGGTGCGCGACGGGCTGGTCGAGCACGTGGTGCTCACCCTCGGCGGGCAGGGGTTCACGGCGCTGGGCATCATGAACCGGCTGTCCGGCTCGACGGAGGAGGTGCTGGAGGTCTCCGGCGGCGACTCCAAGCGGGAGGTGCACAACCTGGCCGAGGTCATCGACCACCGCGGCCAGCCGACCGTCCGCCGTCGTGGCGACTGGGTGCCGGTCGCCCGTCAGCGCGGCATCGAGCAGTGCGTGCTCGCGTTCCTGGACGCCGTCCGCACCGGCAAGACCCTCGACGCGCACGACGCGCTGCGCACCCACGAGCTGTGCGAGCTGGTCGTGGAGCGGATCGAGGCTTCCTGGGAGTCCGCTGGGAGCGGGCTGTGAGCAGGCCGTGAGCAGGGCGGGCTGACTGGCGGTCAAGTCACCTGGGCGGAACCGACAGTTCACTGACGAGGTCTTGTCGGGGCATTTTCTACGCGCGTATCTTGAGGGGCGCCGCGGGGGGCGGGCGTCCGTCCCCTGCTTTCTCTACGCGAGTAGCGCGCGCACGAAGCGCGCCTCCGCCCGGACCGCCGTGCCACGACCCGTGCCGCACGACGGAGCTAGGAGTCCTGCCCCGGTGACCACCGCCCCCGCACCCCGTTCGCGCGGAACCCTGCTGCGCGCCGCCCTGATCCCGGCCGCGCTGGCCGCCTCGCTGGTGCTCGTCCCGCTCCCGGTGGCCAACGCCGCCGGCGCCGCCACCCCCGCCCCGACCGAGGCCGGCCCGCTGCGGATCCACGACGTCCAGGGCACCACCCGGATATCCCCGCAGACCGGCAAGCCCGTCACCGGCGTGCCCGGCATCGTCACCGGCGTGCGCGCGTACGGCAGTTCCAAGGGCTTCTGGATGCAGGACCCGAACCCGGACGCCGACCCGGCCACCAGCGAGGGCGTCTTCGTCTTCACCGGCGGCAACCCGACCGTCAAGGTGGGCGACTCGGTGCTGGTCAGCGGCAAGGTGACCGAGTACTACCCGAACTTCTCCGGCGGCTCGCAGTCCGTCACCGAGATCTCCGCCCCGGGCGTCACGGTCGTCTCCTCCGGCAACCCGCTGCCCGCCCCGGTCGTCGTGGACACCCGCAACATCCCCGGCACCTACGCCCCGGCCGCCGGTGCGGACGGCACCATCGACGGTGGGAAGCTCGACCCGGAGAAGTACGCCCTGGACTTCTACGAGTCCCTGGAGGGCATGCTCGTCCAGGTCAAGGACGTCCGGGTGATCCAGGCGACCGACAAGTACAACGAGCTGTGGGTCGCCGCCGACAGCCAGGACCAGCGCAGCCGCCGCGGCGGTGTGCTGTACGAGTCCTACCGCGAGCCCAACGTCGGCCGCCTGATGATCCAGCAGCAGGCGCCGGTGTCCCAGCAGCCCTTCCCGGTGGCCAACGTCGGCGACGAGCTGACCGGCGTCACCACCGGCCCGCTGGACTACAACAACTTCGGCGGCTACACGCTCGTCGCGGGCACCGTGGGCACCCTGAAGGACAACCACCTCCAGCGCGAGGTCACCGCCCAGCCGGGCGACCGCGAACTCACCCTCGCCACCTACAACGTGGAGAACCTGGCGCCGAACAACCCGGACGCCAAGTTCGCCCAGCTCGCCCAGGGCATCGTCACCAACCTGCGCTCGCCCGACGTCGTCGCCCTGGAGGAGATCCAGGACGACAACGGCTCCAAGAACGACGGCACGGTGGGCGCGAGCCAGACCGTCGCTAAGTTCGTCGCCGCGATCAAGGCGGCCGGCGGCCCGGCCTACGACTGGCGCTCGATCGACCCGCAGGACGGCAAGGACGGCGGCGAGCCCGGCGGCAACATCCGCCAGGTCTTCCTGTTCAACCCGCAGCGGGTCTCCTTCACCGACATCGCGGGCGGCGACGCCACCACCGCCGTCGGCGTCACCGGCACCGGCGCCGCCACCGCGCTGACCGCCTCGCCCGGCCGGATCGAGCCGAACGACGAGGCGTGGACCAACAGCCGCAAGCCGCTGGTCGGCCAGTTCGTCTTCCGCGGCCAGAAGGTCTTCGTGATCGCCAACCACTTCAACAGCAAGGGCGGTGACCAGGGCATCGACAGCCGGTTCCAGCAGCCGACCCGCAGCTCAGAGGTGCAGCGGGTCAAGCAGGCCACCGTCGAGCAGGCCTTCGTCGCGCGGCTGCTGGCCGCCGACAAGCAGGCCCGCGTGGTCTCGCTCGGCGACTTCAACGACTACCAGTTCTCGCCCGCGCTGGCCGCGCTCACCAAGGGCGGCGTGCTGCGCGACCTGGTGAACGAGCTGCCGGAGACCGAGCAGTACTCCTACGTCTACCAGGGCAACTCCCAGGTGCTGGACCACATCCTGGTCAGCCCCGAGGTCGGCTACGCCAAGTACGACGTGGTGCACATCAACTCCGAGTTCGCCCAGCAGGCGAGCGACCACGACCCGCAGGTGGTTCGCATCAAGCCGTGACGCCGGTCCGCACCGAGTCGTGACGCCGGTCCGCCCCGGCCCCTGACCCGGGCTCCGGTTATCCTGCCTCCGTCACCGGTGATCACCGGTGACGGAGGCGGTGCCGTGCCGATGTGGACCGACGCGCGGTGCGGCAGAGGTGGACGTGGCGGGGTCGAACGTGGCGGCGGAGAACGTGCGGTACCGGATCGAGCGGATCGGCCGCGAGGACTGGCAGCGCCTGCGGAAGGTGCGCCTCGCCCAACTCCTCGACACCCCGATGGCGTTCGGCGAGACCCACGAGGACGCGCGGCACCAGGGCGAGGGCACCTGGCGGGCCCGGACGAACTGGGTCAACGAGCCCGACAAGGTCGGCCTGGTCGCGGTGGACGCCGAGGGGGAGTGGGTCGGCACCATGCTGTCGGCCGCCCACAGGGAGCAGGCCGGCGCCGTCGACCTGATCGGCGTCTGGGTGGACCCGGCGCACCGCGGCCGCGAGCGCGGCGTCGCGGACGCCATGCTGGACGCGGCCCTCGCCTGGGCGCGCGGGCGGGGCGCCGAGCGGATGCTGCTCGGGGTGCACGAGGCGAACCCCCGCGCCGCCGCCTTCTACCTGCGGCGCGGGTTCGCGTACACCGGGGGCGAGACGCCGTACGTGCTGGACGCCTCGGCGCGGATCCTGGAGATGTCCCTTCCGCTGGAGCCCTAACCGACGTACTCCGCCAGGGCCTCGCCGGTCGGCGTGGAACGGGCGGCGACCAGCTCGGCCGGGGTGCCCTCGAAGACCACCCGGCCGCCGTCGTGGCCGGCGCCCGGGCCGAGGTCGATGATCCAGTCGGCGTGCGCCATGACCGCCGGGTGGTGCTCGATCACGATGACGGACTTGCCGGACTCGACCAGCCGGTCCAGCAGCCCGAGCAGCTGCTCGACGTCGGCCAGGTGCAGGCCGGTGGTCGGCTCGTCCAGGACGTAGACGCCGCCCCGGTCCGCCATGTGGGTGGCCAGCTTGAGCCGCTGCCGTTCGCCGCCGGAGAGCGTGGTGAGCGGCTGGCCGAGGCTGACGTAGCCGAGCCCGACGTCCGCCAGCCGCGCCAGGATCCGGTGGGCGGCGGGCAGCGCGGCCTCGCCCGAGCCGAAGAACCGTTCGGCCTCGGTCACCGGCATCGCCAGGACCTCGGCGATGTCCCGGCCGCCGAGCCGGTACTCCAGCACGGCGGGCTGGTAGCGCTTGCCCTCGCAGTCCTCGCAGGTGGTGGCCACCCCGGCCATCATCGCCAGGTCGGTGTAGACCACCCCGGCGCCGTTGCAGGTCGGGCAGGCGCCCTCGGAGTTGGCGCTGAACAGGGCCGGCTTGACGCCGTTGGCCTTGGCGAAGGCCTTGCGGACCGGTTCGAGCAGCCCGGTGTAGGTGGCCGGGTTACTGCGCCGCGAACCCTTGATCGCGCCCTGGTCGACCGAGACCACGCCCTCGCCGGCCGGAATCGAGCCGTGGATCAGCGAGCTCTTGCCGGAGCCGGCCACCCCGGTCACCACCGTGAGCACCCCGAGCGGGACGTCCACGTCCACGTCCCGCAGGTTGTGGGTGTTCGCGCCCCGGATCTCCAGCTGCCCGGTGGGCTTGCGCACGTTCTCCCGCAGCGGCGCCCGGTCGGCCAGGTGGCGGCCGGTGACGGTGCCGGCGGCCCGCAGCCCGTCGACGCCGCCCTCGTAACAGACCGAGCCGCCCGCCGCGCCGGCGCCGGGGCCGAGGTCGACCACGTGGTCGGCGATCGCGATGGTCTGCGGCTTGTGCTCGACCACCAGCACGGTGTTGCCCTTGTCCCGCAGGCGCAGCAGCAGCCGGTTCATCCGGTCGATGTCGTGCGGGTGCAGGCCGGTGGTGGGCTCGTCGAAGACGTACGTGGTGTCGGTGAGCGAGGAGCCGAGGTGGCGGATCATCTTGACCCGCTGGGCCTCGCCGCCGGAGAGGGTGCCGGACGGGCGGTCCAGCGAGAGGTAGCCGAGGCCGATCTCCACGAAGGAGTCGAGGGTCTCCCGCAGGGTGGTGAGCAGCGGCGCCACCGAGGGCTCGTCCAGTCCGCGGACCCAGGCGGCGAGGTCGCTGATCTGCATCGCGCAGGCGTCGGCGATGCCGATCCCGGCGATCTTGGAGGAGCGGGCGGCGGCGCTGAGCCGGGTGCCCTCGCAGTCGGGGCAGGCGGTGAAGGTGACGGCACGCTCGACGAAGGCGCGGATGTGCGGCTGCAGGGCGTCCTTGTCCTTGGACAGCATCGACTTCTGGATCTTGGGGATCAGGCCCTCGTAGGTGAGGTTGACGCCGTTGACCTTGACCTTGGTCGGCTCCCGGTACAGGAAGTCCTGCAGCTCCTTCTTCGTGAACCTGCGGATCGGCTTGTCCGGGTCGAGGAAGCCCGAGTTGGCGTAGACGCCGACCGTCCACCAGCTGTCGACCTTCCAGCCGGGGATGGTGATCGCGCCCTCGGAGATCGACTTGCTGTCGTCGTACAGCTGGGTGAGGTCGATGTCGGAGACGCTGCCCCGGCCCTCGCAGCGCGGGCACATGCCGCCGGTGATGCTGAAGCTGCGCCGCTCCTTGACGGTCTTGCCGGCGCGTTCGACGGTGACCGCGCCCGCGCCGCTGATCGAGGGGACGTTGAAGGAGAAGGCCTTGGGCGAGCCGATGTGCGGGGTGCCGAGGCGGCTGAAGAGGATGCGCAGCATCGCGTTGGCGTCGGTGGCGGTGCCGACGGTGGAGCGCGGGTCGGCGCCCATCCGCTGCTGGTCGACGATGATCGCGGTGGTCAGGCCCTCCAGGACGTCCACCTCGGGGCGGGCCAGGGTGGGCATGAAGCCCTGGACGAAGGCGCTGTAGGTCTCGTTGATCAGCCGCTGGGACTCGGCGGCGATGGTGTCGAAGACCAGCGAGCTCTTGCCCGAACCGGACACGCCGGTGAAGACCGTCAGCCGGCGCTTGGGGAGGTCGACGCTGACGTCCTTGAGGTTGTTCTCGCGCGCGCCGTGGACCCGGATCAGGTCGTGGCTGTCGGCGGGGTGCGGCGCGGCGGAGGGCGCGGGGTGCGGCGCGGGCTGCGGTGCGGGGTCCGGCACGGGCTGCGCGTCCGTCCTCTTGGGCATGGTCGTCGTCTCTCCCTGTCGATCGGGCGGGCCCGACCCCGCGGTCACGGTCGGCGGTGATCCCCTCGATCCAACCAGAATCGGGGGAGCCGGTCCGGCCGGTCCGCGGGGCGGGGCCCTCATGCGGCGGCTCGGTGGTGCGGCGGGCGGTTCAGCGGACCTCGTTGAAGCGGATCAGGTTGCCCGCCGGGTCGCGGAAGGCGCAGTCGCGCGCGCCCCACTGCTGCTCGGCCGGCTCCTGCACCAGCTCGGCGCCGCCGGACTTCAGCCGGTCGAAGAGGCCGTCCAGGTCGGCGGTGCCCAGGACCAGCCGGGCGTAGGTGCCCTTGGCCATCATCTCGGTGATGGTCTTGCGCTCGTCCTCGGTCACGCCCGGGTCGATGGCCGGCGGCTCCAGCACGAGGGAGACCCCCGGCTGGTCGGCGGGGCCGACGGTGATCCAGCGCATCGCGCCGCCGCCGACGTCGTTGCGGACCTCGAAGCCGAGCAGATCGCGGTAGAAGGCGAGGGAGGCCTCGGGGTCGGTGTGCGGGAGGAAGGTCCAGTGAATGGTGATGTCGCTCATGGCCACAACGCTAGGCGGGGCCCCGGGCGGGGTGCTTCTCCGATCCTGATCGGTCCGCCGGTGTGACCGGAAGCCGCAGTTGGCGGGTGGGTTCGAGCTGTGCCCCAAGCACCGGAGCGTCGGCCGGGGCGGCCGAAGCAGTCGATGAACCTGTGCGAGGCGCGCGGGCGAAGCGGCCTCACCCTGGTGGCCGCGCGGGTGAGGACCGCCGCGCACGTCACCAGGGCACGACGCCGGCGTCGTCGAAGAACTGGCCGGTCGGGCCGCCGTCGGGCAGGGTCGCGAGTGTGATGGCGATCGCCGCGCCCTGTTCGGGGGTGCGCACGCCGCGGAAGCCGTTGAGGTCGGTCGCGACGTAGCCGGGGCAGCCGGCGTTGATCAGGATGTTCGTGCCGCTCAGCTCCCGGGCGTACTGGAGGGTGACGGCGTTCAGGAACGTCTTCGACGGCGAGTACGCCACGGCCACCGGACCTGTGGTCAGCTCACCAGCGGTCCCTGACTGCCGGGTGAGGGAGCCGACACTGCTGGACATGTTCACGATCCGCGGTGAGGCGGAGCGGCGCAGCAGCGGCATCATCGCGTTGGTGACGCGGATGACGCCGATGACGTTGGTCTCCACGACCGTGCGGATGGTGGCGGGGTCGACGCGGGTGGGCTCCTGGGGCATGCGGCCTGTGATGGCGGCGTTGTTGACGAGCACGTCGAGGCGCCCGGCCCGATCCTCGATCAGCCGTGCGGCGGCTGTCGCGCTCGCGTCGTCGGTCACGTCCAGCGGTACGCCGAACGCGTCGACGCCGGCCGCGCGCAGTTTCTCCACCGCGGCCTTGCGGCGCTGATCGTCGCGGGCGCCGACGCCGACGCTCCAGCCGAGGGCGCCCAGGCCTGCGGCGATCTCGTAGCCGATTCCCTTGTTCGCGCCGGTGACCAGCGCAATCGTTCGTTCGCTCATGGGGACCATGCTGCTCTCGGGCCCCGGCGGGGGTCCAAGACCGATCGGGTGGGCAACGATACCTTCCAGGTATCGATCCGGAGTACCGTGGCCGGATGGAGACCAGGGAACTGCGCTACTTCGTCGCTGTCGCCGAAGAGTTGCACTTCGGGCGCGCCGCGCAGCGGCTCGGGATCGCACAGCCGCCGCTGTCACGGGCGATCCAGCAGCTCGAACGCCGGCTCGGGGCAGCGCTGCTGGATCGGACCAGCCGCACCGTCACGCTGACCGAAGCCGGCTCGGTGCTGCTGGTCGAGGGCCGGGCGGCCCTCGACGCGGTCGAAGCGGCCGAGCGCCGGACCCGCCGCGCCGCCCTTCCCCCGACCGGCCGTCCCGGCCTGGTCCTGGTCACGAAGGCCAGCGCGTCCCGCGAACTGCTGGCGGAACTGCTGGACGCGTACGCCGCCGAACCCGGCGCGGTCCCCGTCGACGTCATCCTGTGCGGCCCGGCCGAGCAGGAACGACTTCTGCGCGAGGGCCGGGCCGACGTGGCGCTACTGCACCGGCCGTTCGACTCGACGGCCGGGTTCCACACCGAGGAACTCGGCACGGAGGGCCAGGTCGTGGTCCTGCCGGCCGGGCATCCGCTCACCGTCCGGGCCCATGTGCACATGGCCGACATCACCGGGCTGCCCGGCCTGCCCCTGCCACGCTGGCCCGACCCGGACGGCACCTACCCGCCCGGCCCCGGCCCGCAGGTCCGCGACCACGCGCAGTTGTTGCAGCTCGTCGCGCTCGGCCGTGCTTGCGCGGTCTCACCGGAGTCGTGCCGAGCCCAACTGCACGGTGACCTCGCCGCCGTGCCCGTGCTGGACGCGCCGGACGTCACCACCGTGATCGCCTGGCCGCCGCACAGTCGGTCCAGAGCCGTCGCCGACCTTGTCCGGACTGCGACCCGGCTCCGGTAGTTCCATACGCCCGGCCAGGTTCCACCTGTCGTGTCCCGGCTCGACCGTTGCGACTCAGCCGGCTACTTGTCGCCAACGGTGCTACTCGACGTGCGGTTTCTCGGTCGGGTCAGCACGACATCTGGCGCTGGATCAGCGAGACGTCTGACGACTGGTGATCACCGGGGGGGCAGGTCCTGGCACGGCAGTGGCCGCGGTGGCGGAGGAGGCAACCGCGGCAGTGATGTCCGCCATCGCTGGCAGGATGCCGGGCATGGTGAGATCACTGCGCATCGAGGGCTTCTCCGCGCCCGGCAAGCCGGTCACCACTCCAGCCACCAAGTTCGGCGGCCGGCCCGTGTGGCTGACAGGCCCGCAGTGGCCGATCAGCGCGGCATGGAACCGGCCGATGCGGTTCGTCGCCCAGATCGAGTTGGGCCCGGTACTCGGAGCGGCCAGCCAGGGGAAGATGGCCTACGTCTTCGTGACTCACGCCGATCACGAAGAGGACGACTTCTTCGACCCCGACGTCATCGACCCCGACGGGGGCGAGAACGCGGTCATCGTGCAGCCGGGTGGGGACTACACCGGCCCGCTGCGCCCGCTGGCGACCGGACCCGGACTCTACGGCCGCGAGGGGGCGGCGGTGGAGTTCACCGTCAACCTCCGCCCGGTCGACGAGCCCGATTCCATGACGGATGAGGAACTCGAAGCCCTGCCCTCTGCCGACCGGGACCGCTACGTCGAGCGGATCGACGGCGACAAGATCGGCGGAACACCGCTGTTCTTCCAAGGCGAGGATTGGCCGGACGGCGGCCCCTGACGGCTGCTGCTGCAGCTGGACTCGAACTGGGTGCCGTTCCACCTCAACCTCGGCGCGTCGCCGAGGGTGTTCGCCTTCGTGTCCGAGGACGGCGCCCAGGGCAGGCTGCTCGTCCAGGACTCCTGAGCACACGGCCGCCAACCATCGCTGACAGTCACAGCTGTGACCGGACACGCTAGTTGGCGAGACACTAAGCGGTTTGGCCCCGTCGTTGGATGAGTGAGACAGGATTGTTGGCGGATCTCGGACACGATAGTTGGCGAGCCTTGGGGGAGCGGTTACTGAGAGTGGCGTCTGGAGGCCCTCTCTGTCAGCCTTGGGTGAGACGTCCCGCTTTGTCGGGGTAGCCTGAGAGGGCCCGAGTAGGAGTTCCACCCCTGATGACCAGCACCAATCCGCCTGCAGCTGACCCGGCTCCCAGGCCGAAGCGCCGCACGTTCAGTCCCGAGTACAAGCTGCGGATCGTCGCCGAGTACGACGCCGCGCCCGAGGGGGAAAGGGGTGCGGTCCTGCGCCGCGAGCGCCTGTACCACTCCCACGTCACCGAATGGCGGGCCGCACGCGATGCCGGGGCCCTGGAGAACCTGGCCGACCGCCGCACGAGCCCGGCCCGCCCGAAGAAGTCCGCCGCTGAGGCCGAGAACGAGAAACTGCGCCGGCAGGTGGAACGGCTGGAGAAGGAACTCGCCCGGAACAAGGCCGCGTTGGAGGTCCTGGGAAAAGCATCCGCGCTCTTGGAAATGATCTCCGAGAGCGCGGACTGAGGCACGCCGCCGACCCGGTCGTGGCCGAGGCGTTCACCGCCGTCGAACATGAGCTGGGCACTACGGCCGCGTGCCGGCTGACCGGCCGCTCCCGGGCCACCCACTACCGCAGGCTGAAGCCGCCACCCGCACGTAAGCCCAGGTCGCCCCAGGTCCAGCCATCGGCCCTGACAGCCGAAGAGCGCGCTGCGGTAGTGGAGTTGATGAACAGCCCCGAGTACGCCGAACTGCCGCCCGCGCAGATCTGGGCCCGCGAGCTGGACACCGGGCGCTACCACTGCTCGGTCTCCACGATGTACCGGATCCTGCGCGAGCGGGGGCAGTCCGGTGAGCGCCGCCGCCAGGCCACCCACCCGGCCAAGACGGTGCCCGAACTGGTCGCCGACGGCCCCTCCCAGGTGTTCACCTGGGACAGCACCAAAGCGGCCGGCCCCAGCAAGGGCATCTGGTACCACGCCTACGTCGTCATCGACATCTTCAGCCGCTACATCGTCGGCCACACCGTCGAGCTGGCCGAATCCGCAGAGCGGGCAGAGGAGTTGATCCGCGAGACCATCGCGCGCAACGGCATCGTCCCCGAGACCGTTCACGCCGACCGGGGCACCTCGATGACCTCCAAGAAGGTCTCCCAGCTGCTGATCGACCTCGGCGTCACCAGGAGTCACTCGCGTCCGAAGGTCTCCAACGACAACCCCTACAGCGAGGCCCAGTTCAAGACCACCAAGTACATGGCCGACTATCCCGAGCGGTTCGACTCCCTGGCCCACGCCCGGGAATGGTTCGACGCCTTCATCTCGTACTACAACCACGAGCACAGGCACTCGGGCATCGGCTACCACACGCCCGCCAGCGTGCACTTCGGCACCGCCGACCAGGTCCGCGACCAGCGGGCCGCCACTCTCGCCGAGGCCTACGCTCGGCACCCCGAACGCTTCGGCCGCCGCCCCAGACCACCCGAGATCCCGAAGGCCGCGTGGATCAACGACCCCGCCAAGCGCAGGGAACCCGCACCACAAACCTCATAACGTCACGACCGTCTCACTGGACTTGAAATCTTCCGAGGTCGCCGACGGCGTCACTGCTGGTCTGGGAGCCTGAGCGCCAAACTATCCGCGTAGTCGTTCAAGGCGGCCTGAAGACCGCGGCTGCCGTTCCCTACCGGGTTGTGAACGGCGGAGAGGATCGTGTGCGCCTCGGAGCGCTCGTCGATCTGGAGATCGCGTGTGGTGAAGGGCGGCCGGAAGCAGGGAGCGAGTGACCAACTGCTTCCGGTGACTCGAGCCCAGACGTAGGCGGACGCGCACTCGCCGATCAGCTCGGTCGGAATGGACGGGAAGATCTCGTCCAGCGGCGGCAAGCCTTCGGTGATGGCCAGCCAGTCCCGCTGTGGAAGGGACCAGAAGGCAAGCCGCTGACGGCGTTTGTCGAAGTCGGCCGGATGGTCGAGGCCGGCGATGTGCTCGGCGAGGAGGTCGAGGGTGACAGCGAGCAGGACGTTGCCGATTGCGCTGGTGTTGTCTCTCAGGTCGAGGCGGGCAAACCGCGGTTTCAACCAGGTCACCGGGACACCGAGGAACCAGGCAGCTTCCCTGAACGGCATCCCCGTAACGCCCTGGACGAGGTGGATCGGAAGAGTGTGACGAGTCCAGAGCTCGGTTCTGAGAGTTGGGCTGTTGGCTGAGCGCAGTGCGCGTGCCCATGAGCCTGGCAGCCGCTGGGGGATGTGCTCGGGAAGGTAGCCGCGCCTGGCGGCGGCGGCTCCGGTGAAAATCGGGGCAGCAGCTGGCAGTGACCCATGGGCTGGGAAGCGCTGGACCAGGGCGTGCTGGAGGTCGTGCCGGACCAGAGGTGAGCAGTTCTCCTTGAGGACGAACGTGTTTCTGCTTCCCAGGCTGAAGTGCCGCCTGTCGACCGACTGGAGGATCTCCGCGAGGAGACGCCGGAAGACGGCACGGGGCTTGGCGAGCAGGGTGTCGGCGATGCCGAGGACGGTCGCGCTGACGGCGCTCGGGGGAGAGGCGGTGCCCACTATGCCGTAGCCACCCGACTTCGTGCTGGCGGCGACCGCAGCCTCGATGCCCGGTGGGAGCTCGAACTCAGCCAGCGCAGCTGCTGTCGGCCAGGTCGCGCAGATCATCCCCGCAGTGAGCTCAAGATCGCTGAGCGAGGCCGAGGCGTGGCGGGGGTCGGCTTCGGGTGACAGAAGACGGAGGATCCTGCGCTGGGTGACAGCGAGTTGCTCCGAGAGCGGGCGTGGGAGCCGATCGCCAGGCAGGTCCAGCCGTTGCCCGCAGACTTCGAACCTGCCGGTCCCGGAGTGAGACCGGCACTGAGCTGGGTGGAGACCGGCCAGGTGCTGCCGGGTAACGAGTGGCGCTGTGCGCTCTCCGTGGGCCGGTGCCAGGCAGGACGGGCAGGCATCTTCCAGTAGGGCGTTGTGGGTCAGGCAGGCGAAGACCATCCCGATGCGCCAATGAAGCTTCCAGGGGCCGCCGTGGCGATTCTGGATGTCGCTGCCATCGCCCGCCAGGCAGGCGGGACAGTAACGGCTGGAGTTCAGCAGCAGGCCGTTGGCGGCACTGCTGACCGGACGCAGTTCCCCGCCGGAGCGGGTCAAGGCTTTCGTGACGGGTGGCAACCGGCCGAAGAGAGGTCGGAATGTGAGGGCTGCGGCCTCGGCCTCGGTCAGTTTCGTGCAGCGGGCGAAAGGCTTCAGGACGGGGGTCTCCAGCATCAGCAGGCGCTGGGCGGTGGCGACGTGTTTCCGGGCCAGCCCGGTGTGGCGGATCAGGATGCCGGGCGCAAGGTCGAGGTGGTGGGAGAGCCGAAGGAGGAACCCGCTCAGGCTCTCCCCGGCCAGTGGGTCCAGGCTTCGAGGCAGGGGAGCGGGTGCGCGGACGTCCACGACCCCCGTCATCCCTGTGCGGCGGCGCGGGGGCCGTGGTCGTCGAACACCGTGTTGCGCCCGCGCGACCGTTTGCGGGCCGGGCTCTCCTTCGGTGCGTCGGAGGCGGGGACGGCGGGGATCTCCCCGGCGTCCGGATCACGCCCCAGCCCGCCGAGACTGATCGTGACCGTGTCGAGCAGAGCCTCGTCCAGGAGCTCCCGGCCGCTGCGGATCGCCTCGGCGGCTCCGTCCTCGATCAGCCGCGTGAGCAGACCGACGACGCCGTCCGTGCGGCGGAACAGGTACTCGGGCATGCTGCCGGCGGTGAGCATCCCTGGTCGGGCCTTGAACAGCCGCAGGCCGTCCTCCAACCCGGCCAGGTGGTCCTCGAAGGCCGCGATGCCCCTGTTGGTGGAGTAGGTGAACGGGCCGATCTCCACGAGGTCGAAGCGGCGCTCGGTCTGGGTCACCTCCAGGCCGTGAACGCGGTTGCTCTCAGAAGGTGGGAACACCCACTGCCGGTTCTTCGCATCCCAGTTCGCCTTCCGCAGCAGGCCAGAACGCGGGATGTCGACACCGACCAGGACTAGGGTGACGTTCATGCTCATGAACGCCCTCACCAGGTCCAGGGCATCCTGATCGTCCGCCCGGTGCATCCGCAGCCGGGTGATGTCGTCCAGGATCAGCACGCGGACGCCGTGCTCGTCCAGCGAACATGCAACCTGCCGCACGAGTTGGGGCAGGGTCAGGCCCTTCGTGGGGGCACCGAAGAAGTCCAGGATCGCCTCGCAGGTGCTCTTCGGCTTCGCCGTGACCGGGGTCTGGACGTAGGCGACCGGGGAGTGCAACGAGCGCAGACCCGCCCCCGCGCCGGGGATCAGGAAGCCAGCCGCCGCCAGGAAGCCGGTCTCGAACTCCGCCGCGGTGTCGCAGACAGTCTCGGTCTTGCCGAGGAATCCGAGGCCGGAGACCATCACCCCCGACCAGGTCGCGGCCGTGCGCCGCATCGCGTTGCCCTCGATCCGCCGGTGGAGCAACCGGGCAACTCGTGCCGACATCGGGGTCTCCAGCAGCGGCTGGTTGACGTGGGTCGCCGCACGGTGCCAGTTATGGAGGGCTTTGTCCCGGTCACTCATGGTCCGCCACTGACGCAGAGTCAGGCGGGGGGCCGGAGCAAAGGAGCGACGGTGAAGGCGGTAGTACTGCCAGCCCTCCCAGGTGTCCCGGCGGGGCGGCTTGACACCGAAGATCTCCGCGAGCGGGTGCGGCGGCACAGTGTCGTCGCTCATGCGTGGTCCTCAAGCGGTTGCGCGGAATCGTCGGTCTCGGATGGGAGGAGGAAGAGGCTGCGACGCCGCAGGCTGTCGCCCAGCCGCGGCGGCGGGACAGGACGCCGGACTGGCAAGGCCTCGCGCCGCCGTCGCCGTTCGGCGTCGACCGCCTGCGCGATGCCGGCCTCCTCAACGCGGAGGGCGACCACCCGGGGCAGTTCGCTGCTCTGAGCGGGCTGGGGCCGGTCGGCTGCGGCCTGCGCGGCCTGAGCGGCCCGGCGCGAGCGCGCCGTCTTCTCCCGCTTCTGCATCTTCGATGGCCACTGGGCGACGGGGATCACGGAACCGAGGATGTCCAGCAGCACCGGCAGCAGCTCGGCGTCCGAGCGCGGCTTCAACCCAGCCTGGCGGATCTGGTCGAGCAGAGCCTCCGCATTGAGGTCGGAGAACGCCGGGACCTCACCCTCGGGCGGCAGCCCCGTCCAACGCAGGGTGTGCCAGGACTCAGGGGCATCGGGGTCCTGGAAAAACACCTCACGCCGGTCTCTGCTGTCACTGCGGACCACCCACTTGCCCTTGTGCCGGCCACCCCGCGAGGACGGGCCGTGAAAGCGGTCCTCGTCCAGGACGTCTGCCCAGTAGTAGAGCCCGAGGATCTTCACTCCCCGGCCTCGGTGGATCTTCACGTGGTGGGACCGAAGGAGCTTGTAGTAGAGCTCCCTGCCCGGGATCTCCAGGTCGAGGCCGCCCTGGCGGGAGGCTGCAGCGAACAGCGAGTTCGGGCTGTGGGGCCCGTCCGGAGCCCAGACCGGCGCGTACTCGCCGAGCTGGCGCCGCTGCCAGACCTGGACGACCCAGGTCGCGATCACATGCTCCGCCTGGGTGATCGTCAGCACCGCCTCGCCCTCGGGGTCCGCGCCGCGGTCGGCGACGTCGGTGCCTGTGAAGCCGAGCAGGTGCTCCAGCAACAGGGTCTTGATCGAGGAGAAGACCCGCTCGACGGCGAACTTGTCGTGAGCCCGGAGCGTCCGGGCGGGCAGAATGCTGCATCCGATCGCCCGCTCTGCGGCGACGATCTGGTGGCTCTTGTAGGGGCCGCCGTGGTCGGTGGTGACCGTCTCCGGCGCGAAGAACGGCAGGGCCGCGACCTTGTGGCCGGCGAACTCCGCGACCAGCGTGGCCGGCGCCCCGGGGTAGGGCCACTCCATGTCCTCGCCCCAGCCCTCGCGCATCGGCAGCGGCATCATCACGTCCCGCAGCAGCATCGCGATATCCACCGATGTGTCCGACACCAGCGTGAGCCGGAACGCGACGATCGAGTGCGTGTAGAGATCCAGCGCCAGAGACAGCACCACAGACACCGGCTCCCCGAACACGTGCTCGCGGAGCTTGACCGGCAGCGGCGTCGAGTCCAGCGCGACGACCTGGCCCGGCCGGTGCACCACCACCCGCCGTCCTGCCTGCGCGATCTCGGCGGTGCGGACGTAGCGCTGCCTGGAACCGTCCGGCCCGAACCATTCCCTCCAGACCCGCCCCAGCGTCTTGCAGCTGGGCACCTCCTCGGCCGGGAAGTCCGGGAACACCTCCCGGACGTACTGGTGCAACAGAACGTGCCGGGCGGCCATGGTGATGCGCGACCTCTCCAAGCACTCCTGCCTGACGGCGAAGATCCCCTCCCGGATCTCCTTCGTGATGCTTGGCCGGCCACCGCCCGTCCGCAGCCACCGGCCGTCCGCGCAGGCCATGACCAAGTCCTCGCCCGTGTTGCGGCCCAGGCGTTCGAGCGAGCGCACGCTCATGAACCGCAGGCCCAGTGCCTTCGCCTCGATCTCCGGCAGTTCCCGCAGCTCGGCCGCCTTCGCGCGGCGGCGATCGCCGACCGTGGTCACCAACGGGTCGAAGCCGAGCCGGGGCTCCCCGGGCTGGGCTCGCTCCGGGTGCCCGGCCCTGAACCCGGTCTCAGCCTCCAGTACGTGCTCGGCGCGGATCCGGGCCTGCCGGACCTGTTCGGGCGTCAGATCCGAGAGCACCGCGCCTCGCCGGTCCCGCGCAGGCCGGACTGTCTCCCCTGGTGCCGGGATCGGCCTGATGTCCGGGTGGTTGGCCAGCCAGCGCAATGACCGTCGGCTGAGGCTGCCATCCGCATTTACCAGCACCACCCGGCCCAGGTGCGGCTCCAATTCCTTGACTGTGAAGCAGACCCCGCCAAGCTCCAGCCGCAGCCCTGGCGCGAGCACCATGACACTGCGGCTCATGAGCGCCGTCCTTGGCCCGGAAGCCGAAGGCCCGGGCGCCGACCGACGGCCCAGACCAGGGAACGGTCGCCAAGCGGGGCTCCCAGATCGACGCCGAGCCGACGATGCCAGAGCAGATGAACGGCCTCCGCCCGGGCCAGTTCCGGCCAGGCCGTCGCCTCCACCAGCTCCCCGAACAACAGCGGCCCGTCGGCTGCGGCAGCCAGGAGCTCACCCTGCAGGCCGAGCGGATCCTTACGCGGCCGCCGCCGGGCCGACAGCGCGTCCAGCACCCCAACCACGTGGGGGCGCCAGCCGGTGACCACGGTGTAGCGCCAGCCGGCCGCGGTCGCGACCTCCCAGGTGGCGGCGAACCTCACCGCATCGTCGTCCTTGACCAGGGTGGCCGGGCGGACGTCGAACAGCCAGTTGCCGTCCGGCATCAGCGCGAGGAAATCCGGAATGTGTGCGGAGCGTCCGCCCGTGTGCTCGAAGTCCAGACGGAACGGCTGCGGCAGCACTTCCCGAGCCCGCAGAAAGTCCAGTGCCCGTAGCAGATCCCGCTCCTCTAGCGACTCGAAGCCATGCAGCCGGCCGGTGGAGACCATGAACTCCAGGCCCGGCCGGTGCAGTTGCCTTGCTCGCCAGGTGAACCGGCGGACGGGCTGCGAGTCCAGCACCGGAACCGAGGCCAGGTCTCGGACCGGCCAGACGACCTGGCTGCTGTTCAGCTGCCAGGAAGCTGTCCACCGCCGTGTCCAGTTCTCGCCCAGTGCCAGCCGAGCGCGGTGAGCATCCACGCTGGCGAACGCGCTGGTCAGCGCGGTGAGATCGCACTCGTCGGAGCGGATGGTGGGGCCGGTCCGCGTACTCATATGAGAACGACAGCACCAATTGGGGCCCGCCGAAGGCAAGATCCCCGAAAGAGAAGCCCGCCCGGTAGAAGATCACCCGGTTGAGTGAACGCCCCCCGGATCTCAGTCGGATGTGCCACGAGTGGCTCACGATGGCGCGCTCGATGGCAACTGAAGCGATCCCACCTGGCTTGTGCGGCCTGGCCTGAGTGAGATGATGGGGAGGCAGTCTGAACCGTCCATCTGCGGACGGGTAGGTCTGCGCTCACCCCCGGTAATGGCTTACCGGGGGTTTTATGTTGGCCAGAGAACAATTCCGGGAACTCCTCCGGCCAGCTGATTCGCGGGTGCAAATCGCGCGAGCCCCAGTTCGTCCCACATTCCCCGAGGGCAGACCGTCGAGCGTTGTGGGGGAGGCGGATAATGTCTGCGATATGCTGCGTAGGCGCACAGGTCCGCGAGCTGGATGAAGTAGGACTGTCGAGAATCCCGTGGCACTGGGTCGTCGACAAGCCAACGTGCGGGGCGCCGAAGATAGCCTGTTCCAAACCGGCTTCCAGCGACATTCGCTCGCCGGGCTTTACGGGCGAGGGTGCGTATTAGTGCAGCCTCGCCCTCGTCGTGTACAAGCAAGATCGGGGAGCCGCTCTTGGTGGTCAGGCGCTCGATGCGTTGAAAGAGGTACTCCCAGGCGATGTCTCGTGGATCTCGCGACTGGTCTTGAATGAGTCCCTTTTGGATCACGATGGCGAAGGCGCTGAGCCCAATCTTTTCTAGCAGGCGAAGATGCTGGCGGTAGATATCGTGCCGAATCCCTTCGCCGAGACCCAGGCCAGAGAGTGTGCCGCTGCCTCGGATTAGGTAATTTGCTTTTACTTCATCCCTGACAGGAATACCGAAGGATCGCCGAAGAAATCTGCGAAATCCGATAACTCCATCGAAGGCTTCTGGCCAGCCTGCGGACGGAACGAGAACGCAGCCCAGAGAGAAGGTGGCCGACGCCTTGTATCCGCTGTTCCCAGACTCATCGACGTAAGCGATCCACACACATCCAGCGTCACCGGTTCGGGACCGATACGCCAGCTGGCGGCGGGGTGGCCGGACACGCAGATACCCACAGGCTCCTCGCCAGGGCGAATGACGACGTCAGCCAACCTGCGTGGCGCGGTTCCAGCCAACGTATCGGGTCAGCCACCGAGTCAGGGCAGGGCGGTGGGGACCAACAAGACCAGGCGGGCTGACGTTTTCCGGCCAGCGGGCTACGCTTGGTGGCGCTGAGTGATCACGTGTCTTGCGACCAGTCGTGAGATTTGTCTGTTCCGTCAGTTGCGCACAGCCACACCCGATGACGCTGGAGGTCGGCTTCGGTGACCTCCACCATAGTCAGCTCGCGTTCATCGAGGGTTGCGCATGGCACCCTACGGTCTCGCCGAGATGGTCGCTGAGCAGACGCTGGCATACGGCCATGCGCGCTCTGTTCTCCAGGGCACCTTTGGCGTCTGGGACGGACCAGGGCCCGTCGGCCAGCCTGTACGCCCAGATGACGTCCGGCGCAGCGAGAGATGAGCTAACTTCTGGTAGATGGACTTCCGCTCTCGACGCCTTGAGGCACTCTTCGGAGGCCGGCTCGACTACATCACCTACCAGGACATCGCCGATGTCGTGGACAATCCTGACGCGGCGGAGTACGAGGATCTCGACTACAAGCGGGAGCTGACGGCCAAGGACGAGGAGGGCAAGGAGGAATTTGCCAAGGATGTGGTCAGCTTTGCCAACCACCTCGGCGGACTCATCGTGGTCGGCCTGGCCGACGCAAAGGGCATCCCGTCGCAGGTCTTCGACTCGGATGTCTCCGACGCCCACCAGCGGCACCTGCGCCAAGTTGCCGCGAGACGCATCGCTCCAGCGGTCCGCCTCGAGATGCGCGCGGTGCACAATCCCGAGAAGCAGGGCCGCGGGTTCCTACTCATCGCGGTGCCTCGCAGTCCGCATACCCCGCACGCGATCCTCGGCGCACCGATCAAGGCTGCTGAGGAAGCCCTGCGCTTCCCTCGCCGCTCGGGCAGCAGGACCGAGTGGCTAACCGAGACCGCCATTGCCACGGCCTACTACCGTCGGATCGCCACAGCAGCCGAGCAGGAGCACCGTCTCGACGGCATCGAGCGTGAGGCTCTCGCAGCGCTCCCGCCGAGCAACCGCCCACACCTCCTGGTCGTCCTCGCCCCGGAGGGCGCCGGCGATATGCCTATCGACCAAGCCTCGTTCGAGCGCTACCGCACAGAACTGAAGACCTGGCCCACCCTTATCACGATGCCGGGAAGCACGTTCGCTGACGTGCGGATCGGAGCGCGCCGCATCACCGCGGAAGGTGGCTACCCCACTGGGAGCGTGCGGTGCGAACTGCACAAGGATGGCTCAGGTGCCTTCCTGGTTCGGCTGCGAGAGGACCCCGACATCGAAAACGGCGAGCAGTACCACGGCGTCGACCCGAGTGACCTGGTGCTGTCGCTCCTCTCCGCCCTGCACCTGATAGGCGCCCATGCCCGCGACCGGACCGCCGCTCTCGACACGGCGATCATCAGGGCCGCGCTCATCGAGGCACCGCACACCCACCCGCGCGGGCCGAAGCAGCCGCCGATGACGCCGTTTCCCTCGATTCAGATCGAGCGGACCGACATGACGGGATTCCGGCGGCGGCTGAGTTCACAGGCCTGCGCCTATGCTCACGCGGAAGCGGCCGGGTTCCTCAACGACCTCGCGGACGGAGGCCAAGGCCTCGTGCAGACCGCTTCGCTGCTTGCCGACGAGCTCGTGCAGGCCTTCGGCCTGGCAGAAGCACCACCCCTCACCCGGCAGGGCGAGATCCGGGAGGCGGGGTGGTCCCGCCAGCACCGCGCCGACATCGTCGCCTGGGCGCAGCAGCACGACGTGCCGGTGCTCCAGTAGGACAACCTTCAGGCGTCGTCCCGGGGGAACTTGTGGTCCCTGCCGCAGCGCAGTGTGATGTCCCCGCTCGACTTGTCGAACTTGTGGAACAGGAACAGCTCCCGCGCATCGCAGTCCTCGCAAACCTCGACCCGAGCGACGGGCCACAAGGGCAACGGCATCGGGGACGAGGGGACTTCCACGTAGATGCGGTCCGGGTCAAGTGTGGAGGGGAACGACCGCTCGAAGGGTTCCCAGTCAGGATGGCTTCCCTGGAGACGCCGTCCGATCAGGGTGAACCCACCGTTGCCGGTGTACGCACAAGTGTCGACCAGCTCCCAACGCAGCGCGGACAGCCAACCCACCGATTCCAGGGCCGCCACGACCAGTGGCTGCAGAGCTTCGACGTCCCGCTCCAGCTTGTGCTCCGGCTGCACTCTGCTCGCGTGACTTGAGTCGTTCCTCATTCCGCGGAGTTCACGCAGCGTGCCGAGCACACCGCCGGGATCCAGAGCCCCTTCCAGTTCCGGAAGTTCGGGGATGGGGCCGGCCTTGACCAATGTTTCGATCTGTTTCTCCCACGTTCCGAAGGTGGCACCACCCAGCGAGAGAGACTTGTTCTTGCGGAGGGTGTCGATGAAGCCTTGATCCCGGTGGATCTGGACTGCGACGGCAAGCACCCCGACACAGCGAGCCACGCCCTCCGCGAGTTTCAGGAGAGCGTCCTTGCGATGGGCCATCGTCGTGGCGACACGGTACTGCCGGGCCAGTGCAGCCACGTGGTACGGATACGTCCACTCGGCCCGTCGGACCGGGTCTCCGAGCGGCTGGACGAGTTCCTCGATGATGCGCGCCTCGTACGCGGACGCCTTGGCCGCTCGGCGCATCTCGTCGAGGCCAGCCTGCAGGCCATGGAACACGTTCGGCAGGATCCTAGAGGTTGTACTGGCTAGGGCTGCCTTGCCATGGTCGAGATCATCTAGATGTGCGTTGAACTCAGGGTCCTTGATCAGCTCGACGGGCACTGGCGAGTCCATGGCCACTCGCGGGTAGGGGCCGTCCTCTTCGCTGGCCCGGGTCCGCATCCACTCGCACAGAGCACGCCCTCCGTCGCCGATCGGGCGTAGCACGGTCAGAGCGGTCACGGCGTCGCCGAACTCCGGAGGCAGTAGGCGCCAGTTCCCCGCGAGGCCGACCACGTCACCGCCCGTGCAGGCGGCCACGGCCTGCCCCGGCCGGGGAGTCTCCGTTAGATCCGACGCCGTAATGATCGTCTGGAGTTCTCTGCCGCTCAGCAGGGGCAAGCCTTCAATGTTCCTTCTGCCGGGTGAAGCATTCGCTATGCGTCGTGCCACCGTGGAAAGTGGTCCGAAGCCCGTACCAGGTCCGCCCGCCCGGAACGGTGCCTGGGGTAGGGCGTAGCCGACCTCGATGGCGACCTGGTCACGCAACACGTTCGGGTACTCGGGCGCTATCTCCCGCTCGATGAACTCGCTTACGTCCTGGCCCAGGGGCACTCGCACCTTGTGACGCAGTTCGGGATCCGGCAGCGGGCGCCCCCGCGCATCCTTCTGAAGCTCCCCGTCCGGAGCTGATTTGGCCACGGCGAGACGTACTCGGCGCCTCAACGAAGGCGGAAGTTCGGTCCGCAGACCGGCATGCTTGAGCGCCTTTGAGAACGCACCCTCGAAGGCAGCCCATGTGGTCGAAGTCTTACCGCTCAACGCGCCCAGAGCATCCACCACGGCGTCCATCCCGGCGAATTGCGGCGGCGTCTTCCAAGTCTCGGCATCGGTGACCGTGGCGGGGTGCACGGTGAAGTGCTGTCGCAGGGGCTGGTCGACCGTGACCTCCTGGAAACCGAAGGAGTCGACATCGAGCAGCAATGCCCTGTCCTCGCCGTCGGGTTCTAGGCTCTCGTGCGCGATGCCGTATGCGGCTTCGTATCGCTCTGCGAGGCGAGCGATGTGCTGGTCGGTCAGATAGTGCCGCTTGCGCCCCAGGGGCCCGCGCAGCGTCGCGAAGTCCCCCCGCCCGTCCAACGCGATGACCTTGCCTCGCAGTAGGGGTGGCTTGCGGTTGGAGAGCAGCCAGAGACTCGCGGGGAGACTGGTGTTGGCGAACATATGCGTGGGCAGAGCAACCACGCCCTCAAGTAGATCGTTCTTCAACAGCCACTGCCGGAGCTTCGACTCATCCGATCCGACACCACCCCGGTTCAGCGACAGGGCGGGAAACAGAAGAGCCACCCGCGCACCGCCCTCGGCCGGCGGCCGCATGTGGGCGACCATGTGCTGCACAAACAGCCAGGAACCATCAGCAACACGAGGCAGCCCGGCGCCGAAGCGCCCATCGGCATCCCGCTCCTCCGCCTCGCGCCTCACCGCGTCCTGTGCCCGCCGCCATTCGACGCCCCACGGCGGGTTCGACAGCAAGTAGTCGAACTTCTGGCCTCGGTACCGGTCGTCCGTGAGAACGTCGCCGGACAGGATGCCTGACGGATCCGCACCTCTCATCATGCGTGCGGAGCAAGCCATTGCACGACTCTCCGGGTTGATCTCCTGGCCGAAGACCGCCATTCCTATGGGACTTCCTATACCGCGCAAAGAGTCCTCGACGGCGGTGAGCATGCCTCCAGTGCCGCAGCACGGGTCGTGGACGGCGATCGCCGGACCCTGCTGGTCGAGCCTCGCCGCATCCGGCCCCACCAGCAGTCTGGCGACCAGCGCGGTCACGTCCTGAGGGCTCGAGTGCTCACCAAATAGCTCCGGCTCCGCGACGACAAGACGCTGGACCAGTTCCTCGTACTCCCGCCCCATCTCCTGGTCGGATACGACATCAGGCCTCAGATCGAGCTCGACGAACCGGGACACCACCTGACGCAGCACACCCTCGCTAGCCAACCGCCGCACCGTGGGCGCGAACTCGAACGAGCGCAGCACATCTACAACCTCAGCAGAGAAGCCCTGTACAAAGCGCTCTAGCGCTTCTGCGAGGAGGAGCTCGGCATCTGATGCTGTCTCGTTAACCGTCTCAAGCAGTCCGCCGAGGCTGCCCGAGGTGGCCGGTGCACTGCCGGTCCCGTCCACATCTGCCGTCGCTGTGTCTGAGGCGTCGGCCGCAGGGCCGGTATCCCCCTCTGAGGCCGTCGCTTTCAGAGGCAAGGCGGCCTTATGCCGCCGCAGGCAGTCCATCCGGTGCAGCAGGGCGAACGGGAGGATCACCTTGCGGTGATAATGGGGTGGCATGCTGCGGCGCAGCAGATCAGCCACAGCCAGGCCGACGTCTACTAGCGCGCGGGTTCCATCTTCAGCCACTTGCCCTCCTTGGCCCGGCGGTCACCCGCCAGCCGGACATCGATCATCATCTCACTCGGTCAACGGACGTGATGATGATGGGTGCATCCGGGCCACAGGTCGCGGTGGCGCGCGCCAAGAGATCCCTCCAGCGGGGGACTACCCCGGCGTGCGTAGCGGGGTGGTCACGTCGTAGACCGAGAAGGCGCCTCGACGACTTGCAGGTAGCGATCGAAGATGACCGCCGAGGTGCTCTGTGAGAGGGCGGAATGAGAGGTGATGTCCGTTCTGTCGTCGCCTGAACGTGTGGCCTTGCCGTCTACGGCAGGTCGCCAGGGCGGTGCCGTGCTGAGGTGGCTGCGTGAGTGACCGCAAGCCCTACAAGAGCGACTTGTCCGACGAACGCTGGGCGCTGGTCGAGCCGGTGATCACCGCGTGGAAAGCCCAGCATCCCTCCGTCAGCGGACATGAGGGCCGCTACGAGACGCGGGAGATCGTCAACGCGCTGCTCTACCGGTCCCGGACCGGCTGCCAGTGGGAATACCTTCCGCACGACCTGCCGCCTGCGGGGGCGGTGAAGTACTACTTCTACACCTGGCGCGACGACGGCACTGACCAGGTCATTCACGATCTACTGCGCTGGCAGGTCCGCGAGGGGAGGGGCCGATTAGCCGACCCCGGCCTGGTGGTGCTCGACACCCAGAGCCTGCACGCCGCGGCCGGGGTGCCGGCCGAGACGACGGGACGGGACGCGGCGAAGAAGGTGCCGGGCCGCAAGCGGGGACTTGCCGTGGATGTGCTGGGCTTGGTGATCGCCGTTGTCGTACTGGCGGCATCGGTCCACGACAACGCCTTCGGCATAGCTCTGCTCGACAAGGTCGCCGTCGGCACTGCCGGCACCGTGACGAAGGCCCTGGTGGACCAGGGGTTCAAGAAGGCCGTCGTGGACCACGGCAGGCAGGTGGGCATCGAGGTCGAGATCGTCGAGCGCAACCCGGCCGAGGCCGGGTTCGTCCCGCAGCCGATCCGGTGGCGGGTGGAGCAGACGAACGGGATCTTGATGCTGCACCGGCGACTGGTACGCGACTACGAGCACCGCCCCGCCTCGGCGGAGTCCCGGGTGTACTGGGCGATAAGCGACGTGATGACCCGTCGGCTGACGGGCAGCGCAACCCCTTCCTGGCGTGGCGCATGACCGGCGGGGAACTGACCCTGGGCGCGGTGCTGGTACGACTGGATGAGCGGGAACGGGAGATCGCCGCGCAGGCCGAGCAGACCCGCGAGCAGATCACGCGGCTCACCGCGATGCTGGACGAGCTCGGCCAGGCCGCCGAGGAGGTACGGATCACCCGCAAGACTCTGCTGGAGCTGCCCGATCCGGCCCCACCCACCCCACCGGCGACCGCCCCGGGGTTTCCGGGCGGGGCGGCCTACCAGGAGATCATGGCGGTGTTCGCAGAGACAGACGGTCCGCTACGCGCGCGGGGAGTGTGCGAGGCGATGGACCTGGAACTGGCCCCGACCAACATCAACAACGTCCGGCTGAAGCTCAAGCGCCTGACCGGCCGCGGCATCCTGACCGAGCCCGAGCCGGGGCTGTTCACCCTGCCACGACCATAGCTACCCGCCGCAACCGGTCCCTCCGCAACGACCAAACGGACGTCAGCTCACATTCCGCCCTCTGACAACAAGCCTGCCTTCGTGACACCTATCGCGCTGCGGCCCAATCACTCCGTGTAGTCGGCGCAGAGGCGTCGCCAGCTACCGTGTCCCATCGTCAACTAGCGGGTCCGGTCACAACAGCCGGGGGCTCTGCTCGGGGCTCCGACTGGGAGAAAAACAAGCAGGCATGATTGCTTTTTTCTGCGGGCGGTGCCACGCTGCTGCCCGACGGCGCTCGTGTGGGGGCGCCGTCAACTCACCGTCAGGGGAGGCGCATTGGTGCGCGAGCGTGCGGTACTGCGGATCGGCAATGCCTCGGGGTTCTACGGGGACCGGTTCGCCGCGGTGCGGGAGATGCTGACCGGGGGGCCGCTGGACGTGCTCACCGGGGACTACCTGGCCGAGCTGACCATGCTCATCCTGGCGCGGGACCGGATCAAGGACCCGTCGCGCGGGTACGCCCGGACCTTCCTGGGGCAGATGGAGGAGTGTCTCGGGCTGGCCCGCGAGCGCGGGGTCAAGATCGTGGTGAACGCGGGTGGCCTCAACCCGGCGCGGTTGGCCGAGGAACTGCGCGGGCTGGCGCGGAGGGTGGGTGTCGAGGCGGCGGTGGCGCACGTCGAGGGGGACGACCTGCTGCCGCGGCGGGCCGAACTCGGCCTACCGGACGGGCTGTTGGCGGCCAACGCGTATCTCGGCGGGTTCGGCATCGCGGCCTGTCTGCGGGAGGGTGCCGAGGTGGTGGTCACCGGGCGGGTGACGGACGCGGCGCTGGTCGTCGGGCCGGGGATCGCGCACTTCGGGTGGGCGCCGACGGAGCTGGACGCGCTGGCCGGGGCGGTGGTCGCCGGGCACGTGCTGGAGTGCGGCGCCCAGGCGACCGGCGGCAACTACGCGTTCTTCCGCGAGCACGACGTGACCCGCCCCGGCTTCCCGATCGCCGAACTGCACGCCGACGGCTCCAGCGTGGTCACCAAGCACCCGGGTACCGGCGGTGCCGTCACCGTCGGTACCGTCACCGCCCAACTCCTGTACGAGACCGGCGGATCGCACTACCTCGGCCCGGACGTGACCGCCCGGCTGGACACCGTCCGGCTCCGGGAGGAGGGCCCGGACCGGGTCCGGATCGACGGGGTCCGGGGCGAGGCCCCGCCGGCCACGCTGAAGGTGGGCCTCAACGCGCTCGGCGGCCACCACAACGAGGTGGTGTTCGTCCTCACCGGCCTGGACATCGAGGCCAAGGCCGAGCTGGTGCGCAGGCAGTTCGCCGAGGCGCTGCCGCCCGCGGCCCGCCCCGCCGAGCTGCGCTGGACGCTCGCCCGGACCGACCACCCGGACGCCCCGACCGAGGAGGCCGCCTCCGCGCTGCTGCGGCTGACCGCCCGCGACCCGGACCCGGCCAAGGTCGGGCGTGAACTCGGCAAGGCCGCGGTCGAGTCGGGTTTGGCCGGCTATCCCGGTTTCCACCTCACCGCCCCACCCGGGCCGGGTGCGCCGTACGGGGTGTTCACCGCCGCGTACGTCGACGCCAAGGTGGTCGAGCACACCGCCGTGCTGGCGGACGGTCGTCGGATCGCCGTCCCGCCCGCGCCGCTCACCGGCGGGGTCGGTGACGTCGAGCAGCGGTTGCCGGCGCCGCTGCCGCCCGGGCCGACCCGCCGGGCTCCGCTCGGGCTGGTGGCCGGTGCCCGCAGCGGCGACAAGGGCGGCGACGCCAACCTCGGCGTCTGGGCCCGCACCGAGGACGGCTGGCGCTGGCTCGCGCACACCCTCACGGTCGAGCGGCTGCGCGAACTCCTGCCGGAAACTGCGGAGTTGACCGTCACCCGGCACCTCCTGCCGAACCTGCGCGCGGTCAACTTCGTCCTCACCGGCCTGCTCGGCGAGGGTGTCGCCGCCCGGCACCGCTTCGACCCGCAGGCCAAGGCCCTCGGCGAGTGGCTGCGCTCCCGCCGGCTCGACGTGCCGATCGCGCTCCTGACCACACCCCTGACCACACCCCTGACCGTGCCCCCGACCGTGCCCCCGACCCCGGATCCGCTCCCCGACAGCCCGGAGACGCCGCTGTGACCGTCCTGCCCACCCGCGTCGACCCGGCCGGGCCCGAGTACGCCGAGCACCGCGCGGCGATGCTGGCCAAGCTCGCCGACCTGGACGCCGAGCACGCCAAGGCACTGGCCGGCGGCGGCCCCCGGTACCTGGAGCGCCACCGCGAGCGCGGCAAGCTGCCGGCCCGCGAGCGGATCGAGCTGCTGATCGACCCGGACTCGCCGTTCCTGGAGCTGTCCCCGCTGGCCGCCTGGGGCAGCGACTACCCGGTCGGTGCCGCGCTGGTCACCGGCATCGGCGTGATCGAGGGCGTCGAGTGCGTGATCACCGCCAACGACCCCACCGTGCGCGGCGGCGCCAGCAACCCCTGGACGCTGCGCAAGGCCCTGCGCGCCAACGAGATCGCGCTGCACAACCGCCTCCCGCTGGTGAACCTGGTCGAGTCCGGCGGCGCGGACCTGCCCAGCCAGAAGGAGATCTTCATCCCCGGCGGCGCCCTGTTCCGCGACCTCACCCGGCTGTCCGCCGCCGGGATCCCCACCGTGGCCGTGGTGTTCGGCAACTCCACGGCCGGCGGCGCCTACGTCCCCGGCATGTCCGACCACACCGTGCTGGTCAAGGAGCGGGCCAAGGTGTTCCTCGGCGGCCCGCCGCTGGTCAGGATGGCCACCGGTGAGGAGGCCGACGACGAGTCGCTGGGCGGCGCCGAGATGCACGCCCGCACCTCCGGCCTGGCCGACCACGTCGCCGCCGACGAGGCGGACGCGCTGCGGCTGGCCCGCCGGATCGTCGCCCGGCTCGACCACCGCAAGCCCGGCCCGGACCCCGACCCGCGCGCCGAGCCGCCGAGGTTCGACGAGGAGGAACTGCTGGGCATCGTCCCCGGCGACCTCAAGGTGCCCTTCGACCCGCGCGAGGTGATCGCCCGGCTGGTCGACGGCTCCGACTTCGACGAGTTCAAACCGCTCTACGGCACCAGCCTGGCCACCGGCTGGGCCCGGCTGCACGGCTACCCGGTCGGCATCCTGGCCAACACCCAGGGCGTGCTGTTCAGCGCCGAGTCCCAGAAGGCCGCCCAGTTCATCCAGTTGGCGAACCAGCGGAACACCCCGTTGCTGTTCCTGCACAACACCACCGGCTACATGGTCGGCAAGGACTACGAGCAGGGCGGCATCATCAAGCACGGCGCGATGATGATCAACGCCGTCGCCAACTCCACCGTCCCGCACCTGTCCGTCCTGCTGGGCGCCTCCTACGGCGCCGGCCACTACGGCATGTGCGGCCGGGCGTACGAGCCGCGCTTCCTGTTCTCCTGGCCGAGCGCCAAGTCCGCGGTGATGGGCC
This sequence comes from Kitasatospora sp. NPDC086791, assembly GCF_040685975.1. Lineage (NCBI taxonomy): Bacteria > Bacillati > Actinomycetota > Actinomycetes > Kitasatosporales > Streptomycetaceae > Kitasatospora > Kitasatospora sp. NPDC086791. The sequence continues at coordinate 157,917 of NZ_JBFBOC010000001.1, read as the reverse complement.
CGCAACAGCTCGCCGGGGTGCTCTCGATCGTCGCCCGGCAGTCGGCGGCGGCGAAGGGCCGACCGTACGACGAGGACGCGGACGCGGCGATCCGGGCGATGGTCGAGCAGCAGATCGAGGCCGAGTCGCTGCCGGTGTTCCTGTCCGGCCGCCTCTACGACGACGGCGTGATCGACCCGCGCGACACCCGGACGGTGCTCGGCCTGTGCCTGTCCGCGATCCACAACGCGCCGGTCGAGGGCGCGCGCGGCTACGGCGTCTTCCGAATGTGAGCCAGCCCCTGTGACGGAGCCACGAATGACTTCCAGGACATCGATCGGCAACCTGCTGGTCGCCAACCGGGGCGAGATCGCCCGCCGGGTCTTCCGCACCTGCCGGGAGCTCGGCATCGCGACCATCGCCGTCCACTCCGACCCGGACGCCGACGCCCCGCACGTGCGCGAGGCCGACACGGCCGTCCGGCTGCCCGGCGCCGCGCCCGCCGACACCTACCTGCGGGCCGACCTGATCGTCCGCGCGGCGCTCGCGGCCGGGGCCGACGCCGTCCACCCCGGCTACGGATTCCTGTCCGAGAACGCCGGGTTCGCCCGAGCCGTGCTGGACGCGGGCCTGGTCTGGGTCGGCCCGCCGCCGGCCGCGATCGCCGCGATGGGCTCCAAGACGGCCGCCAAACGGCTGATGGCCGAGGCCGGGGTGCCCGTCCTGGGCGCGCTCGCCGAACCGACCGAGGCCGATCTGCCGGTCCTGGTCAAGGCCGCGGCCGGCGGTGGCGGCCGGGGCATGCGGGTGGTGCGCAGCCTCGCGGACCTGCCCGGCGAGCTGGCGGCCGCCCGGGCGGAGGCGGCCAAGGCCTTCGGCTCGGACGAGGTGTTCTGCGAGCGCTACCTGCCCGCCGGGCGGCACGTCGAGGTCCAGCTGCTGGCCGACGCGCACGGCACGGTCCGGGCGGTCGGCGACCGCGACTGCTCGTTGCAGCGGCGGCACCAGAAGGTGATCGAGGAGGCCCCCGCCCCCGGCCTGCCGGCGGACGTCCGGGCCGACCTGCACGCGGCCGCGGTGGACGCCGCCCGGGCGATCGGCTACGTCGGCGCCGGGACCGCCGAGTTCCTGCTCGCCGAGGACGGCCGGTTCTGGTTCCTGGAGATGAACACTCGGCTGCAGGTCGAGCACCCGGTCACCGAGGCGGTCACCGGGCTGGACCTGGTGGCCCTCCAGCTCGCCGTCGCCGAAGGGGCGGAGCTGCCGCCGGAGCCCCCCGTCACCCGCGGCCACGCGATCGAGGCCCGGCTGTACGCGGAGGACCCGGCCGAGGACTGGCGGCCCGCCACCGGCACCCTGCACCGGCTCGAACTCACCGTGCCGCACCAGGAGTTCACCGGCCAGGGGCCGCGGCCGGGCTCCGCCGCGCACCCGGACTCCGGCGTACGACTGGACTCCGGCGTCGAGTCCGGCAGCGAGGTCACCCCGCACTACGACGCGATGCTCGCCAAGGTGATCGCCTGGGCGCCGACCCGCGCGGCCGCCGCCCGCCGGCTGGCCGACGCGCTGGCCCGGGCCCGGATCCACGGGCCCGCCACCAACCGGGAGTCGCTGGTCCGTGCGCTGCGCCACCCGGCGTTCCTGGCCGGGCGCCTGCACACCGGATTCCTGGCCGAGCACGGCGCCGAGCTGACCGCCCCGGACACCGAGGGCGCCGAGCGCGCCGCCCTGGCCGCCGCCCTCGCCGACGCCGCCGCCCGGCGCACCGCGCTCCCCTCCGGCTGGCGCAACCTGCCCTCCCAGCCGCAGCTCAAGCGCTACCGGGCCGAGGACGGCGCCGAGTTCGAGGTCCGCTACCGCCTCACCCGGGCCGGCCTGCGGGCCGAGGGCCACCCGGACGTCGAGCTGGTCGAGGCCACCGCCGAGCGGGTCGTGCTGCGCGAGGGAGAGCTGCGGCGCAGCTACCTGGTCGCCCGCCACGGCGACCGGGTGTACGTCGACACCCCCGCCGGCGGCACCGCGCTCACCGCCCTCCCGCGCTTCCCCGACCCCACCGTCCGCACCGACCCCGGCGCCCTGCTCGCCCCGATGCCCGGCACCGTGGTGCGCACCACCGCCGCCGTCGGGGACACCGTCACGGCCGGGCAGCCGCTGCTCGTGCTGGAGGCGATGAAGATGGAGCACCGCGTCACCGCCCCCGCCGACGGTGTCCTGGTCGAACTGTGCGCCACCCCGGGCCGGCAGGTCGAACTCGGCACCCTGCTGGCCGTCGTCAAGGCCGCCGTCACGGCCCCTGTCCAGGCCGCCGTCACGGCCGCCGTCACGGCCCCCGTCACGTCCCCCCAAGAGGCCTGAGGAAGGACCCACCGCATGTCCGCCATCGGCAGTCAACTCCTGGAAACCCCCGAACGCCGGGCCCTGCGCCAGGCCGTCGGCGACCTCGGCCGCCGCTACGGCTCCGCCTACTACCTCGCCAAGGCCCGGGCCGGCGAACCCGCCGACGAACTGTGGGCGGAGGCCGGCAAAGCCGGCTACCTCGGTGTCAACCTGCCCGCCGAGCACGGCGGCGGAGGCGGCGGCATCACCGACCTCGCCATCGTCCTGGAGGAACTCGGCACCGCCGGCTGCCCGTTGCTGCTGCTCATCGTCTCCCCGGCGATCTGCGGCACGGTGATAGCCCGCTTCGGCACCGAGGAGCAGAAGCGGCACTGGCTGCCGGGCCTGGCCGACGGCAGCCGCCGGATGGCCTTCGGCATCACCGAGCCGGACGCCGGCTCCAACTCGCACCGGATCTCCACCGTCGCCCGCCGCGACGGCGCGGACTGGCTGCTCACCGGCCGCAAGGTGTTCGTCTCCGGCATCGACCACTGCGACGCCGTGCTGTTCGTGGCCCGCACCGAGGACGCGCGCACCGGCACGCTCAAGCCCTGCCTGTTCGTCGTCCCGCGCGAGACCCCCGGCTTCGAGTACCGGGCGATCCCGATGGAACTCGTCGCCCCCGAGAAGCAGTTCCAGGTCTTCCTGGACGACGTCCGGCTGCCCGCCGACGCCCTGGTCGGCGACGAGAACGCGGGCCTGCTCCAACTGTTCGCCGGGCTCAACCCCGAGCGGATCCTGACCGCCGCGTTCTCGCTCGGCCTGGCCCGCCAGGCCCTCGGCAAGGCGGTCGAGTACGCGAAGACCCGCACCGTCTGGTCCACCCCGATCGGCGCCCACCAGGGCCTGGCCCACCCGCTGGCCCAGTGCGCGGTGGAGATCGAGCTGGCCCGGCTGATGACCCAGAAGGCCGGGCTGCTCTACGACGCGGGCGAGGACCTCGCCGCAGGGGAGGCCGCCAACATGGCCAAGTACGCCGCCGGGGAGGCGGCCGCCCGGACCGTCGACCAGGCGGTGCAGACCCTCGGCGGCAACGGCCTGACCCAGGAGTACGGGCTGGGCGCGCTGCTGGCGGCCACCCGGGTCGGCCGGGTCGCGCCGGTCAGCCGCGAGATGGTGCTCAACTACGTCGCCCAGCACACCCTCGGCCTGCCGAAGTCGTACTGAGCCACCGCGCCGGGGGCGGCCGGCCGGTTGGGGCAGCCGGCCGCCCCCCGGGAGCAACTGTGCCCTCGAGCTCCGGCCCCGGTTCCCCACAATGGCCCAGCCTCCCCCCTGACTGTCCGTATGCTCCTGAACACACCCGCGCAGACATTTTGTTGCCGCGTCAACTTCCTTACTGGAGGCACACCTTGGTGTTCCGAAGCGAGTTCCCGGACGTCCCCCTGGTCGACCTGCCGATCCACGACGCGGTCCTCGGCGCCGCGGCCCGGTACGGCGACCGGCCGGCCCTGATCGACGGCCTCACCGGGGAGCGCGTCAGCTACGCGCAGCTCGCCGCCGCCGTCGAGCGGGTCGCCGCCGGACTGGCCGGGTCAGGGGTGCGCCGGGGCGACGTGCTGGCCCTCTTCAGCCCCAACTCGATCGCCTACCCGATGGCCTTCTACGGCGCGACCCGGGCCGGCGCCACCGTGACCACCATCTCCTCGCTGGCCACCCCCACCGAACTGGCCGGCCAGCTGCGCGACAGCGGCGCCCGCCGGCTGCTCACCGTCTCTCCGTTCCTGCCCACCGCCCGGACCGCCGCCGACCTGCTCGCCGAGCAGGGCCACCCGCTCACCGAGATCCTCGTCCTGGACGGCGCCGACGGCCACCGCTCGCTCGCCGACCTGCTGGCGACCTCCGGCCCCGCGCCCGAGGTCGCCATCGACCCGGGCGAGGACCTCGCCGTGCTGCCGTACTCCAGCGGCACCACCGGCCTGCCCAAGGGCGTCATGCTCACCCACCGCTCGATCGCCACCAACCTCGCCCAGTGCGACGCCCTCTACCGCCCGGCCGAGGGCGAGCGGGTGCTCGCCGTCCTGCCGTTCTTCCACATCTACGGCCTCGCGGCGCTGCTCAACCAGCCGCTGCGCTGCGGCGCCACCGTGGTCGTGCTGCCCCGCTTCGACCTGGAGCAGTTCTGCCGCGCCGTCGAGGAGCACCGGGTGCAGGCCCTGGTGGTGGCGCCGCCGATCGCCCTCGCCCTGGCCAAGCACCCGGCCGTGGAGCGGTTCGACCTCTCCTCCGTCGACTACCTGCTGTGCGCCGCCGCCCCGCTGGACCACGAGCTCGCCGACGCCTGCGCCCGGCGCCTGGGCCTGTCGCACCTGCTCCAGGGCTACGGCATGACCGAACTCTCCCCGGTCACCCACGTCGTCTCGCCCCGGGAGGACGAGCCCTCCCGCGGCTCGGTCGGCCGGATGGTCCCCTCCACCGAACTGCGGGTCTCCGCGCTGGACGGCTCCGACGGGGACCTCGGCGCGGGGGAGCGCGGCGAGCTGCTGATCCGCGGCCCCCAGGTGATGAAGGGCTACCTCGGCCGCCCCGCCGAGACCGCCGCGGTGATCGACGCCGAGGGCTGGCTGCACACCGGCGACGTCGGCTACGTGGACGAGCGCGGCTACCTGCACATCGTCGACCGGGTCAAGGAACTGATCAAGTACAAGGGCTACCAGGTCGCCCCCGCCGAGCTGGAGGCCGTGCTGCTCGGCCACCCGCAGATCGCCGACGCCGCCGTGATCGGCGTCACGGACGCCGACGGCACCGAGTGTCCCAAGGCCTTCGTGGTCCGCGCCCCCGGCAGCGGACTGACCGCCGAGGAGGTCACCGGGTACGTCGCCGGGCAGGTCGCCCCGTACAAGAAGGTCCGGGCGGTGGAGTTCGTGGACGCCGTCCCCAAGTCCGCGGCCGGCAAGATCCTCCGCCGCGAACTGCGCGCCCGCGAGGCCGCACGCGCGGCCGTGGACTGAACGGGCGACCACCGGGCGGGCGCGCCGGTCGCCGACCGGGCCGACGGCCGTCGGACGGGTGCACCGCCGTCCACCGACCGGGCGCGCCGCCGTCGACCCGGACCCCGACCGGCGCGCACCGGCGCCCGTCTGTGAGGATCGACCCGCCGCGCCCCCACCGGAACAGGAGCCGCCCGCCGCCATGCCCAGCCACGCCGCCGCCCGCACCCCCCGGCAGGACCGCAGCCGCGCGACCAGGGCCCGGCTGCTCGCGGCGGCCGTGGACTGCCTGGCCGAACTCGGCTGGAACGGCTCCACCGTCACCGTCGTCGCCGAGCGCGCCGGGGTCTCCCGGGGCGCCGCCCAGCACCACTTCCCGACCCGCGAGGACCTCTTCACCGCGGCCGTCGAGCACGTCACCGCCGAGCGGCTGGCCGCCGTCCGCGCCCACGCGGACGAGCTGCCGGCCGCCGGCCCCGACCGCACCCGCGCCGTGGTCGACATGATCGTCCGCCTCTACACCGGCCCGCTGTTCCGCGCCGCCCTGCACCTGTGGACCGCCGCCGCCACCGAGGAGGCGCTGCGCGAGCGGATCATCGCCCTGGAGGGACACGTCGGCCGGGAGGCCCACCGGGCCGCGGTGGAGTTCCTGGACGCCGACGAGAGCCGCCCCGGGGTGCGCGAATCGGTCCAGGCCACGCTGGACCTCGCCCGCGGACTCGGCCTGGCCAACCTGCTCACCGACGACAGCCTGCGCCGGTCCGGAGTGATCCTGCAGTGGGCGGGCGTTCTGGAGAGTACGCTGCGCCCGGTACGCCCATGACGCCCGTACACCCGGAGCGGCCGGACAACTCCTGACCAAGGGGTCGCCGGGCGGCCGATGTCCGTGCAGTCTGGAGAAGAACCCCGGCCGGCACGGACCGCGAAGCCGCCCACCCGGCCGGGCACGAGCCGAACCGGGGTGCTGCCTGATCATGGACGGACACGAGTGGGACGCGACCGACGCCGCCGGCCAGGCACCGGGCGGCACCTCGGTACGTCCGGCGGGGGAACGTCCCGAAGGCCACCGGCTCGTCCCGCTCGCGACGGCCCTCCTCCAGGACGACGGCCTGATCCTGCACTGGAGCGAGGACGCCGAGGCCCTGCTCGGCTACACCTCCGAGGAGGCCGTCGGCAGCTACGCCGCCCAGCTGCTCACCGACGACAGCGACCGCGCCGAGGTGCTGGACCTGTTCGAACGGATCATGGGCGGCACCGGCTGGTCCGGCGTCTTCCCGGTCCGCCACCGCGACGGCCACAAGGTCGACCTGGAGTTCCGCACCTACCCGATCGCCGGACCGGCGGGCACCCTGCTGCTGCTCGCCACCGCCTCCGACACCCGCGCCCTGCACGCCGTCGAGGCCGACCTCGCGGTGCTGGACGGCATCTTCGGCCGCTCCCCGATCGGCATGGCCGTCTACGACACCGACCTGCGCTACGTCCGGCTCAACGAGGCACTCGCCCGGATGAACGGCGTCCCGGTCGCCGCCCACCTCGGCCGCCGGATATCCGCCGTCCTGCCCGGCATCAACAGCGCCGAGATCGAGCAGATCATGCGGCTGGTGCTCCGGACCGGCAAGCCCGTGGTGGACGCCCGCTCGCACGGCCGGGTCCCCGGCGACCCCAAGCGGGACCGCGCCTGGTCCGCCTCCTACTTCCGGCTGGAGGACTCCACCGGCCGGGTCTTCGGCGTCTGTTCGTCGATCATCGACGTCACCGAGCGCTTCCAGGCCGAGGCCCGCGCCGCCCGGGCCCAGGAACGGCTCGCCACCATCGCCGAGGCCACCGCGCGGATCGGCACCACCCTCGACCTCCAGCGCACCGCCGAGGAACTGATCGAGGCCGTCGTCCCCCGGTTCGCCGACTTCGCCACCGTCGACCTCCTGGAGCCGGTGCTACGCGGAGCCGAACCCACCCCGATCCGCTCCGACCGGACCGTCACCCTGCGCGCCGTCGCCGTCGGGGAGTCCTACGAGACCGGCCTCGCACACGCCGTCGACGTCGTCGGCGAGACCTCCGAGTACGCCCCCGACCGCAGCTACACCCAGTGCCTGCGCAGCGGGAAGCCGCTGCTGCGGGCCAGCGTGGACGAGGAGGTGCTGCGCGGACTGGTCTCCAGCGACGACCGGGTGGCCCCCGGGATGGCGGCGGGCATCCACTCGTACCTGATGGTGCCGATCACCGCCCGGGGCATGGTGCTCGGCGGCTCCGAGTTCATCCGGATGCGCAACCCCGAGCCCTTCACCGCGGCCGACGTCGCCCTCGCCGAGGAACTGGTCGCCCGGACCGCGCTGGCCCTCGACAACGCCCGGCTCTACCGGCGCGAGCGGGAGACCGCGCTCACCCTGCAGCGCAGCCTGCTGCCGCAGGAGGTGCACCGCACCCTCGGCCTGGAGATCGCCTACCGCTACCTGCCCAGCAGCGTGGTCAGCGAGGTCGGCGGCGACTGGTTCGACGTGGTGCCGCTGTCCTGCGGGCGGGTCGCCCTGGTGGTCGGCGACGTGATGGGCCACGGCATCCGGGCCGCCGCCACGATGGGCCAGCTGCGCACCGTGGCCCGGACCCTCGCCACCCTCGACATGCCGCCGGAGCAGGTGCTCACCCGACTGGACGAGACCGCCTCCGGCATCGGCGAGGGCCAGTTCGCGACCTGCATCTGCGCGGTCTACGACCCGCTGGAGCGCACCGTCCAGGTCGCGTCGGCCGGGCACCTGCCGCCGGTGCTGGTCGCCCCCGACGGCACGGCCGAGCTGGTCGAGGTGCCGCCCGGGGTGCCGCTGGGCGTCGGCGGGGTGGCCTTCGAGTCGATCGAGTTCGACATCCCCGAGGGCGGCATGGTCGCGCTCTACACCGACGGCCTGGTCGAGCGGCGCGGCCAGGACCTGGACATCGGGATCGACCTGCTGGCCCGCACGCTCTCCGGGCCCGGCCGGACCCTGGAGGAGAGCTGCGACGCCGTCCTCGGGGCGCTGGTCACCGACGGCACCGAGGACGACATCGCGATGATCATGGCGCGGGTGCTGCCGCTGCCCGCCGACCGGATCGCCACCCTCCCGCTCAGCGGCGGCGGCCGGCTGCCCGGCAGGGCCCGCCGCTTCACCCGCGCCACCCTGGAGGCCTGGGGGCTGTCCGGGCTCACCGACTACGCCGAACTGCTGGTCAGCGAGCTGGTCACGAACGCCCTGCTGCACGCCGACGCCCCGCGCCGGCTGCGGTTGTTCCGCGACCGGGTGCTCACCCTGGAGGTCTCCGACGCCGGCGGCCAGACCCCGCAGCTGCGCCCTTTCGCCGAGCAGGACGAGGGCGGGCGCGGGATGTTCCTGGTCAACGAGCTGGCCCAGCGCTGGGGCAGTCGGCTCACCCGGGACGGCAAGGTGGTCTGGGCCGAGCTGGAGCTGCCGTTCGGGGCGCAGTAGCGGCCGTCCGGTGACATGGGAACGGCCGTTCTCGTCAGGAGAACGGCCGTTCCTCCCGGACGTCCGGCGGGGTCACACCCGGATCTGCTCCGCGGAGCCGACCGGGGCCCCGGCGGCTGCGCCGGTGTCGGCGACGTCGGGGGCGTCGGTGTCGGCGGCGTCGGTGGCGGCAGCGGCGGCCGACCCGACCGGGCCGGTCGCTCCCGTCGGGGCGGAGAGCCCGCGCAGCAGGCGCCAGGCCATCACGGACGCGCCGACCAGCAACGCGGCGGCGAGCAGTCCGGCGCTGTTCATGCCGCCGACGAAGACCTGCTTCGCGCTCGCCAGCAGCGGCTGCGCCAGCTCCGGCGGCAGGCCCTGCGCCGTCTCGACCGCCGAGCCCAGCGACTCGCCGGCCCGCGCCGCGGCCGCCGGGTCCGTCCCGGCCGGGACGGCCAGGCCGTTCGCGTAGATCGAGCCGACCACCGAGCCGACCAGGGCGATGCCGAGCGCGGTGCCCAGCTCGTACGCCGTCTCGGAGACCGCGGAGGCGGCCCCGGCCTTGTCGGCGGGCGCGGCGCCCAGCACCAGGTCGGCGCCGAGCGTGTAGACCACGCCCTCGGCCGTCCCGACCAGCAGGAAGGAGGCGGCCAGCAGCAGGTAGGTGGTGTCCTGCTCCAGCCAGCCGAGCGCGCCGACGCCCAGACCCATCGCCAGCAGACAGGCCGTCAGCGCCGTGCGGGCGCCGAAGCGCCGGGCCACCCGGGCGGTCAGCAGGCCGCCGACCACCGAGCCCGCGAAGGCCGGCAGCTCGGCCAGGCCCGCCTGCAGCGGCTGGTAGCCGCGGACCAGCTGCAGGTACTGCGAGACCACGAAGATCACGCCGGAGAGGCCGACCAGGGAGATCAGCGAGGCCGACACCGCCGCCGTGAACCGCCGGTCGCGGAACAGCCGGACGTCGAGCAACGGGGTCTCCAGCCGCAGCTGGCGGCGGACGAAGACGGTCAGCGCGGTGGCGCCGAGCACGAAGGCGACCGGTACGTCCCAGCGGCCCACACCGTGCGCGGCCGCCTCCTTGATCGCGTACACCACGCCGATCACCCCGGCCATCGACAGGACCACGCTCAGCACGTCCCAGCGGCCCGGCTTCGGGTCCCTGGACTCCGGCAGCAGCCAGGCGCCGAGGCCCAGCAGCAGGAGCAGCACCGGGATGTTCAGCAGGAAGACCGAGCCCCACCAGAAGTGCTCCAGCAGCACCCCGCCGACCACCGGTCCGAGCGCGGCGCCGGCGGTGGCGGCCGCGCCCCAGATGCCGATCGCGGTGGCCCGCTCCCGGTCGTCCGGGAAGAGACCGCGGATCAGCGACAGGGTGGACGGCATGATCGTCGCCCCGGCGACGCCGAGCAGCGCGCGGGCCAGGATCAGCCAGCCCGCGCTCGGCGCGTAGGCGGCCAGCAGCGAGGCCGCGCCGAAGGCGGCGGAACCGGCCAGCAGCAGCCGCTTGCGGCCGATCCGGTCGCTCAGCGCGCCCATGCTGACCAGCAGGCCGGCCAGGACGAAGGAGTAGGAGTCGCCGATCCAGAGCAGCTGGGTGCCGCTGGGGCGCAGCGTCTCGCTGATCGACGGGATGGCGAGGGAGAGGACGGTCGCGTCCAGCGCGACCACGGTGACGGCCAGGACGAGGACGGCGAGGCCGGTCCAGCGCTGGCGGGCGGTCAGGGAACTCATGGCGTATCGGTGTCCGGTCTGCAGTCAGAGGTGCTGCGGTCCGAGGTGCTGTGGGTGGTGGGGGCGGGGGAGGGGGCGCTCGGCCTGCGCAGCGCGCCCCCGAGGAAGAGCTCGGTCAGCGAGAAGGCGGCGTCGCGCGGGGCGAGCCGGCCGTCCTGGATGGACCAGCCGACGCCGGCGACCAGGTCGAAGAAGGCCTCGCTCAGCCAGGCGGCGCTGAGCTCGATGCGGAACACGCCCTGCTGCTGGCCGCGCAGGAAGAGCGCGTGCAGCCGGGCGATCTGGAGCTCCCAGAGGTCGTTGATGTCGTCGTTCTCGTAGAGCTGGTTCTCGCCGGCCAGGAAGGCGCAGAGCATGGCGTCCGGGACCGAGGCGTGCACCAGGCGGCGCAGCGCGGCCTCGGCGTCGCCCTCCTCGACCCCGGCGGTGTCCAGCGCGGCGGCGAACCGGCGCAGGCCGAGCAGGCCGACCTCGCGGATCAGCGCCTCGCGCCCCGGGAAGAGCCGGTGCAGGGTGGCGCGGCTGATGCCGGCGGCGCGCGCGATCTCGTCCAGGTGGGCGGTCGGGCGGCGGGAGAGCACGCCGACGGCGGCTTCGAGGACGGTGTCGCGATCGGTGGCCATGAATCGAGTCTAGTTCATGTGAGACGTGGATGTCTCAGAATTAAATCCGGCGTCTCATATGTCCTGCGGAGCTGCGGGTGTCCGGGCAGCAAAAAACCGGGGACGGTGGGTACCGTCCCCGGTCGGGGCTGCCGTGGCGCCCTCGGCGCCGCGGCTCAGCTCTGGTTGTAGAAGCCGGTCTCGTCGAGCGGCCGGTCGATCACCGTGACCTCGACCTCGGCCGGGGTGAGCAGGAAGACCCGGCGGGCGATCCGCTCGATGCCGCCCCGGGTGCCGAAGATCAGCCCGGAGGCGAAGTCGACCATGCGCTTGGCCTCGGGCTCCGCCATCTCGGTCAGGTCCATGACCACCGGGATGCTCGCCCGGATGTGCTCACCGACCGTGCGGGCCGCCTCGAAGCCCGTGGGCCGCAGGGAGACGATCTTCGCGGGCGCGGGGACGGACGGCGCCGTCTCCTGGTCCACCCACTCGTCGTCGTACACCGCGGCCGGGTAGTTCCCCGAGGGCATCAGCCACCCGTTGTGGTGCTCGTCGCGAAGTGCTCCCATGCCGCGCCTCCCTGCCTCGTCCCGTCCTGGTCCCCCGGGGTCGCGTGCCCTTTTTGACACGTCATCCACTCGTCGGAACTGTCCGAGTATCGCACTGTTCACCGGTCCCGTGCCCGCTCGCGACCCCCGTACGAGTCGTGCCGCGCCGGAAACCCGGGCGGACCCGGGCAAAGAGAGCAGACGCGGTGCGGCATCGTACGGTTGCGCGCGTAGACCATATCGGTCACGGTCACCGCTTAATTGACCTTCTGTCAACAATGCGGAAACGATTTCACCCGAGGGTGCACTCGCGGGTTCACTCGCCGGTCGAACCGTCCACCGCTTCGCGCAGCAGATCGGCGTGGCCGTTGTGTCGCGCGTACTCCTCGACCATGTGGGCGAGGATCCAGCGGAGCGTCACCTCCCGGCCGTGGCGCAGCCGCTTGCCGACGGTGTCGAGCGGCAGGCCGGCCGCCGCGCGGCGGGCGGCGTCGATCTCGGCGCGCCAGGTGGCGAAGTCGGCCGCGACGTCCGCGGTGTCGACCTGGTCGAAGTCGCCGTCCGGCTCGGCCTCGGTCGAGTAGAGGCCGGTGGTGAACTCCGTGCCGAGCAGGATGCTCCGGAACCAGAACCGCTCCACCTCGGCCATGTGCCGGACCAGGCCGAGCAGCGAGAGGGCGGACGGCGGCACGGAGCGCAGGCGCAGCTGGTCGTCGGTCAGCCCCTCGCACTTGCGGGCCAGGGTGCTGCGGTGGAAGTCGAGGAAGGCGGTGAGGGTGGCCGTCTCGTCGACGGCCATCGGCGGGCTCACCCGCGGGTTCTGTTCGGTCATGCGGGCCATCCTGGCGCCCGGCGCCGCACCGGAGCGAACGAATTGTTGCCCGGCGGGGCGGCGGGACGGCGGGGCGGCGGGACGGCGGTGTCGGCGGGGGCGGGGGTGCTCAGGCCGCCGTCGCCCGGCGGCGGGCCCGGGCCGCCCGCCAGAGCCCGGCCGCGCTGCCCAGCCCCAGCAGCGCGATCAGGCCCGCCGACAGCAGGAACGCCGCCGACCCGGGCCGGCCCGAGCTGGCCGCCGCCGTCACGTACACGGCCGTGGTCGGCACCGCGCCGATCGCGGTGGCGAGGACGAAGGGCAGGGCGCGGGTGCCGGAGAAGGCGGCGCCGTAGTTGACCGCCTGGAACGGCATGCCGGGCAGCAGTCGCAGCACCAGCACGCTGCGGAACCCCTGCTCGGTGAACCGCCGGTCCAGGGCGCCGAGCACCTTCCCGCGCAGGTACGGGCGCAGCGCGTCCCGGCCGAGCCCCCGGCCGAGCCCGAAGGCCAAGGCGGCGCCCAGCGTGGTGCCGAGCACCGCCAGCGCGACGCCCTGCTGGACGCCGAGCAGCAGCCCGGCCGCCGCGTTCAGCGCCGGCCGGGGCACGAAGGCGAGCGTCCCCACCGCGTAGACCAGGGCGAACAGCGGCCCGAACCAGTACCCGGGCAGCCGGTCCGCGAGCCCGCCGGACAGCAGCTCGGTCGGGTTCCACAGCAGCAGCGACCCGGCCGCCGTGCCGAGCAGCACGAGCAGCAGCGCCGGTCGCCACCAGGGCGAACGCGGCGCGGCGGGGGGTGCGGGGGGTGCGGGGGCGGCATCGGGCTCGGACACCCGCCCGAGCCTAACCGGGGCCGGGAGCCGCCCGGTGGGCGGGCCCGGCGGTCGGTGGGTGGGTCAGCGCGGCCCGGCGAGGAAGGCCAGCAGGCGGTGCCAGGAGTCCCGGGCCGCGCCGGAGTGTTCGGTCGCGGAGAGTTCGAAGAAGTTGTGCGGTGCGCCCGGATAGGTGACGAACTCGTGCGGGCAGCCGGCCCCGGTGAGTGCCGCGTCGAAGGCGTCGACGGCGGCGGGCGGGATGTGCTCGTCGGCGCCGCCCCAGAAGGCGAGGACCGGGGCGGTGAGGCCGGCCGCGAGCTGGGTCGGCCCCGGGGCGCCGTTGATGGCGTCGGGGTAGCCGTAGTAGCCGACCGCGCCGGACAGGCCGAAGCGGGGCGCGGCGGCGCGGAAGGCCTGGCGGCCGCCGAAGCAGAAGCCGAGCGCGACCACCTCGGCCGCTCCGGCGGCGCGCAGCCGGTCCAGCGCGGCCGTGAGGTCGGCGTCCAGCCCCTCCGGGGTGAGCGCGAGCAGGTGGGGGAGCAGGTTCGGCAGCTCGCCGAATTCCGGCGGCCGGTTTCCGGGGGCGGCGCCCGCGGTCCGGCCGTAATAGTCCGGGACGAGTGCCGGATGGCCCTGTTCGGCGAGCCGGGCGGCGACCTGCCGGTAGAACGGGGAAAGGCCCTTGTTGTCCGGCAGGACGAGGACGCCGACCCCGGTGGCGACGTCGGGGCGGGCCAGGAAGGCGCCGAATTCGGTGCCGTCCGCCGAGGTCAGGGTGAGTGGTGCGGCCTCGGCCAGGGGCCGGCGGGCGGGGGAGAAGGCGGGCGGGGCGGCGTCCGGGTCGTAGCACACGGGAATCCCTCTCGCGGATCGCGAAAACCGCCGGGCGCGGCTGCGCCCGGCGGTCGGAAGATTAGCGGGGAATTCCCTCGGTAATTCACGATCATATCGTGGAGAGATCTTTTCCGGAAGGCTTTTTCGATTCCGGTGCGGTCACGGTTTCGCCGGTGGGATTCCGTTCGGCCAGCCGCAGTGCTCCGGCGCTCAGCAGCAGTGCGAAGGCGAGGGCGGTGACCAGGCCGAAGGAGACGGTCAGTGAGGTGGCCTGGGCGAGGGCGCCGATGACCGCGGGGGCGATCAGGCTGGAGGTGTACGTCACGGTGGCGACGCCCGCGATGGCCTGGCTGGCGTTGCTGCCGATCCGGCCGGCGGCGGCGAAGGCGAGCGGGACGATGACCGCGATGCCGACGCCGATCAGTGCGAAGCCGGGGATGGCCAGCGCCGGGCGGTCGGCGGCGACCACCAGCAGGCCGCCGAGGGTGGCGACGGCGCCCCCGAGCCGGGTGGTGCGGACGGCGCCGAGGCGACGGATCGCGACGTCCCCGGCGAGGCGGCTGACCGCCATGGTGAGCGAGAAGGCGGTGTAGGAGGCGGCGGCGACGGTGGCCGAGGCACCGGTGACGTCCCGCAGGTAGACGCCGCTCCAGTCCATCGAGGCGCCTTCGGCGAAGACCGCGCAGAAGCCGACCAGCCCGATCACCAGCGAACTGCGCGGCGGCAGCGCGAACCGCGGCGGCTCCTCCGCGCCCTCGGGTGCCCGCAGGTCGGGCAGGCCGCGGCAGACCGGCTGGGCGAGGGCGAGCAGCACCAGCGCGGTGACGGCCAGCTGCAGCCGGGCGTCGAGGTCGAGGTGGGCGGCGAGGATGCCGAAGCCGGAGGCCAGCAGGCCGCCGGCGCTCCACATCCCGTGCAGGCCGGACATGATCGAGCGGCCGAGCCGTTCCTCGATCTCCACGCCCTGCGCGTTCATCGCGACGTCCGCCATCCCGGCGGTGGCCCCGTACACCAGGAGCGCCGCGCACAGCACCGGCAGGGAGGGGGCGAGCGCGGGCAGGGCGAGGGTCAGGCACCAGAGCGCGATCAGGCCGCGCACCGCCGCGCGGCCGCCGTAGCGGTGGACGAAGCGGCCGGCCAGCGGCATGGCGAGGGAGGAGCCGACGGCGGGCATGACCAGGGCCAGTCCGAGCTGTCCGGTGGACAGGTCGAGGCGGTCCTGGAGCCAGGGGATGCGGGTGACGAAGCTGCCGCCGACGGCGCCGTGCACGCCGAAGACCAAGGCGATGCTCGCCCGGGCCCGGCGCGGGGCGGTCAGCGGTTCCGGTGGTGGTGCGGTGGTGCGGGTCATCGGCGTTCCCTCCCGGTCGCGCGGTGCGGGCGCGACCGTGCCCTGTGGGTGGCCTTGCTGGCGGGTCGAGCGCAGGTGCGTGCGGCCCGAGCGGCACGCCGCTCGTCCGGATGGTTCGATAAACTATCAGGAAGGGACCCTGATAAAAATACTCTGGAAGGATGATCGGCCATGACCACCGTGCGTACGGCCACGCCGAGCACCGCCCGGGCGATCAACGACCGGCTGGCGCTCAACCTCCTGCTCGAACAGGGCCCCCTGACCGCGACCGAGCTGCGCGGCCTCACCGGCCTCTCCCGGCCGACCGTCGCCGACCTGCTCGAACGTCTCCAACGCACCGGCCTGGTGGCCGTCGTCGGCGAACGCGGCGAACAGCGGCGCGGCCCGAACGCCCGGGTCTACGCGCTGGTCGCCTCCCGGGCGCACCTCGCCGCCTTCGACGTCCGCGCGGGCGGCGTCAGCCTGGTCGTCGCCGACCTCGCCGGCCGCGTCCTCGCCACCGCCGAGGTCACGGTCGAGGAGGACGGCGGGCCCGAGGCCGCCGCGGCGATCACCGCCACCCTGCTGGAGACCGCGCGCGGCGCCGGCGTCGAGCGGCTGCACACCGTCGCGGTCGGCGCCCCCGGTCTGGTCGACCCCGCCACCGGGCGGCTGCAGAGCACCGGCAAGCTCCCCGGCTGGCACGCCGAACTCCTCGCCGCCCTGGAGGAGTTGCCCGGCACCGAGGTGATCCTGGAGAACGAGGTCAACCTGGCCGGGCGGGCCGAGTACCGGGTCGGCGCCGCGCGCGACCGCGACACCTTCGTGCTCCTGTGGCTCGGCCACAGCGTCGGCGCCGCCGTCATCCTGGACGGACGGCTGCGCCGCGGCTTCTCCGGCGGCACCGGCGAGATCTGCTTCCTGCCCGTCCCCGGCACCGTCGGACTGCCCCGTGCCGACAGCTGCGAGGGCGGCTTCCACGACCTGGTCGGCAGCGTGGCGGTCTGCGCGCTGGCCCGCGAGCACGGGCTGCCGGCCGGCGCCGCCGGGGACGCCCCCGCCGCCGAGGCCGCCGTCCGGGCGGCGGTCCAGACGGTCGCGGCGGCCGGGGCGGAGGCGGAAGGGCCCGAGGGCGAGGCAGCGGAGGCGGGTGGACGCTTCCTGGACGAGCTGGCCGAGCGGATCGCCATCGGCGCGGCCAGCGTCTGCGTCGTGCTCGACCCCGGCTGCGTGGTGCTCGGCGGGGAGATCGGCCGGGCCGGCGGCGCCGCGCTGGCCCGCCGGGTGGAGCGCCGACTGGCCCGGCTCTCCCCGCTGAGCACCGAGGTGCGGGCCGGCACGGCGGGCGGCGGCGCGGTGCTCGCCGGGGCGGTGCTGACCGCCGGGGACGCGGTGCGGCGGGACCTCTTCGGCGAGCCGTAGCCGTCCGCGCCGTCCGCGGCAGCCCTCGCTTTCCCCTCGCCGCACCCGGTACGGCAGGATGGCGGCGGGGGCGCGCACTGCCAGGACCCTGTCCCTCGAACCACCGTCAGGAGTCGCTCATGGGCCAGCCCGAGGCGCCGGCCAACCCGTACCGCATCGGCGAGGCCGCGGCACTGCTCGGCGTCAGCGCCGACACCATGCGGCGCTGGGTGGACGCCGGGCGGCTCGCCGCCGCGCGGGACGAGCACGGGCACCGGATCATCCCCGGCGCCGAGCTCGCCGCCTTCGCCCGCGAGCTGGCGCGGCCGGAGAACGCCGAGGCCGAGGGCCGCCCGTCCTCGGCCCGCAACCGCTTCCCGGGGATCGTCACCGGCGTGGTGCTCGGCGACGTGGCCGCGCAGGTGGAGATCCAGGCCGGGCCGTTCCGGGTGGTGTCGCTGATCAGCCGGGAGTCGGCGGAGGAGCTGAACCTGGTCCCCGGCGCACCCGCCACGGCGGTCATCAAGTCCACCAATGTGATGATCGAGCGGCGCTGACGCCCGCCGACCACGCCCGGAAACCCGACCGGTCCCGGAACGCCGACCGGTCCCGGAACGCCGACCGGGCCCGGAACCGAACGAGAGGCCCGGATGCCACCTCCGCACCTGCCGACCACCCAGAGCGCCGTACGGGCGATCGAGGCGGTGGCGGACCGGCACGGCCGGACCGTCCGCGCCCAGCACGACATCGGCCACGACCGGACCTTCGCCGGCCTGGTCGGCCCGGGCGAGGAGTCCGCCGGGCTCCCGCACGAGGCGCTGCTGGAGTTCGACGGCAGCCCGGCGGTCGTCGTCCGGCTGTTCACCCACGACGAGGTCACGGTGACGGTCGAGGGCATCGCCTTCGACGTCGACCGCGACCGCGTCCCGGGTTTCCTGAACGCGCTCTGGTCCGGCCTGGTGCACCTGAGGGTGCGCACCTTCCCGCCGTCCAGCACGTTGATCGTCACCGTCCCCGGGGAGCCGAGTCACCGCGAGCACGTCGGCGTCCACGACCTCACCCCCTGGCTCGCGGGGAGGATCCGATGAGCACCCACCACAGCCCCCGGGTACGGGCCGTCGCCCACCGCGGCGACCCGTACCGCCACCGCGAGAACACCCTGCCCTCGGTCGAGTCCGCGCTGTCCGCCGGCGCCGACGCCGTCGAGGTGGACGTCCAGCTCACCCGGGACAAGGTGCCCGTCCTGCTGCACGACCGCACCCTGGAACGGCTCTGGGGCGACCCGCGCCCGATCGACCGGGTCACCGCCGAACAGCTGGACGAGCTGCGGCAGGGCCCGCTCGCCGTCCCCACACTGGCCGAGGCGATCAAGGCGGTGACGGCCGTCGAGGGCCGCACGCTGCTGATCGACCTGGACGAGCCCGGGCCGGCCGCCGCCACCTGGTCCGCGGTCACCGCACTCGGGGCCGAGCGGCACGTCGCCTTCTGCGGCCCCGTCACCGCGATGCTCGCCGTGCGCGAGCTGACCCCGGACGCCGAGATCGCGCTCACCTGGAAGCAGCCGCGGATGCCCGTCCGCACCCTGCTGGACGACCTGCGCCCGCGCTACCTCAACCCGCCGTTCGGCCTGGTCACCCCCGCGTTCACGGCCGCCGCCGCGGACGCCGGGCTGGACGTCTCCACCTGGACCGCCGACCTGCGCCGCACCATGCGCCGGCTGTGCGACACCGGGGTCGCCTCCATCACCACCAACCGGATCGGCGTGCTGCGCTCGGTGCTGGACGGCCGCCGGTGACGGCACCGGAGCCGTGCCGGGGCGGCTCGCGCGGGGGCTGCTGACCGTCCGTGACGAGCGGGGCCGGCGGCCGTACCACCGGCCGCGGCCGCCGCGGGCCGCCCCGGGCCCCCGCCCGGACCGGGGACAGCCCGGCGCCGGGGCGTCCCGGCCCGGCCGGTCGCACGACGGGCGGACCGTCACGTTCTCTGCTGAGCTGGATCGGTTCGGACTCATCGACGATCCCGGCGGAGGTGGCCTTGACCGTGGAGCGCCCGCCCGGCGGCCGGCCGCGGCCCGACCACCGCCGGCCGTACCGGATGCTGCCGCCCGCGCTGCGGCAGGCGGCGGCCTGGTCGGCGGCGGTGATCCTGCTGATCGCCGTCGCCTCGCTGGTGGTCTTCGCGCTGGTCGAACTGCGGGCCGCCACCGTGCCCTTCATCCTGGCGCTGCTCGGGGCCTCGCTGCTTTACCCGGTGGTGCCCTGGCTGGTGCGGCGCGGTGTCGGGCGGGGCCTGGCCGCCGGACTGACCTGCACGGTCCTGGTGGTCGCGGGCGGCGGGGTGATCGCCCTGCTGGTCAACTCCCTGGTGCACAGCGCCCCGCAGATCGCCGAGGCGCTGCCCGCGGCCGGGCGCCGGCTGGAGCAGTGGCTGGGCCCGCTCGGGCAGAAGATCCAGCACGCGCTGAACAACGCCAAGGGCGAGACGAACTCGCTGGTCTCGACCCTGACGAACAGCGTGCTGTCCGGACTCGGCCTGCTCACCCAGCTGGCCACCGGCGGGGTGCTGGCGCTCGCGCTGGTCTTCTTCTTCCTCCGCGACGGGCACCGCACCGGCGACGCCATCCGCTCCACCCTGCCCGGCCGCAGCGCCGAGATCGTCATCGCCTGCGCCGAGCGGGCCTTCGAGGCGATGGCCGGCTTCATGCGCGGCACCACCCTGATCGCCCTGATCGACGCGGCCTTCATCACCATCGGCCTGCTCGCCCTCGGCGTGCCGGGCGCTCCCGGGCTCGGCGCGCTGGTCTTCATGGGCGCCTACATCCCCTTCGTCGGGGCCTTCCTGTCCGGCACGGTGGCGGTCCTGGTCGCCCTCGCCGACGGCGGCCTCGGCACGGCGCTCTGGGCCCTCGGCGTGGTGGTCACCGTCCAGATGATCGAGGGCAACGTCCTGCAGCCGGTCATCCAGAGCCGCACCGTCGAGCTGCACCCGGCGACCATCATGGTCGCCGTGGTGGCCGGCTCCGGCATCGCCGGGATCATCGGCGCCCTGCTCGCCGTGCCGGTCTGCGCGGCGGGCCTGGGCGTCATCTCGGTCCTGCGCGATCTCCCGGGGCGTGACGGGTGATCCGTTGGTGGTCCGGCGACGGGGTTCCAGGGCCCGCCCGCAGGCGAGGGTTCGAAGACGGGCGCTAGCGGCGCAGCAGCTCCTCCAGGTCGGCGAGCAGGCCGAGGGCGGCGGCGCGGTCGGGGGCCGGCCGCGGGGCGGGGGCGCGGTCGGCGATCACCCGCAGGGCGGCGGCGGCCTGACGGGCGAACATGGCCAGCAGGTCCAGCTCGGGCAGGCTCGCGCGGGCCTGCGGGGCCGGGTCCAGCACCTCCAGGACGCCGAGGACCCGGCCGCCGTGGGTGAGCGGCGCGGCCATCAGGGCCTGCGGGACGTAGGCGGTGGACTCGGCGAAGTCCCGGTCGAAGGTGCGGTCGGCGCCCAGGTCGTCGACCACCATCGGCTCGCCCGACGCCGCGACCCAGCCCGCGATGCCCCGGCCGGCCGGGAAGCGGCGGCCGACCAGGGACGCCTCGCCGCGCCCGGAGACGGCCTGGAAGACCAGCTCCCCGGCCGACTCGTCGAGCAGGCAGACCGAACCGGCCTGGGCGCCGAAGATCGCCCGGGCGACGTCCACCACGGACTGCAGCAGCTCGCGGGCCGGCGGGTCGAGGGCGGGGTCAGTGCTCAGCGTCATCGGGCGCCTCCGGGGCGGGGGTGGTCGGGACCCGGACGTTGGCCGCGGTGAGGTAGAGCGCGCTCTTCAACTGGAAGGTGGTCAGCCTCGGCCGCCGGGACAGGATGCGGGCGCAGAGCCCAGCCACGTACGGGGTGGCGAAGCTGTTGCCGGTGGTGCGGATGGTGGCGCCGCCGAGCCAGGGCACCCGGACGTTCTGACCGGGGGCGAAGAACTCGACCGGCGGCTCCGGGTTGTACAGGTGCAGGGCCGGGTCGTCCTCCTGGTGGCTGCCCACCGAGATGACCGAGGAGAACCGCCACGGGTAGCTCTCCACCGGGGTGTTGTGGGCGGCGGCGACGATCGCGGTGCGGGCGAAGGCGGCGTCGTCGGCGATCGCGTGCAGCTCCTCCAGGAAGCGGGTCCGGGTGGTGGAGAGGCTGAGGTTGACGACGTCGAAGCCCTGCCGGACGGCCCAGCGCAGCCCGGCGATCAGCATGTCGCCGGTGCCGGTGAAGCGCTCGCCGAGCACCCGGACGCTGTAGAGCTCGCAGTCCGGGGCGGTGCGGCGGATGATGCCCGCGCAGGCGGTGCCGTGGCCGCAGGTGTCGCCGGCGGTGTCCGGGCGGACGGTCGGTTCCCGGGTGACCGGGTCCTTGACCACCGCCCAGGAGCCCTGCAGCGGGCCGACCAGCGGGTGGTCCGGCTCGACGCCGGAGTCGACCACGCAGACCCGTACGCCCTTGCCGGTGCCCGCGTCGTCGGCCCCGAGAGCCCCGGCATCGACCGCGCCGGGGCCGGCCGCGCCCGCCCCGACGGCCCCGAGGAGGTCGGGCCCGAGGACGTCGGCCAGCACCGGGAGGTCGGCGGGGGTGCGGTCGCGCAGGCTCCAGGTGAGGCGGGTCGGGCCGCTCATCCGTTGCCCCCGAGCCGCTCGGCCCGCCGCACGCCGGGCAGGTGGCCCTTGGCGGCGAAGCGGCCCCGGGCGGTGGCGGCGGCCTCGGCGGCCTCGGCGGGGCGGTCGAGCAGCAGCAGGGCGTGCGCCCGGTCGAGCGCGGTGAGCGCCTGGAGCAGCAGCGACTCGGTGGCCTCGGCGGCGCCCAGGGCGGCCGCGGTCAGCTCCAGCGCGGGCCGGGCCTCGCCCCGGGCGGCGGCGAGCCGGCCGCGCAGCGCGTCCAGCTCGATCGCGAGCACCGGCGGCAGCGCGGCGGCCGCGTCCGCGCCGTCCAGGTGCTGGGCGGCCCTGGCCGGGCGGTCGGTGTCCAGCAGGACCCGGGCGGTGGTGAGGGCGAGGCGCGGCAGCGGAGCGGCGGCGCCCTGGTGGCGGGCGATCTCGGCGGCGTCGGCCAGCAGGTCCAGGGCCTGGTCGAACCGGCCGGTGGCGGCGGCCGCCTGGGCGGTCAGCGCGGGCAGCGCGACCATCGCCTCGGCCAGCGACAGCTCCCCGGCCAGGCCGTTGGCCTCGGCGAGCAGCAGCTCGGCCTCCTCGGGGCGGTCGCGCAGCGCCAGCAGGACGGCCAGCGGGCCGTTCAGCGCGACCCGGGCGGTCCGGCGGCCGGTGCCGTGCTCGGCGAGCAGCGCCCGCAGCCGGAAGGTGGCGTGCGGGACGGGCTCGGGGCCGGCCAGCAGCGAGGCGGCCAGCGCGGCCAACACGGCGGCCCGGTCCAACTCGGCGTCGGTGCGGGAGACCCGGTCGAGCGCCTGGTCCAGCAGCTGATCGGCCTCGGTGTGCCGGCCCGCCAGCAGGTGCTCCTCCGCCAGCCGCAGCAGGGCGCGGGCCCGGCCGAGGTCGTCCCCGGTGTCGGCGAACAGCGGCAGCACGGCACGGGCGGTGGCGGCGGGCTGGTCCCGGCCGGGCGGCAGGCCGCGGGCGGCCAGGGCGAGCCGGGCGTGCGCGGCGTCCAGCGGGTCGGCGGCCGCGTCGCGCACCTGGACGAGGACGGGCAGGGCCTCGTCGGCGCGGCCGAGCGCGAGGCGGGCCTCGCCGAGGCGGCGCAGCACCGGGCCGGTGCCGCGCTCGTTGGGGTAGTGCAGCCGGACGGCCCGCTCCAGCAGGTCGGCGGCGGCGGGCAGGTCGGCACCGGCCAGGGCGTCGGCCCCGGCCGCGCCGAGGGCGGCGGCCGCGCGGGTGCGCAGGGTGTCGGTGCGGGCGTCCAGCAGGCCGAGTTCCAGCCGGTAGCGGTGGGCGCGCTCCAGGTGGCCGCCGACGACGGCGGGCCCGGCGGAGCGGACGGCCGGCAGCTCGGCGGCCCGTTCGTGCCGCTCGGCGCGGGCCCGCTTGGACATGGACTGGTAGACCGACTCCTGGACCAGACCGCTGCCGAACCGGTAGCCGGTGCCGGTCGGTTCGACCAGCCGGCGCTCGGCCAGCCGGGCCAGCGCGGCGTGCAGCCGGGGCGGGGCGTCGTCGCCCGCGGCCGGCGGGCCGGTCGGCAGACCGTCGATCGGGCCGGTGAAGACGTCGTCCTCGGGCTCGGCGAAGGCGTCCTGATCGCTGCCGCCGTGGGCGAGTTCGGCCAGCTCGGCGGGGGTGAAGGCGCGGCCGAGGACGGCGGCGAGGTCCAGCGTGGCGCGCTCGTCGCGCTCCAGCCCGTCGATCTGGGCGCTGAGCAACGCCCGTCCGGCGGGCGGGAGTTCGTCGGCCGGGGCGGGGCCCTCGGCCTCGGTGAGGGCGGCCAGCAGCTCCTCCAGGTGCAGCGGGTTGCCCTCGGCGCGCTGCAGCAGCCGGGTGGGCACCGCGTCCTGGTGGGCGCTCAGCTCGGTCAACTGGGCGGCCAGCAGGGCCGATTCGTCCCAGGACAGGCCGCCGACCGGCAGCGTCGGCAGCTCCGGGCGGGCGGCCCGGAGCTCGGGGCGGGCCAGGCAGAGCAGCAGCACGGGGGCCGTGCCGAGCGCCTCGGCCAGTCGCTCGGTGGCGTCCAGCAGGGCCGGCCCGGCCCACTGGCAGTCGTCCAGGACGAGGACGGCGGGGCGCTCCATGGTGCGGCCGCGCAGGATCGCGGCCAGCAGCTCCAGCGACCGCCCGGCGTCGAGGCCCGGGGCGGTCGCCTCGTCCAGCCGGGCCAGTGCCTCGGCCGGGGCCGCGCCCTCGGGCTCGTCCAGCAGGGTGCGCACGGCCTCGGCGAGCGGCGCCAGCACGCCCTGCTCGCCGAAGCTGCGGCAGCGGGCGGTGCCGCAGCGCGCGCTGCGCCGGCCCACCCGCTCGCGCCAGTCGCGCACCAGGCGGGTCTTGCCGATCCCTGCCTCGCCCGCCACCAGCAGCAGTTCGGCCCCCGAGCCACCCGCGACCCGGGCCAACGCGGCGTCCAGTGCGGCCAGTTCGCGCTCCCGGCCGACCAGCGGGACGTCGAAGCGGCGCAGCAGCTCCGGGTCGTCCTCGTCCAGGCCGACCAGCCGGTAGGCGGTGACCGGCTCGGCCTTGCCCTTCAGCCGCAGCGGGCCGACCTCGTCCACCTGGGCGGCCGGGCCGGCCGCGCGCAGCGTCTGCGGGCCGATCAGCACCTGGCCGGGGGCGGCCCGGGTCTGCAGCCGGGCGGCGATGTTCACGGTCTCGCCGGAGATCAGCGCCTGCCGCGCCGAGGCGTCCGAACCCGCCACCACCTGGCCGGTGTTGACGCCGATCCGAACGTCCAGGCGGACCCCGAGGGTGGCGTCCAGCTCGGTGTTGAGGTCCTCCAGGTCCTCCAGCATGGCGAGCGCGGCGGCCAGCGCCCGGTGGGCGTCGTCCTCGCGGATCACCGGCACGCCGAAGACGGCCATCACGGCGTCGCCGATGAACTTCTCCAGGGTGCCGCCGTGCGCCTCGATCCGGTGGTGCATCCGCTCGAAGTAGCGCAGGATCACCTCGCGCAGCGTCTCCGGGTCGAGCGCGGCGGCCAGCGCGGTGGAGTCGACCAGGTCGCAGAAGACCACCGTGACCAGCTTGCGCTCCTCGGCCGCCGGGTCGAGGGCGGCGGTCCGGGAAGTACCGCAGGAGGGGCAGAACTGGTCGGTCGTGGCGGCGGGTTGGGCGCAGAGTGGGCAGGGCATGGGGCCGTCCTTCGGTCGTCCTCCGCTGTGCGGGGCGTACGGGGCGCGGGCGGTGCGGGTGCGGGGGCGTGCGGGCGTGCGGGTGTTCCGGGCCAGGGGTGCGGCGGCGGTCCGGTTGCGGTGCGTCGGTGCGCGCAGGCTACTTGACGTCCGATCGGCGCTGAAGGGCACGGAATCGGGCGGGTTCCCGCCCGCCACCCTCACGACCCGGCCCTCCGGGCCCCGGCGCGACGCGGTGGTCCGCGCCGGTGCGCGGACGGCGTTCCGGCAGGTCGGGCGGGGTGCGCCACGGTGGCGGGAGCCGATTCGCGGGTGGCGTACGGCCCTTCGTCGGCCGAAGGTCCGGGTGCGTCGGGTGGCCGGCGTTCCGGCGCTTCTCGACCGGGTCTCCGCAGCCGGGCGAGCCCGGCCCGAGCGGACGGCGGCGACGGCCGGAGGGCCCGGGGGAGGAGGTCGGAGAGGGGCGGCCCGCCGGTCGGCCCGCGGGCCGGGTCCCGGTCGGGAAGTCCCGGTCCGGCGCCGGGAACTCGGGCCCAGGGACCCCGGCCGGGCGGGTCCAAGGGCCCTGGGGCGGGACGGCGGCCTGTTCGGATCATGGATCGCCAATCATTCGTACGACGTTCCTAAGGAGTGGGTCCTTGAGCGCCATCCAGGCACAGGGCGACCCCACGCGACCGCCGACGGCCGTACCGGCCGCGGCGGTTCGGGCCAGGAGGCCCGGTTCGGCCCTGGTCAGGCTGTTGACCACCACCGATCACAAGACGATCGGCACCATGTACCTGGTGTCGTCCTTCGCGTTCTTCCTGATCGGCGGCATCCTCGCCCTGGTCATGCGCGCCGAGCTCGCCCGTCCGGGGACGCAGATCCTCTCCAACGAGCAGTTCAACCAGGCTTTCACCATGCACGGTTCGGTGATGCTGCTGCTGTTCGCGATGCCGCTGTTCACCGGCTTCGCGAACTGGATCATGCCGCTGCAGATCGGCGCGCCGGACGTGGCCTTCCCGCGGCTGAACATGCTGTCCTTCTGGCTGTTCATGTTCGGCTCGCTGATCGCCGCCGCCGGTTTCGCCACCCCGCAGGGTGCCGCCGACTTCGGCTGGTTCCTCTACGCGCCGCTGTCCGACGCCGTCCACTCGCCCAGCGTCGGCTCGGACATGTGGATCATGGGCGTGACGCTCTCCGGCTTCGGCAGCATCTTCGGCGCCGTCAACTTCATCACCACCATCATCTGCATGCGCGCCCCGGGCATGACGATGTTCCGGATGTCCATCTTCTGCTGGAACGTCCTGCTGACCTCGGTGCTGGTGCTGCTGGTCTTCCCGGTCCTGGCCGCCGCGCTGCTGGCCCTGGAGGCCGACCGCAAGTTCGGTGCCCACGTGTTCGACCCGGCCAACGGCGGGGCGATGCTCTGGCAACACCTGTTCTGGTTCTTCGGGCATCCCGAGGTGTACATCCTGGCACTGCCGTTCTTCGGCATCGTGTCGGAGATCATCCCGGTGTTCAG
Source organism: Kitasatospora sp. NPDC086791 (assembly GCF_040685975.1). Classification (NCBI taxonomy): domain Bacteria; kingdom Bacillati; phylum Actinomycetota; class Actinomycetes; order Kitasatosporales; family Streptomycetaceae; genus Kitasatospora; species Kitasatospora sp. NPDC086791. The sequence goes on along the minus strand of NZ_JBFBOC010000001.1, from coordinate 131,876 downwards.
CCGCAAGCCGATGTTCGGCTACGCGGGCCTGATCGCCGCGACGGTGGCCATCGCGGGCCTGTCGGTGACGGTGTGGGCGCACCACATGTACGTCACCGGGCAGGTGCTGCTGCCGTTCTTCTCCTTCATGACCTTCCTGATCGCGGTGCCGACGGGCGTGAAGTTCTTCAACTGGGTCGGCACCATGTGGAAGGGCTCACTGAGCTTCGAGACCCCGATGCTCTGGACGGTCGGCTTCCTGGTCACCTTCCTGTTCGGCGGTCTGACCGGTGTGCTGCTCGCCGCGCCGCCGATCGACTTCCACGTCTCGGACTCGTACTTCGTCGTCGCCCACTTCCACTACACGCTGTTCGGCACCGTGGTGTACGCGATGTTCGCCGGCTTCCACTTCTGGTGGCCGAAGATGACCGGCAAGCGGCTCGACGAGCGCCTCGGCAAGATCACCTTCTGGACCCTCACCGTCGGTTTCCACTCGACGTTCCTGGTGCAGCACTGGCTGGGCGCCGCGGGCATGCCCCGCCGGTACGCGGACTACCTGGCCTCGGACGGCTTCACCACCCTGAACACCGTCTCGACCATCGGTTCGTTCCTGCTCGGCCTGTCGATCCTGCCGTTCCTCTACAACGTCTGGAAGACCGCCAAGTACGGCGAGAAGGTCACCGAGGACGACCCGTGGGGCTGGGGCCGCTCGCTGGAGTGGGCCACCTCCTGCCCGCCGCCCCGGCACAACTTCGCCAAGCTGCCGCGGATCCGTTCGGAATCCCCGGCCTTCGACCTGCACCACCCGGACATCGCGGCCCGCGACGTGCTGGTGCACAGCGGCAAGCCCGCCAAGCACCTGGGCGACGTGGAGCCGGTGAAGTACGACCGGCCGCTGAGCCGGGCGGACCGGGCACGGGTGGCCTCGGCCCCCGCCGCCGCCCCGACCGCGTCGTCCGGCGCGGCCGGCGCGTCCGGCTCGTCCGGCGAGGCGCCCCCCTCGGGCGGCTGAGGCCGCCCCCCGAACGCCGTCCCCGCCCGCACCGCTGCCCCAGGGCGGGCGGGGACGGCCCCCCAGTCCGCTGCGCACCGTTCCCTCACCCCTTCGTGACCAGGAAGGCCGGGTCGTGAACCACACCGTTCTCGCCATCGGCACCGCTGCCCTCACCGCGAGCGGCTGTGTCTGGTACCTGCCCGCCATCGCCGACCTCCAGGCCGGCGCCGACCGCCCCCGCTCCACCCGGACCGCCGCGGCGGCCTGCGTGATGTGGTGGGCGGCGCTCGCCCTGGCGGGCGGACTGCTGCTCGTCGTACCGGACTGGCGGCCCGCCGCGCAGATCGCTCTCGCCGGCCTGGTCGGCGGCGCGGCGCTGCGGGTGCAGGCGCTCCGGGACCGCCGGCGGGAGGTGCGGGAGACGGCGGCGCGGTGGGCCGCGCTGGACGTCGGCCCGGCACCGCGCACCGGCCGCCCGCTGGCCCTCGCCCTCGCCGGCTGGCTGGTGGTCGGCGCGGCCGTCGCCTCGCTCGGCGCGATGGCGATCCTGCTGTCGGGCGGGGGCGGGGTCGGCCCGCGCGTGGTGCTGGCCGGGGTCAGCGGTGCGGCGGTCGCCCTGGTGTTCCTGCTGATGGGACTGGGGAACGTCCGACGGCAGAACCGCTGAGCACCGCTGAGCACCGCTGAGCGCCGCTGAGCGCCGCTGAGCACCACTGAGCACCACTGATGACCGCTGAGGGCGGCTGAGCACCGCCGAGCCCAGCTGAGGACCGCGTAATGGGGCCGTTCGGCCCTGGGGCCCGGCCGAGCGCCGGGCGATGATTCCATGGGCCCCGCTGTGAGTGTGCGGGGGTGACGAAGGTGGAGCCGCGTGATGGCGACCAAGACGGAAGGGGCCGAGGTCTCGGCACCGGTCCGGGTGTTCCTGCTGGACGACCACGAGGTGGTGCGTCGCGGAGTGCACGACCTGCTGGACGGCGAGCCGGACCTGGAGGTGGTCGGCGAGGCGGCGACCGCCGAGCAGGCACTGGTCCGGGTGCCCGCGCTGCGGCCCGACGTCGCGGTGCTGGACGTCCGGCTGGGCGACGGTGACGGCGTCTCGGTCTGTCGTGAGCTGCGCTCCCGGATGCCCGACCTCGCCTGTCTGATGCTCACCTCCTTCGACGACGAGGAGGCGCTGCTGGACGCCGTGATGGCGGGCGCCGCCGGGTACGTGCTGAAGCAGATCAGCGGCACCGACCTGGTCGCCGCCGTCCGCACGGTCGCCTCCGGCCGCTCGATGCTCGACCCCGGCGCGGCCACCCGGCTGCTCAACCGGCTGCGCAGCGACGCCGAGCCCGCCCAGCCGGTCACCACCGGACCCGGTCTGACGGTGCGCGAGCAGGAGGTGCTGGCGCTGATCGGCGAGGGCCTGACCAACCGGCAGATCGGCGAGCGGCTCTACCTCGCCGAGAAGACGGTGAAGAACCACGTGTCGCGGCTGCTCGCCAAGCTCGGCGTGGAGCGGCGGGTGCAGGCGGCCCTGATCGCCACCGAGCTGCGCCAGGCGGCCGCCGCCGCGCAGTCCTCCTCGCTGCGCGGAGGCCGGGGCTGACCGGCTCAGGGCTGCCCGGCCCGGGGTCGACCGGCCCGGGAGCGGCGGCACCGGAGTGCGGGTCCTCGGCGGCCCCGGCCGGGACCATCGGCCCTCGTGATCAGGGCCGCCCCCGGGTGAGCATCGCTCGCATGAACCACGATCAGGTCCGGTACCCCCGGCACTCCCCGTCCGACCCGCCCGACCTGGCCGATGTGCCCGACCAGCCGGACCTGTCGGACCTTCCTGACCTTCCTGACCTGCCGGACCTGCCCGAACCCCGCGAACTCGACCGGGACGAGGCGCTGGAGCTGCTGGCCCGGGCCGCTGTCGGACGGGTGGTCTATACCGTCGACGCCCTCCCGGCCGTCCTGCCGGTGTCCTTCCGGCTGGTGCCCGGCGGCGTGCTCGTCACCGCACCCGCCGACTCCGAACTGGCCCGGGCGGTCGACGGCGCCGTGATCGCCTTCGAGGCCGACGAGGTGGACGGCCGGGACGGCTCCGGCTGGTTCGTCACCGTCCTCGGCCACGCCCAGGTCCGCCGGGGCCGGGCGGCCGCGGCGGGCACGGTGCGGATCCGGATCCGCCCGGAGCTGGTCATCGGCCGCTGCCTGGCGGCGTAGGTCGCCGGACCGCCCGGACCGCCCGGATTGTTCGGACCGCCCGGGACACCGGGCCGGCCCGGGTCGGGCCCGAGCCGCTTGGCCGGGCCCGACCCGGTCTCACGGCCCCAGCAGCGCCTTGGCGGTGCGCAGCAGTCCGGTGTCAACTCCTCTGCGGTGTCGAGTAGTTGCTCGCGGTGCCGGGCGCCCTTGCCGCTCAGGCCGCGGACGTTGCTCACGCCGCCGCCGTCCCGCCCAGCCCGGCGGTCACCGTCACGGTGACGCCGAGATCGGCCAGGTCGGCCGGCACCCGCTCCGGGCGCGGGGTCTGCTCCGGGAAGGCCACCCCGGCGAGGGCGGCGCCGCGCTGCTCGGAGCGGCCGGTCAGCAGCAACGGCCAGTGGGGGACGGCGAGTCGGGCCGGTTCGGCGCTCATCGGAGCACATGCAGGTCGCCTGACCTGAAAGCGCCCGTCAGAACGGTGCAGGCGGGTCTCAGGCCCCGATCGGGGCCTCCCACACCAGCCGGGTGCCGCCGTCCTCCGGCGCCCCGACCGTGAAGGACCCGCCGACCCGCTCGGCCCGCTCGGCGAGGTTGCGCAGACCGCTGCGCCGCCCGCCCTCGGGCACGCCCACGCCGTCGTCCGTGACGGTCAGCGTCACCCGCCCGGCGAGGGCGCGCAGCGTCACCTCGACCCGGGAGGCGCCCGCGTGCCGGGCCGCGTTGCTGAGCGCCTCGCCGAGGACGGCCACCACGTGATCGGCCAGCTCCTGCGGCACGTCGGTGTCCAGCAGTCCCTCCATGCTCAGCCGGGGCGCGAAGCCCAGCAGGCCCTGCACGTCGGTGACCACCCGGCTCGTCCGGGCGCGCAGACCGCGGTCGGGCTCGCTGTGGGCGCGCAGGCCGAAGATGGTCGAGCGGATGATCTTGATGGTCTCGTCCAGGTCCGCCACCGCCCGGGCCACCCGGTCCGCGGCGGCCGGGCTCTCGATCAGCCGGCCCGCGCTCTGCAGCGTCATCCCGGTCGCGAACAACCGCTGGATCGCCAGGTCGTGCAGGTCCCGGGCGATCCGGTCGCGGTCCTCCAGCAGGTTCAACTGCTCGGCGTCGCGCCGCCGTTCGGCCAGCTCCAGGGCCAGCGCGGCCTGGTCGGCGAAGCCCAGCAGCGGCCCGGTCTCCTCCGGCCCGAAGGCCGGCTGCCCCTGCGCCCGGGCCAGCAGCAGCACGCCCCGCCCGTAGCCGGCGCCGGTGCCCAGCGGCACCGCCACCGCCGCGCCCAGCCCGTCGAAGCGGCCCGCCGGACCGGCCGGGAAGCGGGCGTCGCAGGCCAGCTCCTCGCTGGTGACCGGCGAACCGGAGGCGTACGCGGCACCGGACAGCGTGCCGTCCACCGGCACCGTCACACCCAGCCGCGCCGACGGCGCGCCGCCCAGCGCGACCTCCACGGCCAGCTCCTCGGCCCGCTCCTCCGGCCCCGCCAGCGCCACCGACACGTCCGCCAGCTCGGCGCCGGAGATCTCCCGGGCCCGCCGGGCGATCAGCTCGACCACCTCCAGCCGCGGCGCGCCGGACAGCAGACTGCGGGTGATCTCGGTGCTCGCCCGCAGCCAGCGCTGGCGCAGCTGCGCCTCCTCGTACAGCCGGGCGTTGTCGATCGCGACCCCGGCCGCGACCGCCAGGGTGGCGATCACCGCCTCGTCGTCCTCGTCGAAGTCCAGCCCGCCGCGCTTGTCGGTCAGGTAGAGGTTGCCGAACACCTCGCCGTGCACCCGCACCGGCACCCCCAGGAAGGTGTGCATCGGCGGGTGGTTCGGCGGGAAGCCGGCCGAGGCCGGGTGGTCCGACAGCACCGGGCAGCGCAGCGGCTGCGGGTCACGGATCAGCTCCCCGAGGATGCCCCGGCCGGACGGCGGCGGGCCTATCGCGGCGATCTCCTCCTCGGACAGACCCACCGTCAGGAACTGGGACAGCGAGTGCCCGTCCGGCCCGATCACCCCCAGCGCGGCGTACCGGGCGTCCACCAGGTCCGCGGCCGCCTCGACGATCCGGTGCAGCGCCTGCGCGAGGTCCAGCTCACGGCCGACCGCGAGCACCGCCTCCAGCAGGCTGTGCACCCGGTTCTGCGTCCCGCGCGCCGCGTCGATCCGCAGCTGGAGCTCCTCCAGCAGCTCGTCCAGGCGCAGCCGGGGCATCCGCGCGCCGCCGCCCGCCGCGCTGGCGTCCGCTCCGCCCACCGTCGTCCTCCTCGTGTTCCGCTCGTGTCCCGCCCTGGAGGGCCCCGCCCCCGTCCGGGGCCCGGCCCGGTCGCCGTCCGACCAGCGGCATCGCCCGGATCACGGTAGTGGCAGGGTGTCGGCGGGGTGCACGCCGGGGTCGACCGTAGGCTCCGGCGGGCGGGTCTTTCGTCCCGCGGCCGGGGGTCCTGCGGCCTCTGTCGTGGGACCGGCGGCGACTGTCAGGGTGGGGGAGGAGCGGACGGGGCGTCAGTGCGCACCCTCTCCAGCGCCGAACCGCCGAGTGCCGACACCGTGGAGGAACCGCTCATGACCGAGCGAAGCGAGCTGACGTCAACCGTCCTGGTCGGGGTCGACGGGTCGCCGCAGAGCACCGCCGCCGCCCACTGGGCCGCCGAGGAGGCGGTGCGGCGGGGCGCGGCGCTGCGGCTGGTGCACGCGTGGCCGTGGCTGACCGACGGCGTGTCCGCCTACGCGGAGCCCGACGACCTGCCCGACGCCGTCCAGCGGATCCTCGCCGCGGCGGCCGAGGACGTCCGCGGGCTCCACCCGGAGCTGGCCGTACGGACCGACGCGGTACTCGACGCGCCGGTCGACGGCCTGGTGGCCGCCGCCGCGGACGCGGAACTGCTGGTGCTCGGCTCCCGCGGCCGCGGCGGCTTCACCGGGCTGCTGCTCGGCTCGGTCAGCATGGCGGTGGCCGGGCGGATCGGGCTGCCGGTGGTCGTGGTGCGCGACGCCCACGAGGGGGCGCAGGGCGCGGCCGAGGTGGTGGTCGGCGTCGACGCGCACGACCCGGAGGACGAGGTGCTCGACTTCGCCTTCCACGAGGCGGTCCTGCGCGGCGCCCGGGTCCGGGCGGTGCACGGCTGGGAGCTCCCGCCGCTGTTCGGCTACGCGGGCGGGGCCGTCCCGGCGGGCGAGATCGCCCAGCTGGAGGCGCTGGAGGCGAAGCTGCTCTCGCTCGCCCTGGCCGGGCCCCGCGAGCAGTACCCGGGCGTCGAGGTGGTCGAGGAGGTCATGCTCGGCGAGGCCCGCGCGCTGGTCGAGGCCTCCGCCGGGGCCTCGCTGGTGGTCGTGGGCCGGCGCCGCCGCCCGGTCGACTTCGGCCCCCGGCTCGGCCGGGTCGCGCACGCGGTGCTGCACCACGCGGACGCACCGGTCGCGGTCGTCCCGCACGGGTGAGGTGAGCGCCGGCCCGGCGGGCGGGAGCCGTACGGCCCGGTCGCCCGCCGGGGCCGGTCGTCCGTCGGTCCGGGCGCACGGGCCCGGACGTGGCCCGGCCGCCGTGGCGCAGGCCCGGCCGCCGCCGCTGAGGCCCGGACTCGGCCACGCAGGCAAGGACGTAGTGAGGACCACGCGGTCGCGTGACCGGGCCGCTCTCCGGAAGAAGGAGTGGATCGTCATGACGCGCACCTCGGCACCGACCCCGACGCTCACCCCGGCGGACCTGCGGCTGCTCGCCGCCGCCGGCGGAGCGGCGCCGTCGCTGCACAACAGCCAGCCCTGGCGCTTCGCGCCGACCCGGGACGGGCACGGGCTCGCCGTGTACGCCGACCCCGGCCGGGCCGTGCCCCTGGCCGACCCGGTCGGGGCCGCCCGGCACATCGCGGTCGGCGCGGCCCTGTTCAACCTGCGGGTGGCCGCCGGGCGGCTCGGCCGCGAGCCGGTGGTCCGGCTCCTCCCGGACGCCGCGGAGCCCGGCCTGCTCGCCGTGCTGGACGTTTCCGGCCCGGCCCGCGAACGTGCCCCCTTCGGCCGCGACCTCCACCCGGCCGTCGCCGCCCGGCGTTCCAGCCGCGAGCCCTTCGCCCAGCGCGACGTGCCCGAGGCCGTGCTCGGCGAGCTGATCACCGCCGCCCGCGCGGAGGGCGTGGCGCTGGCGGCCCTGGAGGAGGACGGCGTGCGGCGGGTGCTGGCGCTGACCGCCGAGGCCGAGCGCCGCAACGCCGCCGACCCGGCCCGGACCGCCGAGTCCCGGGCCTGGCTGCGGCCGGACGGCGACGCGTCCGGCGACGGCATCCCGCAGTCCGCGCTCGGCCCGCAGGACCACGACGCCCGGGTGCCGATGCGCGAGTTCGCCGGCTTTCCGCCGTACGGCCCCGCGCGGCCCTCCCGCCGCTTCGAGGCGCTGCCGCAGTTGTGCACCCTCACCACCCCGGGCGACGGCCCGCTGGACTGGCTGCGCACCGGCCAGGCGCTGCAGCGGGTCTGGCTGCTGGCCACCGTGCACGGCGTGCGGCTGACGGTCTGGCACCAGGCCGTCGAGTGGCCGGACACCCGCTGGGCGCTGCGCGACCCGGACGAGGGGCCGGGCCACGTCCAGCTGGTGCTGCGGGTCGGCTACGGCGCGCCCGGCGCGGCCACGCCCCGCCGCCCGGTCGCGGAGACGCTGGACGGGCCGGTCGCGGCGCCCTGAACGAGGCCGCTCGGCCGCTCGGTCCACCGCTCGGCCGCTCGGCCCGGCCGGCCGCGCGTTCGGCGAGGCCGGCCGTCGCTCAGCGGGGTCGGTCCGCCGCCGCCAACACCTTTGCCCTGAGCCGGAGTTCGGGGCTGTGACGGAAGGCGAGGGTGAACTCCACCCACTGGCCGGCCCGCAGCGGGGGCGGGTCGGCGATCATCAGGTCCGCGTCCTCCGGGGACATCGCCAGCTCGCCGCCGCCCGGGACGGGCAGCGCCGGGACCGGCTCCCAGCGGCCCGCCGAGCCCTGGTGGAGGTGCCGCTTCAGGGTGATCCGGCCGCCGAACTCCCAACTGGCACCGGTCAGTTCGTCCGGTACGTCGCCCGGGTTGCGGATCGTGAAGAAGGCCGCCGTGGCCGTGGCCGCGCCCGCCGTCGGCAGCAGCACCCAGCCCGGCACGGCCTCCACCGGGCGGTGCCGGCCGGCACCGCCGACCGCCGTCCAGCCGGTGAGCAGGACCAGCGCCAGCGCCGCGGCGCCGACCGGCGGGCCGACGACGTTCAGCCGTTCCGGCACGCTCATCGCCGTGCTCCCTTCCGGCGGTCGGAGCCGTTCCGGCCGCCGAAGCCCTTCGCGCGCGCCGATCCGCCCCGCCCGGGCTCCCAGGTGCGCAGCCGCAGGCTGTTGCCCACCACGAGCAGCGAGCTGAGCGACATCGCGACCGCCGCCAGCATCGGGTTGAGCAGCCCCACCGCGGCCAGCGGGATCAGCACCAGGTTGTAGCCGAAGGCCCACAGCAGATTGGCCCGGATCGTCGCGAGGGTCCGGCGCGCCAGCCGTACGGCGTCCACCACGGCCTCGATGTCGCCGCGCACCAGGGTCAGCCCGGCCGCGCCGATCGCGGCGTCGCTGCCCGAGGCCAGCGCCACTCCGAGATCGGCCGAGGCCAGGGCGACCGCGTCGTTGACGCCGTCGCCGACCACCGCCACCGTCCGCCCGGCGGCGCGCAGTTCGGCCACCACCTCGGCCTTGCGCTCCGGCGAGGCCGAGTCGTGCACCCGCTCGATGCCCAGCTCGGCCGCCACCGCCCGGGCGGCGCCGGGGCCGTCCCCGGTCAGCAGGACGGTCTCCAGACCCATCCCGCGCAGCCGGTGCAGTGCCCGCCAGCTCCCCGAGCGCAGCGTGTCGCCGACCGCCAGGACGGCCGCCGGCCGCCCGTCCAGCTCGACCACGACGGCCGTGCGGCCCGCGTCCCCGGCCCGCGCCACCGCCTCGGCCAGCACCGGCGGCAGCACGGCGCCGTCCGGGCGGACCACCCGGACGGCCCGGCCCTCGACCGCGCCGGACACCCCGAGTCCGGCGGCGGCCGCGAAGCCCTCCACGGCGGGCAGGGCGCCGCAGCGCTCCCGGGCCGCCGCGGCGACGGCCCGGCCGATCGGGTGCTCGGAGCGGTGCTCGACGGCGCCCGCGAGCCGCAGCGCCTCCTCCGCCCCCGTCCTGTCTGCCTCCGTCCTGTCCGCTCCGGTCCCGTCCGCTCCGCCGTCGTCCGTCCGGGTGCCGTCGGCGGTGATCACCGCGGCCAGCTCCATCCGGCCGGTGGTCAGCGTCCCGGTCTTGTCCATCACCACCGTGTCCACCCGGCGCAGGCTCTCCAGCACCTCCGGGCCGCGCACCAGCACCCCCAGCTCCGCGCCGCGCCCGGTCGCCGCCAGCAGCGCCGTCGGCGTCGCCAGCCCCAGCGCGCACGGACAGGCCACCACCAGCACGGCGACGGCCGCCGTCACCGCCGCCTGCGGGGTCGCGCCCGCGCCCAGCCAGAAGCCCAACACCGCGGCCGCGACCGTCAGCACACAGGGCACGAACACCCCGGCCACCGCGTCCGCCAGCCGCTGCGCCCGCGCCTTGCCGGCCTGAGCGTCCGCCACCAGGGCGGTGATCCGGGCCAGCTGGGTGTCCGCGCCGACGGCCGTCGCCCGGACCACCAGCGCGCCGCCGACGTTCACCGTCGCGCCCGCCACCCGGTCCCCGGGGCCGACCTCGACCGGCACGCTCTCCCCGGTCAGCAGGCTCAGGTCGAGCGCCGAACCGCCCTCCACCACCACCCCGTCGGTGGCCACCCGCTCGCCCGGCCGCACCACGAACTCCTGCCCGGGCAGCAGCAGTTCTATCGGCACCAGGCGCTCCGTGCCGTCCGCCTCCCGCCGGCACACCCGCTTGGCGCCCAGCTCGGCCAGGGCCCGCAGCGCGGAACCGCTGCGCCGCCGCACCCGGCCCTCCAACAACCGCCCGGCCAGCACGAACAGCGGCACCCCGACGGCCGCCTCCAGGTACACGTGCGCCGCGCCGCCGCCGTCGGCGGTCAGCGAGAACGGCATCCGCATGCCCGGATCCCCGGCCCCGCCGAACACCAGCGCGTACGCCGACCACCCGAAGGAGGCCACCACACCCAGGCTGACCAGGGTGTCCATGGTCGCCGCCGCGTGCCGCAGCCCCTGCCGGGCCCGTCGGTGGAACGCGGCCGAACCCCAGGTCACCACCGGGACGGCGAGCGCGAAGCACACCCACTGCCAGGCGGTGAACTGCAGCGAGGGCACCATGGACAGCACCAGCACCGGGACGGCGAGCAGGGCGGTCACCAGCAGCCGCCACCGCTCGTCCGGCTCGTCCTCCGCCGTCGCCCCGACCGGCTCCCCCTCGGGCACCGGCTCGGCGGTGTAGCCGGCCCGCTCGACCGCCGCCACGAGCTCGGCGACCGGCACCCCGGCCGGGTGCAGCACCCGGGCCCGGCCGGTCGCCAGGTTCACCCCGGCCGTCACCCCGTCGATCCGGCCCAGCCGCTTCTCCACCCGGCCCACGCAGGCCGCGCAGGTCATCCCGCCGACGGTCAGGTCGGTGGAGACCAGGGCCTCGGACCCCGCGACGGCGCTCACCGCATCCCGCCCATACCGGGTCCGTCCATGCCGTGCCCGTCCATCCCCGGCGACGCCCCGCCCCCGCTGCCCGGCCGCAGCCCGGGCGCCACCGGCCCCACCTGCCGGCCCACCCCGTAGGCCACCACGAACACCACCACCAGCAGCAGGGCGAACCCCGCCAGCACACTCGACGGCCGGACACCCGGCGATTTCGCACTCACGCCCCAGCAGTCGGACGGGCCCCGCGATCGGTTCCCGTGTGCTCGGATATCCCCGTGCGGGTGCCCTCCGGCGGTTCGCGGCGGTCAGGGCCGTACGGTGCGGGGCCCGGTGACGGTGGCGCCCAGCGCGGTGACGCGGCTGCGCAGTTCGCGGTCGGCGGTGACGACCAGGCAGTCCCGTCCGGGGTGCTCGGTGCGGGCCGTCCGGACCACTTCCACGATCCGGTCGTCCCCGCTGCCGCTCGCCCCGACCACCCGCACGTGGGGCAGTCCGGCGATGCCACGGGCCGCGCCCTCCACGACCAGGACGACCTCCAGTGGGCCGGGGCGGTCCGGCAGCCCCCGCTCGGCGACGGTGGCCAGCGCGTCGCGCAGTCGCTCGGCGGCGCCCCGGCGGTCCCGCCACCAGCCGTCCGGCACCGATCCGACCACGTTCGCGCCGTCCACCACCAGCAGCGGCGGCAGCGGTGCGTCCTCGTTCTCTCCCATGGCCGCCAAGCCTGCCACCCCGCACCGGTGCCGGGCCGGTCTCAGGCCAGCGTGATCCGGATGCCGACGGTGCCGCGCTCGCCCCGCCGCAGCCGGCTGCCGAGCAGGGTGAGCACCCCGACCAGGCCGTACTTCTGGCGCAGCAGCGTGCGGTAGGCGGCGGTGCGCTCGGGGCCGAGGACCTCGGCGGTCGCCGGGTACTGCTCGCCGGTCGGACGCCCCTTGACGTCGCACGGGCCGACCAGCACGTCGGCCCGGTTGCGGATCCGCTTGACCTTCCAGGAGTCCCTGACGGTCCAGATGCCGAGCGCCTCCCCGTCCCGGACCACCCACACCGGGGTCGGCACGGTGGTGCCGTCCTTCTTGTACGTGGTGACGAGCAGGTAGCTCCCGGCGGAGAGCTGGACGATCCGGGCGAGCCGGTCCGCGGCGGAGGGGTCGGGCGTGGTCATGGCCGGAAGTCTAGAGGGGTCCGGGGGCGGACCGGGCCGCAGGTCACCGGGCCCGGCGGGTGCGGGCGGCGCTGACCAGCGCGCGGGCGCGGCGGGTCAGCCGGCGGCGGCCGGTGCCGTTGATGCCGGTGGCGCCGCCCACGGCGGTCGCGCCCCCGCGGTAGGCCGGGCCGGTGCGGTACACCGGGCCGGCCGGGGACGTGCCGGACGGGGACGTGCCGGACGGGACGGCCGGGGTGCGGGCGGGCGCGGAGCGGCGGCGGCCGGCGGCGCGGGCCACCGCCCAGGTGGCGAGGGCGGTGCCGAGGACGCCGGCGGTCCAGACGGCGGGGGCGAGGCCGGGCCCGTCGCCGCTGACGACCGGCGGCCGGGACCACGGCGGCAGCTGGGAGTCCGCGGCCTCCGGGACGGCGGGGGAACCGGGGGAGGCGGCGGAGGCCGGGGCGCCGGTGTCCTCGACCAGCCGCCCGACCGGCTGGACCTTCCCGGCCGCCGCGAAGCCCCAGTCGAGCAGGAGGGCGGCCTCGTCGTAGACCTTGCCCTGGGCCTCGGGGTGCATCACCGTCACCAGCAGGGTGCGGCCGTTGCGTTCGGCGGCGCCGGTGAAGGTGGCGCCCGCGTTGGTGGTGTAGCCGTTCTTGACGCCGATCAGGCCCGGGTACGTGCCGAGGAGCCGGTCGGTGTTGGCGATGTCGAAGCTGGTGCGCCGGCCGGTGAGCTTGTCCAGCCCGCCGGGGAAGCTCGCGGTGCGGGTGGAGCAGTAGGAGCGGAAGTCGGCGTTGCGCAGCCCGGCGCGGGCGAACAGGGTGAGGTCGTAGGCGGAGGAGACCTGGCCGTCCATGTCGTAGCCGTCGGGGGAGGCCACCTTGGTGTCCTTCGCCTGCAGCGTGCGGGCGCGGGCCTGCATCTCGGTGACGGTCTGCTGGAGGCCGCCGTTCATGTGGGCGAGGACGTGGACGGCGTCGTTGCCGGAGCTGAGGAAGACTCCCCGCCAGAGGTCCTCGACCCGGTACGGCAGGTTCTCCTTGACGCCGACCAGACTGCTGCCGGCGCCCAGGTCGGCCAGCTCGGCCAGGGTGACCCGGTGCTCCAGGGAGCGGTCGAACTTGGTCATCACGGTGTCCGCGAACAGCATCTTCAGCGTGCTGGCCGGGGGCATCGGCAGATGGGCGTTGCGGGCGGCGAGCACCTCGCCGGTCCCGGCGTCGGCGACCAGCCAGGAGCGGCCGGTCAGCTCGGACGGCAGCGCGGGCGCCCCGGCGAGCGGCGCGACCTGGACGTCCGGGCGGCCGAGCCGCTCCCCGCCGACCACTCCGGCGGCGTCCTGCCCGAAGGCCGCGAGGGCCGTCGGGGCGCCGACGGCGAGCACCAGGGCCGAGGCGGCGGCGCCGGCCGCGGCCCTGGCGACGTACGGGGAACTCCGTCGCGCAGGCTTCTGCCGTACCCGCTTCTGCTGCACACACGTGGGCTGCACACGGCGAACGTACCCGGGCCGCCGTCGAGCCGCCGTGCCTGCTGCTCCGTCCGGTGTGCCAGGGGACGGGCGGCGGCGGACGGGCCGTGGCGGACGTCCGGCGGTCCCCGCTGCCCGACGCGGTCGGGCGCCGGGCGGCGGGGCGCAGGAGGTGGCGCGGCCGCCGGTGCCGCAGCCGGTGCGGCAGCCGGTGCCGCAAGGTCAGACGGTCAGGGTCAGAACGTGAGGTTCCAGGCGTCGATGGTGCCGGTGTCGCCGGAGGCGCCGTCCTTCACCCGGAGCTTCCAGGTGCCGTTCGCCGCGCTCGCGGCGGCGTTGACGGTGTAGGTCTTGGCGACGTTGGCGGCGCTGTCGTTGTTCGGGAAGTCCTCCAGGAGGTAGACCGTGCCGTTGGGGGCGACCAGGGAGAGCACGAGGTCGCCGCGGTAGGTGTGCTTGATGTCCACGCCGACCTTGAGCGTCGCGGGGGCGTTGCCGGTGACGCCGGTGACGGTGATCGGGCTCTCCACCGTGGTGTTGTCGGGGATCGCCACGTCGGCGAGGTTCTCGAAGTACTTCCCGGTGGGCGGGGTCGCGCCGCCGACCGCCTTCAGCGCGTCGACCTGGCCCTCGCCGAAGAAGCCGTTGTCGGCGGTGGTGCCGGTGCAGCGGCTGTCCGAGGCGGGGCAGGCGAGGTCGTTGGCCTGGCTCGCGAGCCGGGCCCGGATGCCGGCCGGGGTGAGCGTCGGGTCGGTACTGGCGATCAGCGCGGCGACCCCGGTGACGTGCGGCGAGGCCATCGAGGTGCCGCTCTTGGTGCCGTACTTGCCGCCGGGCAGGGTCGAGTAGACGCCGGTCGCGCCGTCGCCGCCGGGCGCCGCGACGTCGATGACGCCCCGGCCGAAGTTGGAGTAGGAGGCCTTGCCGCTGCCGCTGCCCGTGGCAGCGACGGTCACCACGCCCGGGAGTTCGGTGGGGATGTCGAGGCAGGCGTTGCTGATGGTCCGGGTGGTCGGGGTGGAGTCGTTCGGGCTCGCCGTGTCGGTGGTCTTGTCGGCGAGGTCGTAGTCGGCGTTGCCGGCGGCGGCGACCTGCAGCGAGCCCTTGCCCTCGGCGTACTCCTGGGCGCGCTTGACGCCCTCGATCAGGGCCGCCTGGTCGAGGTCGTCCGGGCAGTTGAACTGCCACGGGTCGGTGTAGTAGCTGTTGTTGGTCACCTTGAAGCCGTGGTCGCCGGCCCAGACGAAGCCGCAGACGGTGTTCTCGGCGTAGAACAGGGTGCTGGTCGGTTCGGCGATCCGGACCGAGGCGATCTTCACGCCCGGCGCGACGCCGACGACGCCCTTGCCGTTCTTCGCGGCGGCGATGGTGCCGGCGACGTGGGTGCCGTGGGTGTCCACGTCCCGCCAGGCGCCGGTGCGGGTGTCGGGTTTGCCGTACGCGCAGGAGACCGAGTCGGCGGCGTCGAAGTTCGGCGCCAGGTCCTGGTGCTGGTCGTCCACGCCGGTGTCGAGCACGCCGACCTTGACGGACGGGGAGCCGAGGGTCACGTTCCAGGCCTGGTCGGCCTTGATCTGGGTCATGTCCCAGCGGTTGGACTCGGTGAGCGTGGTGGCCGCCTGGGCGGGGTTGGCGGGCAGGGCCGGGCTGTAGGCGTCGGCCGGCACGTCGGAGGTGCGGGTCGCGCCGACCTGCTGGATGCCGCTGACGCTCCGCAGCGCGGCGGCGAAGCCGGCACCGGTGGAGTGGGCGACGACGACGCCGATCGCGTCGTAACTCGCGAAGACCGTACCGCCGTTCGCGGCGACGGCGGCCTTGGCGGCGGCGACGTCGGCCGGTGCGCTGATCACCAGGTAGGACCGGGTACCGGCGGCCCAGCCGGCGGCGGCACCCGCGGCGCCCGCGACGGCGGGGGCCTGCGCGGGCGCCTGGGCGGCGGTGGTCGGGACGGCGGGCGTCGTGGCCGTGGGGGTCGCGGTCGCGATCGCCGTGGGGGTGGCGAGCGCCATGGCCGAGAGAACGGCGAGGGCCGCGGCCGGGCGGCCGAGCCGCCGGGGTATCAGGGGTGACACGTGTCCTCCGCTTCGTTCCGTGCGTGAGGGGGATCGCACGGGAATTGAAGGAAACATGCCAGATAGGGGAGGGCTTGGGGAAGACTTTACGCGTGACGAATCTTCAGGGACGGGCCGCCGGGCGAAGTCGCGGGGGTCGACGGTTGGTCAGCAGCTGGCCGCGAGGCCGTCGAGGAGGATGGTGAGGCCGGTGCGGAAGGTGTCCGGGTGGCTGTCCTGCGGGGGGCCGTCGGCGGTGCTCTGCAGGGCGGTGAGCAGGGGGAAGCGGTCGGTGAAGTCGGGGGCCAGTTCGGCGAGTCGGGCGGAGCGGTCGTGCCACCAGTCCTCGTCGGTGACGCCGGTGGCGGCCGCGGCGGCGCGGGCGTCGGCGGTGGTGGCGGCGAGGCCGCGGACGAACTGCCAGAGGGCGGCGACCGCTCCGCGCAGCCGCCGCGGGGGCAGGCCGGCCGGTCGGAGTGCGCGCAACAGGCTTTCCATCGTGGCGAGTTCGGCGGGGCCGAGGACCGGGCGGGCCTGCGAGACCCGGAGCATCCAGGGGTGGCGCAGGTAGCAGGCGTACAGGCCGTCGGCCCAGGCGGTGACGGCCGCGCGCCAGTCGTCGGCGGGCGGTGGGCCGGCCGGGAGTCCGGTGGACAGTTCGGCGAGGGCCCGGTCGTGCATCAGGTCGAGGAGTTCGGCCTTTCCCGGGACGTACGTGTAGAGCGCCATCGCGGTGCGGCCGAGTCGTTCGCCCACGGCGCGCATCGAGAGCGCTTCCATGCCCTCGGCGTCGGCCACCGCGATTCCGGCGGACACGATCGCGTCCACATTCAGGCCCGGCTTGGGGCCGCTGCGTCCGGTGCGCGGCCGCTCGGGCGCGCCCCAGAGCAGGGCGAGTGAGCGGCGGGCGTCGCCCTGCCCGGCGTAGACGGTCATCCGACATCTCCTTATGGCGTAAAGTATCGCCTCCGACGGCAACTCTTTATGCCGTAAGGTTACCAATCGAAGGGTTTCGCGATGACACTGCCCGTCACCGTCGTCGAGGTCGTCGAGGTCCGCCGGATCACGCCGCGCACCGCCCGGATCACCTTCGCGGCCGACGCCCTGGCCGACACCGTCGGCACCGCCCCCGACCAGCAGCTCAAGCTCTGCTTCCCGCGCCCCGGGCAGTCCGAGCCGGTGCTGCCCGCGCAGCAGGACGACCCGATGGACTGGTACCGGGCCTACCTGGCGATCCCCGAGGCCGAGCGCCCCCTGCTGCGCAGCTTCACCCTGCGCCGCCGGCGGCCCGGCACCCGGCTGGTCGAGATCGACTTCGTGCTGCACGGCGACACCGGGCCGGCCGCCGCCTGGGCGCTGCGGGCGGCGCCGGGGGACCGGCTCGGGATGGTCGGCCCCTCCGCGCTGTACGCCCCGCCGGTGCCGTTCGCCGAGGCCGCCGCGGCGGCCGACTGGGTGCTGCTGGCGGGGGACGAGACCGCGCTGCCGGCGCTCGCGACGCTGGTCGAGGCACTGCCCGCCGGAGTGCGGGCGCTCGCGTACGTCGAGGTCGCGGACCGGGCCGAGCGGCAGCCGCTGGAGAGCCGGGCCGACCTCGCCGTGCACTGGCTGCACCGGGACGGCGCCGCCCCGGGCGCCGCGCTGGCCGGCGCGGTGCGCTCCGCGGAGCTGCCCGCCGGCACCCCGTTCGTCTGGCTGGCCGGGGAGGCGGGCGCGGTGCGGGCGCTGCGCCGCCACCTGGTGGTGGAGCGCGGGGTGCCGAAGCCGTCCGTCGACTTCACCGGGTACTGGCGCCACCGGCTGACCCAGGACGACGCGCCCACCGCCGAGGACCTGGCGGACGCTCGGGAGCGGTCGGCCGGGTACTGATCCGGCCCCGGGCGGCGCGGGAGGCGATCGCGCCCCGCGGTCGGCCCGGCCGTCACCTCCGGCCGCCACTTCCTGCCGCCACTTCCTGCCGTCACCTCCGGCCGCCACTTCCTGCCGTCACCTCCCCCCGTCGGCCCCGGTTTCGGGCGGGGCCGACGGGGAAGGGAGTGTCCTGGCGCGGAAGGGCGGGTGCTCGTGTCGACAAAGCGGCAGTTGTCGGCAGGCGACCGGTCGGTGGCGGTGTTTCGCCAGTGTCGAGAGTTCGCCACCGACATTTTCGGTGGGAATCGGTCGCTTCCGGCCTGGCCCGATCGGCGAAAAGGGGCGGACATCGCCCGATTTCTGCCGTGAATTTTACTTTCCTATGGTCATTTTTACTTTCTGATGGGGATTTCCCCCCTTGTCGTGGTCGTGCCGGATGCGCTGGAATTCGACCGCTGTCGGGACGCGCGGTCCGAGCAACCACGCGTCCGACCCGGATCCGCGTACGCTGGCCGTGCAACCTGACGTCGCATCAGACGAAAGGATGTCCATGATCGGCTGGCGGAAAGCCCAGCTAGCAGCTGCCGTCACGGTCACCACCGCGTCCATGGTCCTGAGCTTCGGGACCCTGGCCAGCGCAGCTCCGACCCCGGATCCGCAGAACGCCCAGGCGGCGTCCGCGGACGGGACCCCGGTGCCGGTGATCGTGATCCTGAAGGACCAGATAGCGGACGCCCCGGCCGACCACGGTCACCTGGGCGCCCGTCAGCAGAAGGCCGCCGACTCCCAGGCGCCGCTGCTGAACAAGGTCAAGGCCAACGGCGGCACCAACATCAAGACCTTCGTGGTCGGCAACGCCTTCTCGGCGACGGTCAGCCCCGCCCTGCGCGCCCAGCTGCAGGCGGACCCGGCCGTCTCCGCCGTGGTGGCGGACACTCAGGTCCAGGTCGCCCCGGCCGCCGCCGGCAAGGCCAAGACGGCCAAGGACGCCGCCGACTCCGCGGCCGCCACGGGAGCGAAGGCGCCCAAGGCCGCCGCCGCGCCGCAGGCCGTTACGGGCAGCAACGGCCAGGGCGCCGAGGAGAACGCGACCAACACCGCGTGCCCCTCGGACCCGAGCAAGCCCCTGCTGGAGCCCGAGGGCCTGTACTCGACCCGGGCCTACACCGGCAACGGCAAGCCCGGCGTGGAGAACCTCGCCACCGGCAAGGGCGTCAAGGTCGCCTACATCGCGGACGCCCTCGACCCGAACAACCCGGACTTCATCCGGGCCGACGGCTCGCACGCCGTGGTCGACTACAAGGACTTCGCGGGCGACGGCTGGGACGCGCCGACCGGCGCGGCCGAGGCCTTCGGCGACGCCTCGGCGGTCATCGCCCAGGGCCGCCAGACCTACGACGTCTCGCAGTTCGTCAACGCCTCGCACCCGCTGCCGGCCGGCTGCACCATCCGCATCCGCGGCCTCGCCCCGGACGCCGACCTGGTCGCCCTGAAGGCCGGTGGCGAGCTGATGTCCAACTCGTCGATCCTGCAGTCGATCGACTACGCGGTGCGGGTCGCCCACGTGGACGTGCTCAACGAGTCCTTCGGCGGCAACGTCACCCCGGACAGCGGCGCGCACGACACCATCTCGCTCTTCAACGAGCAGGCCGTCAAGGCCGGTGTCACCGTGGCCGTCTCCTCCGGCGACGCCGGCATCAGCGGCACCGTCGGCACCCCGGCCACCGACCCGTACGTGATCGCGGTCGGCGCCTCCACCGACAACCAGAACTACCAGCAGACCGGTTACGCGGCCGCCCAGTTCTCCAACAAGACCTGGAGCGACAACCGCATCTCGGCGCTGTCCTCGGGCGGTTTCACCCAGGCCGGGCGCACCGTCGACCTGGTCGCGCCGGGTGAGTCGGACTGGGCGCTGTGCACCCCCGACCTCACCAAGTACACCGAGTGCTCGGGCTTCAACGGCAAGGCCTCGCCGATCCAGCCCTTCGGCGGCACCAGCCAGGCCGCCCCGTTCGTCACCGGCGCCGCGGCCCTGGTCATCCAGGCCTACCGCGACACCCACGGCGGCGACTCGCCCGCCCCGGCGCTGGTGAAGAAGTTCCTCACCGGCACCGCCACCGACCTCGGCGTGCCCGCCGAGGAGCAGGGCGCCGGTCTGCTGAACGTCCGCGCCGCCGTCGAGGCCGCCCGCGGCTACGACGACGGGGACGGCACCGACGGCGCCAACACCGTCGTGGTCAACACCGGCCAGGTCGACATCGCCGGCGCCCCCGGCTCGGCCCACACCACCGACGTCTCCGTCACCAACACCAGTGACGAGCCGCAGACGGTGAGCGCCGCGACCCGCAGCTTCGCCCCGCAGGCGAGCAACCAGCAGACCGTCCAGCTGGACTCGTCCTCGAAGGACACCTTCAAGTACGCCACCAACGGTACGGACTGGGTGCAGAAGCAGGTCAAGTTCACCGTCCCGGCCGGCGCCGACCGCCTCGCGGCCTCGATCGCCTGGCACGGCGCGCCCAACCCGGTCACCAACGGCCCGGTCGTCCGCATGACGCTGCTCGACCCGTCGGGCCGCTTCGAGACCAACACCCGTCCGCAGGGCGGCGCCACCCCGGCCAACTTCGGCCTGGTGGACGTCCCGCACCCGGTGGCCGGCGAGTGGACCGCGATCCTCTACACCCCGGCGGGCAAGGCCGGCTTCACCGGCCCGGTCCAGCTGGGCACCGCCACCCAGCGCGCGGTGCCGGCCGGCGCCGTGAGCCCGAGCACCGCCGAGCTGCAGCCCGGTCAGACCAAGACCCTCAAGGTCCAGCTGACCACCCCGGCGACCAGCGGCGACTCCAGCGAGGCGATCACCGTCTCCAGCTCGAACGGCAACACCACCAGCGTCCCGGTCGTGCTGCGCAGCCTCGTCCCGGTCACCCAGGGCAAGGGCACCTTCACCGGCAGCGTCACCGGCGGCAACGGCCGCAGCGCCTCGCCGACGCAGAGCTTCACCTACGGCTTCGACGTCCCGAAGGGCCAGAAGGACCTGCGGGTCGGCGTCGCCGTCGGCAAGGACTCCAACCTGCTCATGCAGGGCGCGCTGATCAGCCCGAACGGCACCCCGATCGACATCGAGGGCAACGGCCTGTTCGACGCCCAGGGCAACCTCACCGGCACCGCGGCCGGCGTCTCGGCCACCACCGTCAACCCGGCCGCCGGCCGCTGGCGGTTCGTCCTGAACGTGCTCGGCCCGATCAGCGGCCAGCAGCTCGCCCAGGACTTCGCCGGGACCGTCGCGTTCAACCAGAACCAGGCCACCGCGGCCGGTCTGCCGAACGACGCGCACACCAAGCTGGCGGCCGGCAAGCCGGTCACCGTCCAGGTGAACTACACCAACAACACGGTGGCGACCCAGACCATCGCGGCCGACGGCCGCCTGGACCGCCGGGTGGACGTGCCGCTGGTGCCGCAGGGCGCCTCGGCGAACGTCAACCTGCCGCTGAGCCTCAGCTCCACGGTGCCGTCCTTCCTGGTGCCGCCGGGCACCGACCAGCTCAAGGCCGTGGCGGCGTCCTCGACGCCGGCGCAGCTCGAACTGAGCGCCACCACCGGCTCGCCGGACCTGTTCGGCGACCTGAAGAAGGCCCAGAACGGCTCGACCGTCTCGATCGTGACCGACAACGGCACCGCCGAGCAGCCGGTCGTCCCGGGCAACTGGGGCGCCTTCGTGCAGCAGATCGGCCCGTTCGGCCCCGGCGGCGCGCCGACCGGCACCTCCACCATCACGGCCACCGCGCACACCCAGGCGTTCGACCCGGCGCTGTCCTCCAGCACCGGTGACCCGTACGCCGCCGCGGTGAACGCCTCGGCCCAGGCCGCCAGCCCGGTGACCGTCGCGCCCGGCGCCACCGGCTCGCTGCAGGTGACGCTGAACCCGACCGGCCCGAAGGGCAGCACGGTCAAGGGCGTGCTGTACCTGGTGTCCGGCCCGACCGGGGTGGCCACCGCCAACAACGTCCTGAACACCACCGGTGCGGTGCTCGCGGCGATCCCGTACAGCTACACGGTGAACTGACCCCCGGTCGGTCCACTCCGATGCCGAGGCCGTCCCGGATTCCCGGGGCGGCCTCGGCTGCTTGCCGAGGGGTGCCTGCCGAGTGTCGTCTGCCGAGGGGTGCCTGCCGAGGGGTGCCTCCGGAAACCGTCGGGGCGCCCGGGGTTCCCGGGGCGCCGGGCTGGGCAGGGGTCGGACGGACACCCACGAAGCGATCAGGGAGCGGGAGTTGAACGACGCCGTCAAGCACAGTGACGTCGAGGTGAACGGGGTGCGGCTGCACCTGGCCGAGCAGGGGGAGGGGCCGCTGGTCCTGCTGCTGCACGGTTTTCCGGAGAGCTGGTACTCCTGGCGCCACCAGTTCGCGCCGCTGGCCGCGGCCGGCTACCGGGTGGTGGCGCCCGACCAGCGCGGCTACGCCCGCAGCGAGCAGCCGGAGAGCGTGGACGCGTACAGCCTGCTGCACCTGGTCGGTGACGTCACGGCGCTGATCGGCGCGCTCGGGGCGGAGCAGGCCGTCGTGGTCGGACACGACTGGGGCGCCCCGGTGGCCTGGGCCACCGCGGCGCTGCGCCCGGACCTGGTGCGCGGCGTCGCCGGGCTGAGCGTGCCGCCGCTGCCGTCCGGGCCGTCGCCGCTGGCGCAGTCCCGGGAGAGGTTCGGCGAGGGCTTCTACCAGAACTACTTCCAGGAGCCGGGCCGGGCCGACGCCGAGCTGGCGGCCGACCCGAAGTCCTCGTTCCGCCGCGTCCTCGGCGGCACCCACCCCGACGGGGAGCCGAAGCCGTGGGTCGTCCCGGACGGCATGAAGCTGCTGGACACCGTCCCGGAGCCGGAGCGGCTGCCGGACTGGCTCACCGAGGAGGACATCGAGGCGTTCGCGGCCGACTACGCCCGGCACGGCGCCCGCGCCTTCACCGGCGGGCTCAACTGGTACCGCAACATCGACCGCAACCACGAGCTGATGGCGGCGTTCGCCGGTCGGCGGATCGAGGCGCCCGCGCTGTACGTCACCGGTGAGCAGGACCTGGTGAACGCGATGGTCACGCCCGAGGTGGTGGCGTACCTGCTGCGGCAGCTGACGCCCCGGTTGCACGCGCACGTCCGGCTCCCGGGGACGGGGCACTGGACGCAGCAGGAGCGGCCGGCGGAGGTCAACGCGGCGCTGCTGGACTTCCTGGCCTCGCTGGACTGAGGCCCGGGCGTCCTCGCCGCGCCCCCGGGCGGCCCGTCGTCGGACCGTCCAGGGGCATGGCGGGGGTCAGGACCGGCCGTCGGCCCGGTGCCCGTACCGGAAGAGCGGGTCACGGGTGTCGAAGGGCACGTCCTCGCGGGCCGCCGCGACGGCGGCGTCGGAGGCGGGCAGGTCGAAGGGCAGGGTCGCGGTCATCGGGGAGCGGCCGAGCGCGGCGTCCAGCACGACCTCGTCCGCCGCGCCGAACTCGCCGATCAGCAGGGCCGCGTGCGGGGCGAGCGGGGTCAGTACGGCGGGCCGCTCCAACTGGGCGGCGAACACCGTGGGGACGGCGGCGGCCAGCGCGGTGAGCCGCCCGACCTCCGCCGCCGGGAACTCCAGCGAGCCGCTGTGGAAGTGCTGTTCCAGCAGCCCCGCACGCCGCTCGTACGGCGTGGCGAGGCGGACGACGGCGAGGTCGGCCTCCTCGGGGCGCGCGACGACGGTGCCGTACCGGGCCGCGACGGCGGGGTCGACGCCCTCGACGTACAGGCGCGACGCGGGCCGCGGCAGGCCCGCCAAGTGGACGACGGAGCGGCGCTGGACCTCCTGGCCGAGGGCGCGCCCCTCCGGTGCGCCGACCAGTGCGACGGCGGCGTCCGGGTCGACGTACGGGTCGTCGAAGAGGCCGAGGCGGAACTTGTCGCGCAGGATGCGGCGGACGGACTCGTCCAGGCGGGCCTCGCCGACCGCGCCGGAGCGGACGGCGGAGAGGATCAGCTCCGGGTCGGTCTCGCCGCCGAGCTGGTCGGCGCCCGCGTCCAGGGTGAGCACGACCTGCTCGGCGACCGACAGCTCCTCGACGCCCCAGTGCCGTGGCGGCAGGGCTACCACCCCCGGGACCTCCATGCCGGTGATGGCGTTGAAGTCGGTGCAGACCACACCGTCGAAGCCGTACCGGCCGCGCAGCAGACCGGTGATGACGTCCCGGTTGAAGGTGGCGCCGACCTCGGCCAGACCGCTGCCGGAGGGGATCGCGTAGGCGGGCATGATCTGCGCGGTGCCCGCGGCGAAGGCCGCCTCGAAGGGGCGCAGATGGGTCTCGAACCCGCCGCCCGGGTAGACCAGTCGGCGCCCGGCGGCGAAGTGCGAGTCCTCGCCGCCGGCCTGCGGGCCGCCGCCGGGGAAATGCTTGGTCATGCAGGCGACGCTGTCCGGGCCGATCCGCCCGCCGCCCTGCAGGCCGTCGATGTAGGCGGCGATCATGCGCGAGGCGCGGTCCGGGTCCTCTCCGAAGGTGCCGCTGATCCGGGCCCAGCGGGGCTCGGTGGCGAGGTCGGCCATCGGGTGGATGGCGACCCGGATGCCGACGGCGCACAGCTCGCGGCGGATCAGGTCGGCGTAGCGGCGGACCAGTTCGGTATCGTCGGTGGCGGCCAGGCCGATCGGCTCGGGGCCGGTGCTGAAGCCGCCGCCGGTGTGGGCGGTGGCCGGGTTGGCGGTGAAGCCGTGCCGGGGGTCGGAGGAGAGGGTGACGGGGATGCCGAGGCGGCCGGCCGCGGCGAGGTCCTGGACGTGGTTGTTCCACTCGGCCATGGACCGGGGGTCGGGGACGGCCATCATGGCGAAGTGGGTGAGGCCGCGCTCGGTGATCAGGCTCGCGCCGGAGGGGAAGGGTGGGTGGTCGCCGGGGAGCATCCGGCCATGGCACATCAGGGCGGCCTTCTCGGCCAGGGTCAGCCGGCCGAGCAGGTCCTCGACCCGCTGCTCGACGGGGAGCCGTGGGTCCTCGTAGGGCTCCATGGTGCCGTTGTGGTTGAGGTCGCGGAACGGGGTGCCGTCGGTGTGGCGCAGCAGGGTCAGCATGCCGTCACCTCGGCGGTCTCGGGACGGGTGGTCTCGGTGTGGGCGGTGCGTGCGGTACCGGCGGCCTTGGTGCGGAAGGCGTCCAGGGTCCCGGAGGTGACCCCGCAGGCGGTCAGGAAGCCGGCGGCGCCGCCGTGCTTGGTGCGGACCAGGTCGAGGAAGGCGCGCATCGCCCCGGCGGGGGCCTCCAGCAGCGGGGCCGGAACGACCAGCCGGCCGGCCTCGACCTCGTTGAGGGCGGCGCGGTTGCGGTCGGCGAGGCCGGCCCAGATCTGCTGGATCGCGTCGTTGGTGCGGGCGTAGTCGGCGACGATCTCCTCGGCGGGCACCCCGAGCAGCTCCAGCAGCAGCGCGGTGAGCAGCCCGGTGCGGTCCTTGCCGGCCGCGCAGTGCACCAGCACGCCGCCGGGTCGGGTGGTGGCCTCGACGGCGGCGGCGAGCCCCTGCGGCGCGGACTCGGCCATCAGCAGGTAGAAGGCGCCGAGGTCCTCGGCTGTGGTCATGTCCCGCATGGCCCGGGCCAGTTCGTCGTTGGTGGGCTCGATCCGGGCGGCGACGACCTCGATGCCGGCGGCCTCCGCGGCGGCCCAGTCCTCGGGGCGGCACTCGGACTCGCCCCGGAGGTCGACGATGGTGTCGATGCCGTGCTCGCGCAGCTGGGCGACGGTGGCCGCGTCGGCGGCGGGGAAGGGCTGGGCGGAGCGGAACAGGGTGCCGGGGCGGAGGCGACGGCTCCCGGGGTCGGTGAGCGTCGCGGCGTCGCGGAAGTTGACCAGGGACATGCGGGGGCCTCTCGGGGTTGTGCGGGGGGTGGTTCAGGTTCGTGCGATGGGTGTGACAGGAGAGCGGAAGAGGGCGTGCGGTGCCGTCCGGACGGCCGTCGGCGCGCCCGGGTGACGGGGAGTTCGGGACGTAGCGAGCCCGGGGAGTCGGGAGTTCGGGACGGCGGGCCGGGTCAGCCGGTGGTGGCCAGGACGTCCCGGAAGGCCTGGACCCAGTCGGCCGGCGGCCTGCTGTCCACGCCGCCGGACAGCACGTGACGCCGCACCATGCCGCTGAACAGCGCGCCGAACGCGGCCGGGCGCAGGTCGGTGGCGGGGTCGGTGCCGAGCCGCTCGGCGGCGATGGCGGTGGTCCGTTCGGTGAAGGCGTCGATGACCACCAGGGCGTAGTTGTGCACCGAGTGGACGTCGCGCAGGTCCCGGCGCAGCCGCCGGCGCCGGTTGGTGTGCTCGACGGGTTCCTCCAGCCGTCCGCCGGTGACGGTCAGCGCGTGGTCGAGCGCGCCCCAGAGCGGGAGTTCGGCGGGGGCGGCGGCGAAGGCGTCGAGCACGACCTGGCCGAAGTCCCAGCCGAACAGCAGGGCCTCCTTGGCCGGGTAGTAGCGGAAGAACGTGCGGTGGGCGACGTCGGCACGGCGGCAGATCTGGTCCACCGTGGTGCGCTCGTAGCCCTGCTCCTCGAAGAGGTCGAGCGCCGCGGTGCGGATGCTGTCGCGGGTGCGCGCCTTCTTGCGGTCGCGCATGCCCGGCTCCGCCGCGGTGTCCGTCCCCTGCATCGGTCTTCCGTTTCCGCTCGGTTCGGGTGAGTTGACGTGGTGAGTGGTCCGCCGGTGGGCGGCTGACAGTACCGAACCACGTCCGACCGGTCTCGCTCAAGGCGAGTGCCGACTCTTCCGGGGCTGGTCATCTGAAATTTGCACAACTGCCTTTTGGCAGTACTGCCACTTCCGGAATGGTGTGCGGCGTCGGCGGATCCGCACCCGCCGGACCCGCCTCCGCGCTCACACCCCCCTGGGGCGCGGAGCCCCCGAACCGAGGAACACCGAGGAACCATGAAGCGGCACACGTACCTCCTGGCAGCGGCCTGCACGGCCGCGCTCACCCTCACCGCCTGCTCCGCCTCCGACGGCGCGCTCACCGGCGGCGCCACCGGCACCGCGGCGGCCGCCGAGGGCCCCGCCGCGGACGGCGGCACCCTCAAGATCGGGCTGGACCGCCCGTTCGCCAAGCTCGACCCCGCCGACTCCACCCTGACCTCGATGCCGATGCTGGTCCTCGCCAACGCCCTCTACGACCCGCTGATGGTCAACGGCGACAACGGCGCCGTCCAGCCCTACCTCGCCAAGTCCTTCACACCCAACGCGGACGCCACCGTCTGGACCCTCGACCTGCGCGAGGGCCTCACGTTCAGCGACGGCAAGCCGCTCGACGCCCAGGCCGTCGCCGACCACATCGCCCGGCTCGGCAAGCCGGAGGCCAAGTGCGCCTGCGCCGTCGACGCGGCCGGCATCGGCGCGACGGCCGTCACCGGCCCCACCACCGTCACCTTCACCCTCCGGACGCCCGACGCCGGGTTCCCCGGCCTGTTCACCCGGTCCCTCGGCTACGTCTCCGAAGCGCCCTCCGGCGACGCCCCCGCCGTCGGCTCCGGCCCGTACACCGTGGAGAGCGTGCAGCCCGGAGTCTCCGTCACCCTCGCCCGCAACCCCGCCTACTGGGGCGCCAAGGGCCACGCCGACAAGCTCGTCTACCGGGTGCTGACCGACGCCGACAGCCGCTACCAGTCGCTGCGCTCCGGCGACGCCGACCTGATCTGGACCGAGACGCCCAGCCAGCTCAAGCAGGCCGCCGCCGACGGGCTGCGCCCCGCGACCGGGCCCGGCTCCACCAGCACCGTCCTCCTCAACACCAAGTCCGCCCCCTTCGACGACCCGAAGGTCCGCCGGGCCCTCCAGTACGCGATCGACCGCGAAGCCCTCGAAAAGGTCGTCTTCCTCAACCAGGGCGCCGTCTCCGACGGGCCGATCGGCTCCCGCTCCCCGTACCGCACGGCCGCGCAGTACCCCGCCCACGACCCGGCCCGGGCCCGCGCCCTGCTCGCCGAGGCCGGACACCCCGACCTCGCCTTCGACTACCTCGTCGACAGCCGCCCCGAGGCCCAGCAGCGGGCCACCGTGCTGCAGCAGATGCTCGGCGAGGCCGGCATCAGGATGACCATCAAGCCGCTCGACAACGCGGGCCTCGGCACCGCGATGCTCCAGCGCACGTTCCAGGTCATGGACTTCGTCACCAGCATGTTCGGCGACACCGACACCGCGCTCGCCACCCTCTACCGGCCCGACTCCCCCTACAACTTCACCGGCTGGTCCGATCCGGAGGCCGAGCGCGCGATCGCCGAGGGGCGGTCCAGTACGGACGCCGCCAAGCGCACCGCCGCCTACACCACGGCCGCCGGCCGGGTCGTCGCCGAGGCACCGATGCTCTTCCTCACCGAGAACACCGTCGGCTTCCTCGCCGCCGCCAAGGTCGGCGGACTGCCCGACCTGTCCAAGCGCACCGTCCTCAACGTCTCCCCGGCGACGCTGTGGGTGAAGCGGTGACGCCCACCGCCCGGGCCGCGTTGCGGCACGGCGGCCGCGCGGCCCGGGCCGCCGCCGTCCTGCTGCTGGTCACCGTCGGCGCGCTCGCCCTCCCGCACCTGATGCCCGGCTCACCCGCCGTCGCCGCCCTCGGCCCCACCGCCACCCCCGCACAGCTCGCCGCGTACGAGTCCCGGCTCGGCCTCGACCGCGACGTGTTCGCCGCGACCTGGCAGTGGATCGCCGACGCCCTGCACGGCGACCTCGGTCACTCGCTCTCCACCGGCACCGCCGTCACCACCGAACTCGCCGACCGCATCCCCGTCACCCTCGAACTCTTCCTCGCCGCCCAGCTGGTGGCGCTCTGCCTCGCCGTGCCCGTCGCCCTGCTCTCCGCCTGGCGGCCCGGCGGCACCTTCGACCGGATCGCCACCGCCGGCACCTTCGGCTGGCTGGCCGTCCCGGGCTTCGCCCTCGGCCTGCTGCTCATCTGGATCGCCGCCGTCCAGCTGCGGATCCTGCCCGCCACCGGCTGGACCCCCTTCACCGAGGACCCGGCCGAGAACCTGCGCCACCTCGTGCTGCCCGCGCTCACCCTCGGCCTCACCGAGGCCGCCGTCTTCACGCGCACCCTGCGCGGGCAACTGCTCGACACCCTCGACCAGCCGTACATCGCCGCCGCCCGCAGCCGCGGCATGGGCACCACCCGGCTGCTGCTGCGGCGCGCCCTGCGGCCGTCCAGCCTGCCGCTGGTCACTCTCGTCGGGATCGGCATCGGGACCTCCCTGGGCGGCTCGGTGCTGGTCGAGTCGCTGTTCGCGGTGCCCGGCGTCGGCAGCCTGGCGGCCGGGGCGATCACCGGCCGGGACTTTCCGGTCGTCCAGGCCGTGGTGGTGGTCAGCGCCGTCGGCGTGGTCGCGGCCACCTTCGTGGTCGACCTGCTGTACCGCACGATCGACCCGAGGATCGCCCATGAGCACCGCTGACTCCGCCACCGAGACCGCCGTAGCCCCCGCCGCCGTAGCCCCCGCCGCCGCGCGCCCCGCCCGCCGACGACCCCCGGCCGGGGTGCTCGTCGCCGCGGCCTGGCTGGCCGTCATCGCCCTCGCCGCGCTGCTGCTCCCGCTGCTGCCCGGCTTCGACCCGCTGCACGGCGACTTCGCCCACCCCTCCGCCGCCCCCGGCCCCGGCCACTGGCTGGGCACCGACGCCGCCGGACGGGACGTCCTGCAGCGCACCGTCGCCGGCGCCCGCGCCTCCTTCACCGTCGCCGGCCTGACCATCCTGGTCGGGCTGCTCGGCGGCGGAGCGCTCGGCCTCGCCGCCGGCTGGTTCCGCGGCCCGCTCGACAAGGCCGTCGGCTTCGCCACCGACCTGCTGATGTCCGTGCCCAGCCTGATCCTGGTGATGATCGCGGTCTCCCTGCGCGGCCCCGGCCTCACCGTGATCGGCACGCTGATCGGACTGTTCACCGTGCCGCACTTCACCCGGGTGGTGCGCGCCGTCGTGCTCTCGCTCGACGAGCGCGGCTTCGTCCAGGCCGCCCGCATGATCGGGACCGCCCCCTCGCGCCTCCTGCGCCGCGAGATCGTGCCGCACGTCGCACCGGTCGCGCTGACCTTCGCCTTCACCGCCACCACGGTCGCCATCGTCGCCGAGGGCTCGCTCAGCTTCCTCGGCTTCGGGCTGCGCCCGCCGGAACCCTCCTGGGGCGGCATCATCGCCGAGGGCCGCACCACGCTCGGCAGCGCGCCGTGGATCTCGCTCGCCCCCGCGGCCGTGCTCTGCCTGACCGTCCTCGCCCTCAACTACCTCGGGGAGCACCTGCGTCCGGGTGGTCCCGCCGTCCCGAAGGAGGTACGCGGATGACCTCCGCCCCCGTCCTCGACGTCCGTTCGCTGGACACCGTCCTGCACACCCCCGACGGCCGGGCCCTGCACGTCCTGCACGACGTCAGCCTCACCATCGCCGCCGGCGAGTGCCTCGGCGTGGTCGGCGAGTCCGGCTCCGGGAAGTCCGTGCTCGCCCGGACCGTCCTCGGCGTCGGGTCCCGCACCACCCGGGCCGTCGCCACCGGCGAGATCCGGCTCGGCGGCGAGGACCTGCTCGCCGCCACCCCCGCCCGCCGGGCCGCCCTGCTCGGCACCGGCATCGCCATGGTCCACCAGGACCCGATGACCTCACTCAACCCGGTGGTCCGGATCGCCGACCAGGTCACCGAGTCCCTCACCAGCCGTCGCCGCCTCTCCCGCCGCGAACGGCTGCGCACCGCAGCCGAGTTGCTCGCCGCCGTCGACGTCCCCGACCCCGCCCGGCGGGCCCGCGCCCACCCGCACGAACTCTCCGGCGGACTGCGCCAGCGCGTCGGCATCGCCGCCGCCCTGGCCGGCGAACCCGCCCTGCTGCTCGCCGACGAGCCCACCACCGCCCTCGACGTCACCGTCCAGCGCACCGTCCTCGACCTGCTCGACCACCACCGGCGCAGCCGCGGCCTCGCCACCCTCCTGATCACCCACGACATCGGCCTGCTGTACGGGCGGGCCCGCCGCATCGCCGTCATGTACGGCGGCCGGATCGTCGAGACCGGCCCCACCGAGGCCGTCACGGCCCGGCCCCGGCACCCCTACACCGCCGCGCTGCTGCGCTCGGTCCCCCGGGTCACCGGACCGTTGCGCCGCACCCTGCCCGCCATCCCCGGCTCACCGCCCGACCTCACCCGCCCGACCCCCGGCTGCCCCTTCGCCCCGCGCTGCGACCGGGCGACGCCGGTCTGCGGCATGACGCCGCCGCCCACCCACATCGCGGCGGAGGGTCACACCGCCGACTGCCATCACCCGCTCACCGCGCCCGAGGAACTGGAGCCCGCGGCATGAGCGCTGTCACGGAAGCCGCCGTGCCGACACCCCCCGTGCCGGCCACCGCCGTGCTGGAGGCCACCGGCCTCACCGTCGTCCACCGCACCCGCTCCGGCCCGCTGCACGCGGTCAGCGGGGTCGACCTGACGTTGCGTCAGGGGCAGACCCTCGCGCTGGTCGGCGAGTCCGGCTCCGGCAAGAGCAGCATCGCCAAGGCCCTGCTCCGGCTGCCGCCGCCCACCGCCGGCACCGTCACCCTGGACGGCACCGACCTGTCCGCCCTGTCGCCCCGAGCCCTGCGAGCCGTCCGCCCCCGACTGCAGATGGTCTTCCAGGACCCGCTCTCCTCCCTCAACCCGCGCCGCCGGGTCCGCGACCTCGTCGCCGAATCCCTCGACGCCCACCCCGACCCGGCCCGCCACCGCGAGGAGGTGGTCGACCGCCAACTCGCGGCCGTCGGCCTGCCGTCCGAACTGTTCGGCGACCGCCGCTCCCACCAGCTCTCCGGCGGACAGGCCCAACGCGTCGCCATCGCCCGGGCCCTGGCCGCCGGACCGCGCGTCCTGATCGCCGACGAGGCCGTCTCCGCCCTCGACGTCTCCGCCCAGGCCACTGTGCTCAACCTGCTGCGCGGACTCACCGGGGAACGCGGCCTGGCCGGGCTCTTCATCTCCCACGACCTCGGCGTGGTCCGGGCCGTGAGCGACGAGGTGGCCGTGCTCCACCTCGGCCGTGTCTGCGAACGTGGCCCCACGGAGGCGGTCCTCGCCGCCCCCGCCCACCCCTACACCGCCGCGCTGCTCGCCGCCGTGCCCGAGCCCGGCCGCGCGCTTCGCGACAGCGGCCTCCTGCCTGCCGACCCGCCCTCCCCGCTCGCCCCGCCGAGCGGCTGCCGGTTCCGCACCCGGTGCCCCTTGGCGGACGCCCGGTGCGCGGAGGAGGAGCCGCTGCTGCGGGAGGTGGGGCCGGGGCGTGCGGTGGCGTGCCACCGGCCGTTGGCGGGGGACTGAGTGGGCGGCGTGTGCCGTGCGGGTCGCCGCCGACCCGCCCCCCCCCGCTTGCTTCGCCGAGGGCGGAGCCGTGGTCGCTGTTGTCGTGATAGCCCGTCACTTCGGCCCCGGCGAGGATTCGGGCGGCGAGCCGGGCCCGGTGGTCACCGGCGGTTGATCGCCCGAACCCGGTCGGGGTACGGTCCGGCGGGGGCCTTCTCGCGGGACGGTGCCCGCCTGTGGGAGGACAGTGATGCGAGTACGGAGCGAAGCGCGGCCGCTGGGTCGCGGGGGCCTGCGGCGCGGGGCGGCGGTGGCCGTGAACGTCGTCGCGGTGATCGCCCTGGTGGTCGGCTGTTCGGCGGCCGACCCGGATCCGAGGGCGTACCCCGGTTCCCCGGAGGGACAGACCCTCGAAGCGGTCACCAAGGCGTTCGGCCTGGACCTGCCGGCCTGTGAGCTGAAGGGGGTCGGGTTCTCCGGGAGCGCCAAGTACCCCGAGGAGAACCTCAACCTGAGCTTCCGGGCCTCGAAGGAGTGCGTGGACGGCTTCCTCTCCGCCCACTCGGCTGACCCCGCCCATCCCCTCCACTGGACCCCGGGACAGGGGAACCAGATCGGGTTCGACGGCCCCGAGACGCAGCGCTTCGGCTGGTCCTTCGACAACGCCGTCACCTACGACCTGTTCGTGAACTTCACGACCTCCACCGGAAGCCGATTCGCCGTGGTGGCGGACCCGGGGCAGACGGAGCGGACGGTGTACATGGATTCCAGCTTCCTCGGGGGCAGTAGCTGACCGCGGCCCGGCCGGGAGACGCCGGCACGGGCCTCAGACCGGCAGGAGGCGGGCGATGAGTTCGCCGAGGCGGTGGGCGTTGCGGCAGGAGTGCATCTCGACGACCTCGGCGTACGCGGGGGCGGCGGAGTCGCCGGTGGGCCAGTGGGAGGGCTGTTCGGGGTTGAGCCAGAAGACCCTGCGGGCCCGGGCGGCGATCCGGCGCAGGGCGTCGAGGTTGGGGTCGCGGTGGTTGGTGCGGGCGTCGCCGAGGACCAGCACGCAGGTGCGCGGGCCGACCGCGTCGAGGTGGTGCTCGGCGAAGTCGCCGAGCGCGGAGCCGTAGTCGCTGTTGCCGTGGTAGCCCGTGACCCGGGCCCCGGTGAGGATCCGGGCGGCGAGCCGGGCCGGGTCGTCGCCGGACCTGAGCAGGTCGGTCACCTCGGCGGTGCGGTTGACGAAGGCGAACACCCGGACCTTGGTGAACTGTTCGCTCATCGCCTGCACCAGCAGCATGGTGAAGTCGGCGAAGCCAGCCACCGAGCCGGAGACGTCGCAGAGCAGCACCAGCTCCGGGCGGGCCGGGCGGCGCAGCCGGTGGGCGGGGCGCAGTGGTACGCCGCCGGTGGTCAGCGAGCGGCGCAGGGTGCGGCGCAGGTCGAGGTGGCCGCGGGCGGCGCGGCGGCGGCGGGCGGCGAGCCGGGTGGCGAGCTTGCGGGCCAGCGGGTGGACGGTGCGGCGCAGTTCGGCGAGCTGGTCGCGGCCGGCGTACAGGAAGTCGATCCGGTCGACGGTGGGGGCGACGGCGCGTTCGGCGATCTGCTCGGGGCCGCGCAGTTCGGCGATCCGGCGGCGGGCCTCGCCGGTGACGAGGGCGCGGAAGTCCCGGATGCGGCGGCGGATCTCGTCGGCGAGCACGAGGTCGGACAGGTCGGTCGCGGCACCGGCCGCGCGCAGGGCGGCGAGGATCCGGGCGAGCAGCGTCTCGGGGGCGAGCCGGCCGAGCGCCTGGTGGGCGGACCAGCCGTCGGAGCCGGGTGTGCTGCCGGCGCCGTACCGGCCGAAGGCCTCCACGACCTCGCCGGCGAGCCGGGCCTGGGCGGCGCGGTCGTCGGCGGCGAGGGCGGCGGCGAGGCGTTCGCGCAGGTCGTCGCGGAGCGGGTCGGGGCGGCCGAAGCGCGGTGGCTCGGGGTCCGCGGGGACGGCCGGCAGGTCGGTGCGGAGGGCGCGGACGGCTTCGGGAGTGCCGACGCCGAGCGGGAAGAACAGGTCGAAGGCGGCGTCGAATACCGTCCGCTGGGTGTCGGAGCGCAGCAGCGCGGCGGCCAGACCGGCCCGCATCCGCTCGCGGTCGGTGAAGCCGAGGACGTCGAGGACGGCGGCGGCGTCCACGGTTTCGGCGGGGCCGATCCGCAGGCCGTGGCCGCGCAGGGCGCGGACCAGACCGGTGAGGCGGGCGGCGGTGTCGGCGGGCCCCGCGTTCGCCGGCGGGGGTCCGGAGGGCGCCGCTCCGGACGGCGGGCGCGTGGACGGCCGGGGCCCGGACGGCGGGGGCACGGCGGTCACGCGAGGGTGAGCTTCTGGGCGGCCTTCCGGATGTCGTCCTGGTGCTTGAGGATCACCCCGAGGGTGTCCCGGACGACGCCCTCGTCCAGGGTGTCCGCGCCGAGGGCGAGCAGGGTGCGGGCCCAGTCGATGGTCTCGGCGACGGACGGCGCCTTGCGCAGGTCCATCGTGCGCAGCGCGCCGACGATCCGGACCAGTGATCCGGCCAGGGTGTCGTCCAGTCCGGGCACCTTGAGGCGGACGATGCGGCTCTCCAACTCGGCGTCCGGGTAGTCGAGGTGGAGGAAGAGGCAGCGGCGGCGCAGCGCCTCGGAGAGTTCCCGGGTGGCGTTGGAGGTGAGCAGCACGAAGGGGCGGCGGCTCGCGGTGATGGTGCCGAGTTCGGGGACGGTGACCTGGAAGTCGCTGAGCACCTCCAGCAGCAGCGCCTCGACCTCGACGTCGGCCTTGTCCATCTCGTCGATCAGCAGCACCGTCGGCTCCTCGCCGCGGATGGCGGTGAGCAGCGGGCGGGTGAGCAGGAACTCCTCGCCGAAGATGTCGTCGCGGGCCTCCTCCCAGCCCCCGTCCCGGCCGGCGGTGATCCGCAGCAGTTGCTTGGCGTGGTTCCACTCGTAGAGCGCGCGGGCCTCGTCGATGCCTTCGTAGCACTGGAGCCGGACCAGCCGGGCCTGCCCGATCGCGGCGACGGCCTTGGCGAGTTCGGTCTTGCCGACCCCGGCCGGGCCCTCGACCAGCAGCGGCTTGCCGAGCCGGTCGGCGAGGAAGACGGTGGTGGCGACGGCGGTGGAGGCGAGGTAGCCGGTGGCGGCGAGCTGTTCGGCGGCGTCCGTGACCGAGCTGAAGAAGCCCGTGCCGTTCGTCCCGTTGGCGGGGCCGTTGCCGTTCCCGCCGCCGCCGCTGCCGCCGTTCCCGCCGCTGTCCATGTGCCGCCCCGTTCCGGTTCGCCGTCTCCGTGCGGCGCCACCCTACCGGCCGGTCACATCGGTGTCGCGGGTTCGGCGCCGCCCCGTCCGGTCCGGTCACGGCGCCGGCCCGTGGGGGCGCGGTGCCGCCGGCACGGCCGGGCGGCGTACGGCGTGGTGCCGGTGCCGTACGCCGCCGTGGTCGGGGCGGAGCCGCTCGTCAGGGGGCGGCGCGGACCGTCAGTTGACGAAGAGGGCCGGGCTGCCGGGGACCGAGGTGTCGGTGACCGGGCCGTAGGTGGCGCTGAACCAGCCGGTCGAGAAGCACAGGCCGGGGCCGGAGACCAGCGTGAACGGCTGGGCGGAGAAGCCGATGGTGTTGCCGGTGTTCGAGGTGGTGCCGTTGATCCCGGTGCTGTTCTGGTAGTTGCAGCTGATGCTGCCCAGGATGGTGCCCAGGACGACGGTGGTGCCCATCGGGCCTGCCGCGCCGGGGGTGAGCTTGACCGGGTTGCCGGGGGCGTCGCTGACCGTGTTGGTGAACGGCAGGTTGGTGACGGTGATGCTCTTGACGCTCGTGACGCCGAGGACGTTGGAGGTGCAGGAGCCGAAGGTCTGGGTGTTGAGCTGCTCGACGGCGCTGCCCGGTGCGGCCGGGTTGGAGGTGACGGTCGCCGAGAAGGAGGAGGCGGCGCACTTGATGCCGCTCGTCCCGGTGGCGCTGTTGTAGAAGGTCGCGTAGCTGCCGGAGGCCAGGTTGGCGGACAGGACGTCGCCGACGGAGACGGCCGGGCCGGACGGGCTGCCGGTGGTCAGTACGGCGGTGGCGGCCTCGGCGGGTGCGACGGCCGCGCCGGTGAGGGCGAGCGCGGTGAGGGCGGCGGTGGCGAGGGTGCGGCGGATGCGCATGAGGGTACCTCTCTCCGTCCGGGGGACGGGTGGGGGGAATCCCGGCGTGCGGGTGTGGTGGTGTGCACGACGGGGGAGGTGCATGGCGTACCGGGGGCTCCGGCGGGGCCGCGGTGCGGGCGGGCCCGGCGCCACGGGCCCACTCGTGCGGTTCGGCTGTACGGCTCCAAAGCTGTACGGCTGTACGGCTCCAAAGCTCCAAAGCTGTACGGCTGTACGGCTGCGTGGCCGTGAGGCGGTGCGGCCGTACCGCGGTGCGGCGGTGCGGAACACAGCGGCACGGCCCGGCGGCACTGCGCCGGGTCGGTGCGGACGTGCGGTGCTGTGGGGGTGCACGTCGGCGGCTGCCACCGCCGCGGGCCTGCGCCCGCCGTGGTCCCGTGGCCCGGGTGGTTCCGTCCGGACCGGGGGAGCCCCTGGAGGTCGACCGGTGGGGGGCCTGCTCGCCCACCGGTTGGAAACCTGTCAGTGTTGTAAACCCGATGTTGCGTCAATGTCAATACAGGACACAGGAGTTGGTGATGGAACGGAACTACCTCCGGAGTGCCGACGTGGTCCTGCTGCCGGGCGCGCGGACCGGCCGCGATCCCGCCCGGTCGATCAAGCCCGGCCCGCGCCGGCAGCCCGCGGGCGTGGTCGCCGCGACCCAGCGGGAGCGGCTGCTGGACGGTCTGGTCCGGACCGTCGCCGAACGCGGCTACCAGCACGCGACGGTGAGCGACATCTGCCGCGCGGCGGGCGTGACCAGGCCGGTCTTCTACGAGCTGTTCAGCGGCAAGGAGGACGCCTTCCTGGCCGCGCACCGCTACGGCACCGGGGTGGTGCTCCGACGGATGGCGGCGGCCTTCGCGGCCGAATCCGACTGGTGTCACGGGATCCGGCAGGCGCTCGGCGCGATGCTCCAACTGCTCGCGGGAACACCGGCGTTCGCGACCATGGCGGTGATCGAGATCGAGGCGGTCGGCCCGGCCGGGCGGCGTGAGCGCGATCAACTCCTCACCAGGTTCCGGGCGTTCTTCGCCGAGGCGCCCCAACTGCCGGGCGGGGTGACGGTGGACGAGCTGGTGGACGCCGTGGTGGGCGGTGTCTACAGCGCGATCTACCGCCGGATCGACTCCGGTCGGACCGATCAACTTCCTGAGCTGCTACCGGTGTTGAGCATGTTCTGCCTGGCTCCGTTCCTCGGCCCGGCGGAGGCGGCCGGGCGGCTCGGCTCGGCGGGCCCGGCCGGACCGCTCGCCCTGGTCGAGGCGCCCGAACGGTGCGCGGCCGGGATCGGTGAAGATCCTTCGTGCACCCGTATTGACCCGGCCAATACCGGGCAGTAGCTTCCCAGTTACTTACCGCGCCACGACCGGACCCGCCCCGCTGCCGAGGGGCGGGCGCCCCGTTCGTGCCGCGGAACGCTGTCCGCGCCAGGACAACGTGCCAGTGCCTGCACACCCCATCCACCCACAGGGAGCACACATGGCCATGTCCGAGGACGCCGCCGCCGCGGCCGGGACCCCGCAGCCGGTCGCGCCGAGAAGAGGCCGGGTACGGCTCAAGCGCACCGCCCTGATGGCCCTGCCGGCCGTCGCCGCCGGGGGCGTCCTGATGGCGCTCACCGCCCAGGGCGTGCTCGCCGCGCAGTTCTCCATCTCCGGCATGCCGTTCACCATCACCGCCGACAAGCTGGACGGCAAGGGCTTCGCCCAGTTCGGCTCGCTGGACTCGATGATCCCCGACAGCCCCAACGCCGGCTCCACCGGCGGTCAGGTGCTGGTCGCGGTGTCGGCGATCAAGAGCGCCGAGATCACCAACCTGTGCCAGAGCGTCGACCTCGGCGGCATCAACCTGGTGATCCACGCGGGCGACGGCGGCACCCCCGTCAGCGCCTCCGACCTCACCACCGACTCCGATCTGCTGTCCGGTGACGCGGAGTTCACCAACATCGAGATCGGCGGCGACGCCAGCACGTTCACCAAGGCCGGCCCGGTCGGCAAGGGCAACCCGGGCGTCTTCGGCCAGCAGGCCGACACCGTCGTGCTGACGCACCTCAAGCAGCACAACTACGCGAGCACCGCCGTCGGGTTCAAACTGCCCAACCTGCGGCTGAGCTTCGGCTCCCAGGGCTGCTGAGCATGACGGAGTCCGTACCGGAGCCGGCCGGGACCGACGGGGGCGCCGGGGCGCGGGCCGAGGAGGCGGCGGCCGAGGGGACGGCCGCCGCCTCCGGCACCGCCGCCACGGTCGCGGCCGCCGACGGTGCCGCGCCCGCCGCCCGCCCGGGCAAGCGCGACTGGCGGGGCCGGCGACCGTTCTGGGGCGGGCTGCTGGTGCTGCTCGGCGGCGCCGAGATCCTGTTCACCCTGCGGGCCCCGCTGCCCGTCGTCCTGCACATCGGGATGCAGGGGCTGGCCGGGTACCTGGTGCCGGCGGTGATGGCGCTGTGCGGCCTGCTGATCCTGTTCAACCCGGCGCAGCGGCTGTTCTACTCCATCCTCGCCGTGCTGGCCTCGCTGGCCAGCTGGGTCACCTCCAACCTGGGCGGCTTCCTGATCGGGATGCTGCTCGGCGTGGTGGGCGCCTGCCTCACCTTCGGCTGGCTGCCCGACCAGCCGCCGCGCCGGGGCCGGCAGCGGCGGCTGGAGCGCCGCGAGGAGCGGCGGGCGGCGAAGACCGCCTCGGTATGACGCGGGTGCCCCGCGCCCTGGTGACGGGAGAGCACCGGGGCGCGGGGCACCTTCGTGGCCGCGTGGGTCGTGCGGGTCCTGCGGCTGGTCGTCCGGCCGGTCCTGCGGTCGGTCGTCCGGCCGCGCGGGCGGTCCGTCAGATGGTCGAGGCGTCGATCACGAAGCGGAACCGGACGTCGCCGGCCAGCACTCGCCGGTAGGCCTCGTTGATCTGGTCGGCCCGGATCAGCTCGATCTCGGCGGTGATGCCGTGCTCGCCGCAGAAGTCCAGCATCTCCTGGGTCTCCGGCAGTCCGCCGATCATCGACCCGGCCAGCGAGCGCCGCCCGGCGAGCAGCGCGTGCGCGTTCACCGTGACCGGCTTCTCCGGTGCGCCGACCTGCACCATGGTGCCGTCGACCCGCAGCAGGCCCAGGTAGGCGCTGAGGTCGAGGTCGGCGGAGACGGTGTTGAGGATCAGGTCGAAGCTGCCCGCCAGCTCGCTGAAGGTCGCCGGGTCGGAGGTGGCCCGGTAGTGGTCGGCGCCGAGCTTCAGGCCGTCCTCGCGCTTGCGCAGCGACTGGCTGAGCACGGTGACCTCCGCGCCCATCGCGTGGGCGAGCTGGACACCCATGTGGCCGAGGCCGCCGAGGCCCACGACCGCGACCTTCTTGCCCGGGCCCGCACCCCAGTGGACCAGCGGCGAGTACAGCGTGATGCCCGCGCACAGCAGCGGCGCGGCGGCGTCCAGCGGCAGGCTGTCGGGGATGCCCAGCGCGTACGCCTCGTCCACGACCAGCTCCGCGGAGTAGCCGCCGTAGGTCGGCAGGCCGTCCTTGCCGGTGCCGTTGTAGGTGAAGACGGCGCCGCCCTCGCCGGTGCAGTACTGCTGCAGGCCGGCGCGGCAGTTGTCGCACTCGCGGCAGGAGTCGACGAAACAGCCGACGCCGACCCGGTCGCCGACCTTCCAGCGGGTCACGCCGGGGCCGGTCTCGCTGACCACGCCGGCGATCTCGTGGCCCGGGACCATCGGGAAGATGCCGGTGCCCCAGTCCTCGCCGACCTGGTGGATGTCGGAGTGGCAGATGCCGGCGAACTTGATGTCGATCACGATGTCGTGCTCGCCCACGGCCCGGCGGGTGACGGTGGTCTTCGTCAGCGGGGCGTCGGGCCGCTGCGCCGCGTAGGCGGTGACGGTGCGGGTGGTGCCGGCAGCGGTGTGCGTGGTAGTGCCCGTGGCGGTGCCGGCCGTGCTGTTGATCGTCTCGTTCGTCATGCCCTCAAGACTGCGGCGGGCCGGCCCGGCCAACCAGACCAGAGCTCTACGTACGAAGCCGGGACGTACGGGAGCGGAACGTACGCACGGCAGTATCACCCTCGCCCGCCCGGCGGCGCCGGAAGCCCCGCATACTGCAGACATGGACCAGCGCACCGAACTCAGCGAGTTCCTCCGATCCCGCCGCGCCCGGCTGCGGCCCGAGGACGTGGGCCTGCGGGACACCACCACCCGCCGCCGGGTGCCCGGGCTGCGCCGCGAGGAGCTGGCCCAGCTCGCCGGAGTCAGCACCGCCTACTACACCCGGCTGGAACAGGGCCACGGCGAGAACGTCTCCGCCGCCGTGCTGGACGCCATCGCCCGGGCGCTGCGGCTCAGCCCCGCCGAGCGCGAGCACCTCGGCCGGCTCACCAAGCCGCCCCGCCGCCGCTCCGGCCGGGCCGCCGCCCGGGTGCAGCGGGTGCGGCCCGCGCTGCAGCAGCTGCTGGACGCGATGGAGGGCGTGCCCGCGTACGTGCTCGGCCGGCGCCTGGACATCATCGCCTGGAACCGGCTCGGCACCGCCCTGCTCGGCGACTTCGACGCGATGCCGCCCGAGCACCGCAACATGGCCTGGCACGTCTTCCTCGACCCGGCCGCGCGCGAGCTCTACCAGGACTGGGAGGGCAAGGCCAGCGACGTCGTCGGCATCCTGCGGCTGGACGCCGGACGCGACCCTGACGACCCGCACCTCGCCTCGCTGATCGGCGAACTCTCGGTCAAGAGCGAGGACTTCCGCCGGCTGTGGGCCACCCACAACATCCAGGACAAGGGCCACGGCACCAAGCTGCTGCACCACGCCGTGGTGGGCGGGCTCAGCCTGCAGTACGAGACCCTGCGCCCGGCCGGGGACTGCGACCAGGTGCTGGTCACCTACCACGCCGAACCGGGCTCGACCTCGGCCGAGTCGCTGCGCCTGCTGGCGAGTTGGGCGGCCACCGAAGCCCAGGAGGGGCGGGCCGAGCGGACGGCCGGACCGGGTGCCGGACCGGGTGCCGGACCGGGTGCCGGGTCCTCCGCCGGTTCGTCGGCCGGTTCGTCCGCCGAGAAGCCCCGGTAGCGGCCCGGCCGCGGCCCCGGGGCCGCGCCGGTGGCCGTGCCCGCTCGGCAGTGCTCGGCAGTGCTCGGCAGTGCTCGGCACGGTGCTTGGCAAGGGGTCGATGGTCCCGGGTCCGTTCGGGGCGATCGGCCCTTCTCGCGTTCGGCGCCCGCGCGTTGACTGGGCATGACATGGACAACAGCAGCAGCACGCACCTTGCCACCGGCACCGCCACCGCCGAGTACGACCGGTTGATCGCCCGTCACCACGCGATGCGCCTCCGCCGCCAACTCCTCGCCCCGTCCTCCTCCTCGGGCGGCGACTTCGGGTACGGCGACGGCGACGACGGCGGGTACGGCGGCTACGACGGCGCCGCCGACCAGCACCTGATCCGGCGTGACCTCGACCTGATCGCCCCGCTCTCCGAGCTGATCGACCACCTCTACGCGGTCATGTTCCGCACCCGCCCGTACCTGCGCCCGCTCTTCCCCGCCTCGATGGAGTTCCAGCAGATCCACCTCGAACGGATCTTCCGCCACCTCGTCGACCACCTCCACCAGCCCGCCGAGCTGGGCCGGATGCTCCGCCAACTCGGCCGCGACCACCGGAAACTGGGCGTCCGTCCGGTCCACTACGAGGCCTTCGAGGAGGCCCTGTGCGAGGCGATCCGGCACCGGGCCGGCGCGCACTGGACCGAGGACCTGGAGGCCGCCTGGGTGCGGATGATCCGCTTCGCGGTCGGCGCGATGGTCGCCGGCGCCGACTCCGCGCTCACCGAACCCCCGTACTGGCACGCCGTGGTGACCGGCCACGAGCGCCGCCGCCCCGACCTCGCCGTGCTGCGGCTGCGCACCGGCGAACCGTACCCGTACCGGGCCGGGCAGTACGGCACCGTCGAGCACCCGGCGCTGCCGCACACCTGGCGGCAGTACTCGATGGGCTGCGCCCCGCGCACCGACAACGAGTTGGAGCTCCACGTCCGCCGCACCGGCCCCGACGGGGTCAGCGCCGCCCTGGTCGAGCACACCGCCGTCGGCGACCGGCTGCGGCTCGGCCCGCCGCGCGGCAGCCTGCTGCCCGACGGCGACTCCCGCGACCTGCTGCTGATCGCGGGCGGCACCGGCCTCGCCCCGATGAAGGCGATCGTCGAGCAGCAGGCCGCCCACCGCCCGACCGGCCGCCAGGTCCACCTCTTCGTCGGCGCCCGGGACCGCAGCGACCTCTACGACTGGCAGGCGCTCGCCGAACTCGGCCTGCACAAGCCCTGGTTGACCCTCACCCCGGTCACCGCCGGGCGCCTCGCCGACGCCGTCGCGGAGGCCGGGGACTGGCGCGACCACCTGGCCTGCGTCAGCGGCCCGGCCGGCATGGTCACCTCCGTCCGCCGCCGGCTCGTCGCGACCGGGCTGCCGCTGGGGCAGGTGCGGTACGACCAGGCGCTGCAGCGCTGAACCGTCAGCGGAAGCAGTAGGAGTCCGAGGAGGCGTCGCCGCCCGCGAGGTGGGTCTGGTGCACCCGCAGGCCCCGGAAGTCGGCCCCGTGCGGGAAGAAGCGCTCGTCGACGCTCAGCCCGCCCGCCACCGGGTCCGCGTCCAGCTTGACGATCCAGGGCTCGATGCCGTCCGGGTAGATCTGGTCGTCCCAGGCGCCGTAGAGGGAGTTGGTGAGGTACAGCCGCCGGCCG
The DNA here is from genome assembly GCF_040685975.1 of Kitasatospora sp. NPDC086791. NCBI lineage: Bacteria > Bacillati > Actinomycetota > Actinomycetes > Kitasatosporales > Streptomycetaceae > Kitasatospora > Kitasatospora sp. NPDC086791. The sequence continues at coordinate 89,532 of NZ_JBFBOC010000001.1, read as the reverse complement.
TCCCGGCTGATCTCCACCATCTGCGGCGCCCCGCTCAGCGGCCGTCCCGGCTCGGCCGGGTGCGGGGTGCGGGCGACGACCCCGCCCAGGCGCACCGAGGAGGCCTGGCGCGGGTGGAACGGGTCCGAGACGTCGTACTGGAACAGCTCGCCGGTGCCCCAGGCCGAGACGTACAGCCAGCGGTCGTCCACCGACAGGTTGATGTCGGTGACCAGCGGCGGCACCGCGCCGAACGGCTGCAGCGCCGGCGGCAGGTCCTCGGCCTTCCCCGGCTCGGCGGGGATCTCGATCACCTTGCGCGCGGTGAACGCCGGCCCGTCCCGGTACCAGAGCCAGACGGAGGAGGACAGGTCCTCGACGTTCGCCACCACCCCGGCGAACCCCCACTCCGCCTGCGGGTCGTGCGCCGGGCGCAGCTCCAGCACCATCTGGTACTGGTCGCCGAGGTCGATCCGCTGCAGGTGCCGCCCCGAGTCCAGCTCCCAGAAGTGCAGCGCGTGGCCGTACTTGCGGCCCAGCAGCAGCTCCGGGACCACCCCGTCCTCGACCATCCACGGGGTGCCCCACTCGCTGGTCACCCCCACGTTGGTGCCCAGGTGCCACCAGACGTCGTACGCGAAGTGCTGCGGCCCGCGCTCGGTCTCCCAGGCGCGCAGCACGTCGAAGGTGGTGTGGTCGAGGATCGCCACCCCGCCCGGCCCGTCGGCGCCCCGACCGGCCCCCAGGCAGGAGAGGAACACGCCGTCCGGGCCGCAGTGCAGGGTGTGCGGGCGCGAGTAGCCCGCCCGTGCGGCCAGCTCGGCGGCCTCGACGGTCTTCACCAGACGCGGGCGGACCGGGTCGGGCCGGGTGTCCATCACGTGCAGCCGGGAGGAGCGCAGGCCGGGCAGCAGCAGGAAGCGCCGCTCCGGGTTCTCGTGGCAGGCGTGTGCCAGGGCGCTGGAGCAGGCGTTCCATCCGAAGTGGTGCAACTCGTCGCCGAGGGTCGGCAGTTCGGCGAAGTTCAGCACGGTGCCGTAGCTGTCCGAGGCCGGGTCGGTGTCCACCGTGAGCAGCGCGTCCGGCCGCTGGGCCGACCGGTCGAACCCGGCGACGTACGCCAGCTTCTCCGGCGGCGCGGCGATCGCCTCGGCGGCCGACCGGTAGAGCGACGGATCACTGTGCTCGTGCTGCATGCAAACTCCCCAACTCGCCTTGCCCGTAAGGGAAGCGTTCCACATCACCACCGGCGCACAGCAGGCGCACGAGGAGGGGCGGGGAGGCGCGGAGCGGCCCCCGCGCCGGTGCACGACGGCACGCTCGGCGGGGCGGGGGACGGCCCGGCCGTCCAGTGCCGCCGTCCGGGGCCAGCCGTCGAGGCCGCCGTCCGGGCCCGGACCGCCCGCCCGCCCGTCCGGGCGCGGCCCGGCCACCGCCGAGCGCCGACCACCTACCGGCCGGTATCGTCGTCCCTCGGAACGGGTGGTCACCTGCCACGACGGCGGGCAGAGCAGAGGACGGGTACGGCGCAGATGGAGTTTCGGGAAGACATCCTGGGTGCCCCCTACGAGGCGGCGGAGCTCGACCTCCGCCCCGACGCCGAGGGGGCGGTGTGCGCGACCCTGGTCCGACGGCTCGTCCCCGGCGCGGAGCGGGCCGTCCTGTACATCCACGGGTACAACGACTACTTCTTCCAGACCAACCTGGCCGACCACTACACCGCGCTCGGGTTCTCCTTCTACGCCCTCGACCTGCGCAAGTACGGCCGTTCGCTGCGCCCGCACCAGTCGCCGAACTTCGTCCGGGACCTGGTCGAGTACGACGAGGAGGTCGACGAGGCGGTCCGCGTCATCCGCGAGGTGGACGGGCACCGGCAGCTGCTGGTGAACGGGCACTCCACCGGCGGGCTGGTCGCCGCGCTGTGGGCGGGGCGACGGGCCGGACGCGGGCTGGTGGACGGGCTGTTCCTCAACTCGCCGTTCCTGTCGATGCCGACCTCGCAGGCCGTACGGGCCGTCGGCGGGCCGGCCGTGACGGCGATCGGGCGGCTGGCGCCGACCCGGGTGCTGCCGTCGACGCTGAACCCGCACTACACGCACAGCCTGCACAAGGACCACCGGGGCGAGTGGGACTTCGACCTCACCCTCAAGCCCGCCGAGGGCTTCCCGCTGTACGCGGGCTGGCTGTCGGCGATCCACCAGGGGCACCGCCGGCTGCGGCAGGGGCTGGGCATCGACGTCCCGGTGCTGCTGATGGCCTCCACCCGGTCCATCGCCACCACCAAGTGGCACAACGCGCTGCACCACGCCGACGGCGTGCTGCGCGCCGACGACATCGCGGCGCAGGGCCCGAGGCTCGGCCGGCACGTCACGATCGTGCGGATCGAGGGCGGCATGCACGATCTGGTGCTGTCCGGCGAGAGGGCCCGCACCCAGGTCTTCGCCGAGCTGGACCACTGGCTGGAGGCGTACCTGGACGTGCGGCCGGTCGGGGAGCACGCGTGACCTCCGAGCCCGACCAGTCCGACGAGCCCGACCAGTCCGACGAGTCCGACGAGTCCGACGAGCCGGTGCCGGTCGGCCGGCGGACCGACCTCGGCTTCGCCAAGCTCATGCCCGACCTCGACCGGGACGGCGGCTGGCTGCTGACCCTGGACGGGACCCCGCAGTCGTACGTCGACCTCGCCGACCCGACCCATCTGGAGTTCGAGTACACCCGGCGCCTCGGCCACCTGGCCGACGCGCTCGCCCCCGCCGGGCGGCCGCTGGACGTGCTGCACCTCGGCGGCGGCGCGCTCACCCTGCCCCGCTACCTGGCCGCGACCCGGCCCGGCTCGCGGCAGCGGGTGGTGGAGGTGGACGGGCCGCTGCTGGAGCTGGTGGCGGAGCGGCTGCCCTGGCGCGGCACGCCCGGCGCGGACGTCGCCGCGACGGTCGGCGACGCCCGGGCGTCGCTCGCCGACGTCCCGGCGGGCTCGCAGGACCTGGTGGTCGCGGACGTGTTCCACGGCTCCCGCACGCCCGCGCACCTCACCTCGGTGGAGTTCGTCCGCCTGGCGGCGGTCGTGCTGCGCGAGGGCGGCTGCTACGCGGCCAATCTGGCGGACGGCCCGCCGCTGGCGTTCGCCAGGGCGCAGGCGGCGACGGTGCGGGCGGTGTTCCCGTACGTCTGCCTGGTGGCGGAGGCATCGGTGCTGCGCGGGCGGCGGTACGGCAACGTGCTGCTGGCCGGCTCGACGGCGCCGCTGCCGGAGGCGGAGCTGGCCCGGCGGTTCGCGGGCGACGTCTTCCCGGCCCGGTTGGTGGCGGGCGACGACCTGGCAGCCCTGGTCGGCCGCACCGCGCCGGTCACGGACGCGGACGCCACCGACTCCCCGCCCCCGCCGGACGGCGCCTTCAGCGTCGGCTGAGCCGCGCGTCGGGCCGGGCGGGTGAGCCCGGCCGGTGGCAGAATCGGCGGGTTCATGCCTGCCCGAGCGCGGAGCCCACGCAGAGCCCGTGCGGAGCACGTCGAAGGAGTGAGCGATGACTGGCGGCGCGGAGCGGCCTGAGTCGGTGGAGCGGCCGGAGCCGCTGGAGCGGCCCGAGCTGGCGGCGGTGCCGGAGACGGCGCTGTGGACGCTGTGGCACCGGGCCGTGGAGGCCCGGCGGCCGGACACCGTGCTGCCGGACCCGAAGGCGGTCGAGCTGGTCGACCGGATCGACTACCCGTTCGCGCAGCGGTTCGGCGCGAACGCACTGCTGAGCCAGGTCCAGGCGCTGCGCGCGGCCTGCTTCGACCGCGAGGTGGCGGACTTCCTGGTCCGGTGCCCGCGCGGCACGGTGGTCGGGCTCGGGGACGGTCTGGAGACACAGGCCTGGCGGGTCGACAACGGGCGGGCGACCTGGCTGTCGGTGGACCTGCCGGAGACGGCCGCCCTGCGCGAGCGCCTGCTGCCGCCGGACGACCGGCACCGGATCCTCGCCGGTTCGGCCACCGACCCGCGCTGGATGGACGAGGTGGACCCGGCGAACGGGGTGCTGATCAGCACCCAGGGGCTGCTGATGTACCTGCGCCCGCAGGAGGTCCGGGCGCTGATCGCGGCCTGCGCCGAGCGCTTCCCGGGCGGCTCGCTGGTGCTCGACGCGGTGCCGCGCTGGTTCAGCCGCCTCACCCTGAACGGGAAGGTGCGCGCCCGCGACTACCAGGCGCCGGCGATGCCGTGGGCGATGGACGCGGGCGAGCGGAACAAGCTCCTGACCGCCAGTCCGGCGGTGACGGCCGTACGGGACGTACGCCCGATCGGCGGACGCGGGCTCGTGGGCGCACTGCTGCCGCTGGCATTGGCCGTCCCACCACTCGCCGGCCACCGACCCTCCGTCACCGTTCTGGACTTCGCCGAGCGGTCCACGGAGTCGTAGGCGGGGCTCCGCGCCGCGCGCCCTGATCCCCGCGCCCGGACGGCATCTCCCTGCCGCAAGATCCGAAGAGCGGGCGGCTTCCGAGAAGATCGTGATGGCCATCGGCATGCCCCGGTCGACGAGGGTTTCGTCCCACTGCGGGATGTCGTTCAGATCCCGAAGCGCGGTGAAGGTGTTCGTCGATCCGGGGTGGAGATCCTCGCGGGTGCCGGCGCTCGTGATGCCGTTGTCGTTGCCGCGCGGGGCATGAACTGCGCATGCACGCCCACGTCTTGCTGTCTGACGGCCTCGCGACTTGATCATGCGCCGCCCGACGGCGGGCGTCAAGGTCCGATTCATGCCGTCGTGCACCGGGGGGAGCCTCGACGTTCTGCGATCGCTTGCCGTCGGGTCCGCTCGTGCACGGACCTTGGTGGGGCGAGAAGTCCACAACTGATCGGATTTGATCGTACGGCTCTCGCAGGGCAGGCTCGGTGCCGCACAGTGGCGGAATCGCCACTGTGTGGCACGGAGGGAGCCGCATGTCCGGGACCGAGCACAGCAAACCAACAGCACACGTCATCGTCGGGTACACCCCGCAGGACGGCTTCGTCGCCGTCCAACTCAATCCGCCTCCAGCGGAATACGTGTGGCACGACCGGCGGGCCGAGCACGACCAGGAACGGTTCGGGCCGGGCAACGGCTACCAACAGTGGCTCGCCGTCGATGTCGCCACCGGTGCCGTCTGGTTCGGTGACACCGACTGGCGAACACAGGACGAGGGGGCCGCCCACTCGCTCCCGGGACACCTCCGGGCCACGGTCGGCGACGGCGCTCTGCCGTCCCCGGCCGTCTTCATGCTCCTGCTCACCCATCGCGCCGTGGACGACCGGGGCGCCGACGCCTGGCGCTTCTTCGGCGTCAAGGAGCTCTATGCGCTGGTCCGGCGGGTGCTGCCCCTGGTCCAGCGGGTGATCGGCTCGCTGCACCGTGTCGGCCCGGCCGGGGACCTGGAATGGTCCGCCGAAGCCGCTACGGCCTGGACCGATCTCGAACAGGCCTGCCGGTTCACACTCGACGCGGCGGGAGCCGTGGTCTGGGCCGAACCCCGCATGAGCCAGGTTCCCGCCTGGCGGGTCGAAGTGGAGGACTTCCTCGCCCGGAACCCGGAGCTCTGCGACCCGGCCTGGGCGACGGCCACCGACGCCGAGCTGGACGCCTGCGCCGCCTACGAAGCCGATTCCGGATACGGCGGCGTTCCGGGACTGATGTGCGCTCCGGGGGGTGTCCGGATCGAGGAGGGTTACACCTTCTACGGTCACCGTGCGGCCCTCTACGCCTACCGCGCGGCCGCTTGCGGCGGTCGCACCCCGGTCGACGCCGGGCTCTGGCTGCGGAGCAGCGATACCGGACGGAGCAGTTGGGAGGGCGCGAAGGTCGTGGGAGCGAGTCTCGCCGACGCTCCTGACTGCATGTTGGATCACCTCGCCGAGAGGTTCCGCAGCGCCGCGGCCGACGACGGAGTGGTCCTCACCGGCTTGACGGCCTACCTGCGGCAACAGCGGGCGGAGGAGAGGACGGCGGTCGACGACGTGCTCTCCGCCACCGGGGAGGAGCTGAAGCGCTTGGAGGAGCTGCTGAAGGAGGTCCGCCTGGTCCGGAACACCGTCCTGACCCGGGTCCTCAGCTGGACCGACGGGCGGGACGACGAGGTGATCGCCCGCCTCGCGGCCATGTCCCCGGGCGCTGTGGCCGAGTGGCGGGAGCGGCTCACCGCCGACCGGAGCGTCGAGTCGGAGGTCTGAGCTGCTGCTGCCGAGAGGGGCCGGCCCGCCTGCGGGCCGGCCCTTTGCGGTCACGAACCCGTCGCTGCGGTGCCCCGTCTCAGGGGAGGGCGGCCAGTGCCTGCGCGGCGAGCATCCGTTCCAGGGCCAGGAGGGCGCGCGGGGCGTGTCGGGTGTCGATGCGGACGGTGTAGATGAAGCGCGTCAGCTCCGGGTCGGCGAGGGGGCGCGCGACGACCCGGGAGCTGCCCGGGGGGAGGGCCAGCCGTGGCATGACGGCGACGCACAGGCCGGCGGCCACGAAGCCGAGCACGGTGTTGAAGTCGTCGCCGTCGTATTCCAGGCGGGCCTGGAAGCCAGGGGTCTTGGCCATCTGAGCGAGCAGTTCCAGGCGCAACGCGGCCTCCGGAGCCGCGATCCACGTCTCGGACGCGAGGTCGGCGAGGTCGATGACGTCCCGGTGGGCTAGGGGGTGGTCGGCCGGGACGACCGCCACGACCGGGTCCCGTGCGACCAGCGTCCGGCGCAGCGTCCGGGGCGGTGGCATGGGGATGAAGTCGTAGTCGTAACTGAGGGCCAGGTCCATGTCTCCCCGCCTGAGCCGGCCGTAGCCGGCTTCGGGCTCCACTTGGGAGAGGCTGACCTGTACATCGGGATAGGTCTCGTGAAGCTCTGCCAGCGCCTGCGGCACGATGCCGGCGGCGGAGGAGGCGAACGCGCCGAGCCTGATCCGCCCGGCCGTGCCCGCGCGCATGGCGTCGAGTTCCAGGGACGCCGCCGCCAGTGCGCTCCGGACGCGCTGTTCGGCGTCGAGCAGGACCATGCCGGCCGGGGTGGCGCGCACAGGGCGGCGCTCGATCAGGATGAGGCCGGCCCGGCGTTCGAGTTCGGCGACCTGCTGAGAGACGGCGGGCGCACTGTAGCCCAGCTCGCGTGCGGCGGCGTTGAAGGAGCCGTGGCGGATCACGGCTTCGAGGGTGGCCAGTAACCGGGGGTCGAGTCTCTGCACGGAGTTAAGGCTCACTTATCTGTCGCGAAGATGTCTTTTCTTGTGCTTAAGCATGAACAGCAGCAGGATTCTTGCTCGTGGCCCGGGTGCGCAAGCTTCCGCCCCCCGGGTCCGCGGCCCACCCCCACCCCCTTCGGGCGCATCCGTGTGCCCGCGGGGCCGTGCACCCCCTCCTTCGCAGCCTCCTGACCCCGCGTCCGTCGGGCGGGCGGGCTGCGGAGGAGACGGCCGTCGACGATCGTCTCCCGCCCCTGAAAGGAAGTGGTATGCCCAAGCCGCTTATCGGCCTCACCACCTACCTCGACCACGCTCAGTGGGGGGAGTGGGACTTGCCCGCGGCGCTGCTGCCCGCGGCGTACGTCAGCTGCCTCCAGGCGGCGGGCGGCCGTGTGGTCCTGCTGCCGCCGGACGCGCCGGAGGCCGCGGCCGATGTCGTCGCGGGTCTGGACGCGATCGTCCTGACCAGCGGCGAGGACGTGGATCCCGCGCTGTACGGGGCGCAGCCGCATCCGTGCACGGGGCCGCCGGTGCGCGAGCGCGACCGTTGGGAGTGGGCCGTGCTGGCCGAGGCTCTGGCGCGTGACATGCCGGTGCTCGGAGTGTGCCGCGGAATGCAGCTGATGAACGTGCACGCGGGCGGCACCCTGATCCAGCACCTCCCCGAGACGGTGGGTCACCACGGGCACAACCTGCACGGCGGCCACTTCGCGCCCCATGCCGTCACCACGGTGGCGGGGACGCGGATCGGTGCGCTCCTGCCGGGGACCCGCCAGGTCGCCACGCACCACCACCAGGCGGTGGACTCCCTCGGGGCCGGCCTGGTCGTGGGCGCGCGCACGGCGGACGGCACCATCGAGGCGATCGAGAGCACTCGGCACCGCTTCGTGGTCGGCGTCCAGTGGCACCCCGAAATGGCCTTCGACTCGGCGGTGGTGCACGCTCTGGTGGCTGCGGCCAGGTCGACTCCGAGCTCCGTTCCGAGTCGCGCCGACGAGCGGAAGGTGCGTGTCCGACGGAGTTCACCCGAGGTCACCGGGGCGACAGCGGTGTCTTGACACCGCGGCGCTCCAAGCCCCAGGATCAGCCCGTGAACCTGTCAGACAGCCAGACAGGTGGAGCGACCCCGCGGCGCGTCAGCGCGATGGAAGCGGTGTTCGGCCACCTGCGCAGCGCCATCGAGCGCGGTCAGTACGCCGTCGGGGACAAGCTCCCCTCGGAAGCAGAGCTGTGTCGGACGCTGGAGGTCAGCCGCCCCGTGCTGCGGGAGGCACTCCGTGCCCTGCAGGCCATGGGCCTGACCGTCTCGAAGACCGGCAAGGGCACCTTCGTCGTGGCGAGCACGGTCGAGGACCCCACCTTCGGCGATTACGCGGCCAGCGACCTCCTGGAGGTGCGCCGGCACGTCGAGATCCCGGTCGCCGGCTACGCGGCGCTACGCCGGACCCCCGAGGACCTGGACCAGCTCGGCCACCTGCTCGACCGGATGGAGCGGGAGACCGACACCACCGCGTGGGTCGCCCTGGACACCGTGTTCCACCTGGCGGTGGCCGAGGCCTCCGGCAACCCGGTGTTCCGCCGGGTGATCGAGGAGATCCGTGACGCACTGGCGCGTCAGTCGACCTTCCTCAACGAACTCGGCGGTCGGCGCGAGCAGTCCAACTGCGAGCACCGGGCGATCGTCGAGGCCCTGATCGACGGCTCCGAGCCCGACGCCGTCGAAGCGATGTCCCACCACCTCCACCGCGTGGAGGCCACCCTCACAGACATCGTGCGCCCCCAGCGCGCGGACACCTCAAGAAGAAGGTAGAGCCGAGGCGTGAGCGAGCAGTTCCTCAAAGACGAGAAGCGCCCCACGACCCGTCACGTCGACGCCGGTGACACCGGCTACAGCAAGTCCCTGAAAGCCCGGCACGTCAACATGATCGCCATCGGCGGCGCCATCGGCACCGGGCTGTTCCTCGGCGCGGGCGGTCGACTCGCCGATGCCGGGCCCTCCCTGTTCGTCGCGTACGCCGTCTGCGGTGTCTTCGCGTTCCTCGTCGTGCGTGCACTCGGCGAGCTCGTCCTGTACCGCCCGTCCTCCGGCGCCTTCGTGTCGTACGCCCGGGAGTTCCTGGGGGAGAAGGGCGCCTACACCGCCGGCTGGATGTACTTCCTCAACTGGGCGACCACCGGCATCGCCGACATCACCGCCGTCGCCACGTACACCCACTACTGGCGCCTGTTCTCCGACGTCCCGCAGTGGGTGATCGCGCTCATAGCCCTGGCCGTGGTCCTCACCGTGAACCTCATCTCGGTGCGGATCTTCGGCGAACTGGAGTTCTGGTTCGCCATCGTCAAGGTCAGCGCCCTGGTCGTCTTCATGGGCATCGGGATCTTCCTGCTCGTCACCCAGCACCCGGTCGACGGCGCCGTACCCGGTCCGTCCCTGATCGCCGACAACGGCGGGATCTTTCCCAACGGCCTGCTGCCGATGCTGTTGATCATCCAGGGTGTCGTCTTCGCCTACGCCTCCGTCGAACTGGTCGGTGTGACGGCCGGGGAGACCGAGAACCCCGAGAAGATCGTGCCGAAGGCGATCAACTCGATCATGTGGCGCGTGGGTCTGTTCTACGTCGGCTCCGTCGTCCTGCTCTCGATGCTGATGCCGTGGAACACGTACACCTCCGGCGAGAGCCCGTTCGTGACGGTGCTCTCCCACATCGGTGTCCCGGCTGCGGGCAGCGTGATGAACCTGGTCGTCCTCACCGCGGCGATGTCCTCGCTCAACTCCGGCCTCTACTCCACCGGCCGCATCCTTCGCTCCATGGCCGTCAACGGATCGGCCCCGCGCTTCACCGCCCGGATGAGTCGCAGCCAGGTGCCCTACGGCGGCATCCTGCTCACCAGCGGCATGTGCGTCCTCGGTGTCGGCCTCAACTTCGTGGTCCCCGCCGACGCGTTCGAGATCGTGCTCAACCTCGCGGCCATCGGCATCATCGCCACCTGGGGCATGATCATGGTCTGCCACCTGCTGTTCTGGCGGAAGACCGCGGCAGGCGAACTGACCCGCCCCGGTTTCCGACTGCCCGGCTCGCCCTGGACCGAACTCGTGACGCTGGCCTTCCTCGCCGCCGTGCTGGTCCTGATGTACGCCGACGGCGGCGCCGGACGCACCACCGTGCTCTGCGTGCCGCTCATCGCTGCCGCACTCGTCGCCGGTTGGTACGCGATCCGCGGGCGCATCGCGCGCGTCGCCGCCGGAACCGACGACTGAACCTGGTCGGCCCGGGGGATCCGCGGAGCCGAGCGCACATCCGCCCGGGCCCGCCGCCGTCGGGTCAGCAGCCCCAAGCCACCACGATCGAGGCAGTCATGCTCACCAGCCCCCGCGCGGACGCGCCCGCGATCCGCGAGCCCCGCCACGTTCCCCTCGCCCACGTCACCCGTGGCGGCGTGGTCGAGAGCACCCACTACGGTTCCGTCGTCGTCCTCGGCGGCGACGGCAGGATCCGGTTCCAGCTCGGCGACGCGGAGGCCGCGTGCTACCCGCGATCGGCCCTCAAGCCCGTCCAGGCCGTCGCCATGGTCCGCGCGGGACTGCCGCTCGACGGCGAACTGCTCGCCCTCGCGATGGGCAGTCACTCCGGCGAGGAACGCCACCTCGCCGGAGCCCGGCGGATCCTGGCGTTCGCCGGCCTCACCGAGGACGACCTGCGCAACGTCCCGGACCTGCCGTACGACCCGGCCATCCGCGATGCCTGGATCCGGCAGGACCGCCTGCCCTCCCGGATCGCCCAGAACTGCTCCGGCAAGCACGCCGCGATGCTCCACCTCTGCAGGCTCAACGGATGGCCGCTGCGGGACTACGACGCCCCCGATCACCCGCTCCAACGGATGATCGCGGAAGCCGTGGAGGACCTCACCGGCCAGCGCATCGCGCACGCCACCGTGGACGGCTGCGGCACCCCCCTGTTCGCCGTCTCCCTGCACGGCCTGGCCCGCGCCGCCGCGCGCATCGCCACCGGCGCACCCGGGACCCCCGAATTCCGGGTGGCGGACGCGCTGCGCAGCCACCCGGAGATGGCCTCCGGCGCCGGACGGGACGTGGCCGAGCTGATGCGCGCGGTGCCTGGGCTGATCGCCAAGGACGGCTTCGAGGGCGTCCAGATCGCCGCGCTGCCGGACGGCCGCGCCGTCGCCCTGAAGATCGCCGACGGGGCGAACCGGGCGCGCATCCCGGTGACGGCAGCCGCCCTGGCGCTGGCGGGAGTCGACCCGCGGCTGCTGACCGGCTTCGCGGGCGAGCCGACACGCGGCGGCGGCCGGCCCGTCGGCGGCGTGCGGCCGGTGGCCGCGCTGGACCCCTCGGCCCTGCTCGCCCGTCCGTGACCCGATCCACCACTCCGAGAAGAGGACCCGCACGCCCATGACCGCCGCCCGCCGCGAACACGACCTACTCGGGGACCGCGACGTCCCCGCCAACGCCTACTGGGGCGTCCACACCCTGCGCGCCACCGAGAACTTCCCCATCACCGGCACGCCCATCTCCGCCTACCCGCACCTGATCGACGCGCTGGCCGCCGTGAAGGAGGCCGCCGCCCTCGCCAACGAGGAACTCGGCCTGCTGGAACCCGCGAAGGCCGCCGCGATCGCCACCGCCTGCCGCGAGATCCGCGGCGGCAAGCTGCACGACCAGTTCGTCGTGGACGTCATCCAGGGCGGGGCCGGCACCTCGACCAACATGAACGCCAACGAGGTCCTCGCCAACCGGGCGCTGGAACTGCTGGGACACGCCAAGGGCGAGTACCGGCACCTGCACCCCAACGAGGACGTCAACCTCGGCCAGTCCACCAACGACGTCTACCCGACCGCCGTCCGGATCGCGACCGTGTCCGCCGTGCGGGGCCTGCTCGACGCGATGGCCGTCCTCCAGGACGCCTTCGCCCACAAGGCCGTCGAGTTCCGCGACGTCCTGAAGATGGGCCGCACACAGTTGCAGGACGCCGTGCCGATGACGCTCGGCCAGGAGTTCTCCGCCTTCGCCGTCATGCTCGACGAGGACCGCAGCCGGCTCGCGGAGGCCGTCGAGCTGATCCACGAGATCAATCTCGGCGCCACCGCGATCGGCACCGGCCTGAACGCCCCTGCCGGGTACGCCGAAGCAGCCAGGCGCCACCTCGCCGACATCACCGGGCTGCCACTGGTCACCGCCGCCAACCTGGTCGAAGCCACCCAGGACTGCGGCGCGTTCGTCCAGATGTCCGGCGTCCTCAAGCGCATCGCCGTCAAACTGTCCAAGACCTGCAACGACCTGCGGCTGCTGTCCTCCGGGCCGCGCGCCGGCCTCGGTGAGATCAACCTGCCGCCGGTGCAGGCCGGTTCGAGCATCATGCCCGGCAAGGTCAACCCGGTGATCCCCGAAGTCGTCAACCAGGTCGCCTTCGAGGTGATCGGCAACGACATCGCGATCACCATGGCCGCCGAGGCGGGTCAGCTCCAGCTCAACGCCTTCGAACCGATCATCCTGCACTCGCTGTCGAAGTCCGTCATCCATCTGCGCGCCGCCTGCCTCACCCTCGCCGAGCGGTGCGTGGTCGGCATCACCGCCAACACCGAGGTGCTGCGCGCGACCGTCGAGAACTCCATCGGCCTGGTGACCGCCCTGAACCCGCACATCGGGTACACGGCAGCCACCGACATCGCCAAGGAGGCCCTCGCCAGCGGCCGGGGCGTGGCCGAACTCGTGCTGGAGCGGGGGCTGCTCCCGGCGGAGCGGCTCGCGGCCCTGCTGCGGCCCGAGGTCATCGCCGGCAGCGGTGCGGCCGTGGCCTGAGGACGGTCCCGCGGTCGGCTTCTCGATCGCCGATGGGTCGGCTTCCCCTGCCGGTCCGTGTTCCTGACGGTCAGTCACCGAGGCGGGCCGCACGCTCGGCCGTGGTCGGGCGATCGCGGTCGGCGACGGCACCCCGGAGGATCCGATCAGCCGCGGGGGATCCTCGACCGGGCCCTGCTTCGGGCGTCAGCTCCCGGCTCTCTCCCCGCGGAGCCGAACGTCGGGCCCTGACCTGCGGCACCGCTACGACCGGTCGGGTGGGGGAGGGATCGTCGCGGTGTCCGGTGCCGGTTCCGGCCAGACCAGCAGGACGGGACACGGCGCGTGGTCGACCACGAAGCGGGTCGCGGGGCCGAGGCTGTGCGGCCCGAGGCGGGTGCGGTCACCGTCGCGCGCGAGGACGAGCAACTCGGCGCCCTCGGCTGCCGCGACGACTTCGCGTTCGACACGTCCGGCGCGCTCCACGTGGACGCAGGGACGGCCGAGGCGATCGGCCGCGGCGTCCAGGAGGTGTCGGGCGGAGTCCGCCGCCAGGGCGTCCACCCGGGTGCCGGGGTCCCGCTCGCGGTGGCCGCGGCCGAGCAGCCCGGCGAACGCGCCGTGCGCGACGCCCGCCACTTCCTGACCGCTGACGTGCAGCAACACGATCTCTTCGCCCTGCGGTGCGTGCGTGCGGGCGGCTTCGACGCACGCGGGCCAGGTGCCCTCGGCGATCCAGACGACGACGGTCACGGGCCCGTCCTCCTCATCCTCCGATGATCTGCAGTGACCCCCACAGTGTCACCACGGCCAGCACCAGGGCAGCGGGCACGACGAGCAGTCCGAGCCGGGTGAACTCGCCCAGGCCGATGTCGGTGTCGTGCTCGCGGACGATGCGCCGCCACAGCAGGGTGGCCAGGGAACCGGCGTACGTGAGGTTGGGGCCGATGTTCACCCCGAGCAGTACCGCCAGGACGGCACCGGCGCCGGACGGAACGGCCAGCGGGAGCAGCACAAGTGTGGCGGGCAGGTTGTTGATGACGTTCGCCAGCGCGGCCGCCAGCGCCGCCGTGCCGAGCAGGGCGGGCAATGAGGTGCCCTGGGGGACGAGGTGCCCGAGCACGGAGGCCAGTCCGTTGTCGACCACGGCCCGGACCACGATGCCCAGCGCCAGTACGAAGGCCAGGAAGGGCACGGCCGCGGAGCGGACGATCGCCGCGGGGGTCGTGCGGCGCCGGGCGAGAGCCCGGCCGGCCAGCGCCAGGGCACCGGCCAGCGCCGCCCAGGCGGGATCGACGCCGATGATCGAGGTGAGGACGAACCCGGCGAGGGTGCCTGCCACGGTGAGCAGGGCGAACAGCGGCATTTCCGGTGGTGTCACCTCGTCCGCGGCCGGGGCGCCCGCGTCCAGGTCGGCGGCGAAGAACCTGCGCAGCACCACGTACTCGACGGCGATGGCCGCCAGCCACGGCAGCGCCATCAACGCGGCGAACCGGGTGAAGGTCAGTCCGCTCGCCGCGAAGGCCAGCAAGTTGGTGAGGTTGGAGACGGGCAGGAGCAGCGAAGCCGTGTTCGAGAGATGCGTGCAGGCATACAGGTGCGGTTTGGGCCGGGCGCCGAGCCGTGCCGCGGTCACGAACACCACCGGCGTCAGCAGCACCACGGTCGCATCCAGACTGAGCACCGCCGTGACCACCGATGCGACCGCGAAGACCTGCACCAACAGGCGCTGTGGGCTCCCGGCGGACTTCCGGGCCATCCATGCTCCGCAGGCGTGGAACAGGCCCTCGTCGTCACACAGCTGCGCGAGTACCAGGACGGCGGCGAGGAAGCCGATCACCGGCCCCAGCCGTTCGGCCTCCGCCGCCGCGTGCGCCGGCGAGATCGCTCCGGTGGCGATCACCAGACCGGCGGCGGGCACCGCGACCACGGCCTCCGGCCAGCCCCACGGCCGTACCACGGCACAGACCAGCACCAGCACCAGCAACCCGAGGGACAGAGCCTCGGCCAACGACGTACTCAGGGTCTCGCTCCTCGCGGTGCCGGTGACGGTGCTCCTATCGAACCAGAGCCCTCCGGCCTCCAGCGCGTCTGCGCAGCCCGACCGCACGGGCCTCGCACATCCGGCACCGGAAGGAGTTCCGGATGGCGGAGCCGGCGCGCTGCCCGTGACGGACGGGGCGGGTGAGGCCCGGGGCACCGAGCGTGAGGGGGCTCCGTCCGAGGTCAGCGGCCCTTTGCCGAATCTTGAAGAAAAGCCGGCCGGCCTGGAACCATGGGGTGCGGCCGCACGTCGGAATCCACGGGTGATCGGCCGGGGGGACAGGCCGCCCGGCACGCTACGCTGCCTTGAGGGCAGCGCCGTCGTGCCGCCATCGGACAATTGCCGGGCCGGCCCGCGGCTCAACCAGGAGCGCGGCCGGTCCCGACCTGCCACGGAGGTACCGGCCTTGCACATCGACGCCTGGATCGAGGGCATTCCACCGACCGCGGTCTACGCCGTGGTCGGTCTGATCATCCTCATCGAATCGCTGGGCATCCCCTTGCCCGGCGAGATCGCCCTGGTCACGGCGTCGCTGATGGCGGTCAAGGGCGTGGTGAGCCCGTGGGGCGTCGCGGGTGTCGCCATCGCGGGCGCGATCATCGGTGACTCGATCGGCTACTCGATCGGGCGCAAGGGGGGCAAGCCGCTCTTCGAGAAGCTGGGACGCAGGTTCCCCAAGCACTTCGGGCCCTCGCACCTGGCCACCGCCGAGCGCTCGTTCCAGAAGTGGGGCATGTGGGCGGTCTTCTTCGGCCGGTTCATCGCCCTGCTGCGGATCTTCGCCGGTCCGCTCGCGGGCGCGCTGAAGATGCCGTACTGGAAGTTCCTGATCGCCAACGTGCTGGGCGGCGTGGTCTGGGCCGGCGGTACGACGCTGCTGGTCTACAAGGTGGGCAAGAGCATCGAGCCGTGGCTCGCCCGGTTCTCCTGGGCCGGCCTGGCGGCGGCGATCGTGATCGGCGGCCTGTCGGCCTGGATCATGAAGCGCCGGGCCGCGAAGACGCACGCCAGGATCGAGGCCGAGGAGGCCGCGGCGGCTGCCGCGGCCGGCGCCACGGTGGCGAGGACCCCGGTCGCGGAGTGACCACCACAGCGTGACCACCACAGCGTGACCTTCCCCTGGTCAGGGGTGGACGGAGAGCGACCGGCGACCGTCCCCGGAGCCATCGGGCCCTCGGAGTAGCATCGGCTGAGTACCTGCCGATCTTGCACTCTGGAGGGCCCGATGACGTTGCAGCCGACCTGGGACGCCGTGGACGCGTACTTCTCCGAGCAGCTGGTCGGGCACGACCCGGCGCTGGAGGCCGCGGAGGCCGCCGCCGACGCGGCCGGGCTGCCGAAGATCGCGGTGGCCCCCAACCAGGGCAAGCTGCTGCACCTGCTGGCGCTGACCCAGGGTGCGAAGCGGATCCTGGAGGTCGGCACGCTCGGCGGCTACAGCGCGATCTGGCTGGCCCGGGCGCTGCCCGCGGACGGCACCCTGATCACCCTGGAGATCGACCCCCGGCACGCCGAGGTCGCCCGCGGCAACCTGGCCGCCGCCGGGCTGGAGGAGGTCGCCGAGGTACGGCTGGGCCGGGCCGCCGACTCGCTGGCCGCGCTGGTCGAGCAGGGCGTGGAGCCCTTCGACCTGGTCTTCATCGACGCGGACAAGCCGAGCAACCCCGAGTACTTCCGCCGGGCGCTCCAGCTGACCCGGCCGGGCTCGCTGATCATCGTCGACAACGTGGTGCGCGGCGGCGCGGTCGCCGACGCGCACAGCACCGACCCGGCGGTGGTCGGCACCCGGGCCCTGCACGAGCTGATCGCGGCCGAGCCCCGGGTCAGCGCGACCTCGGTGCAGACGGTCGGCAGCAAGGGCTACGACGGCTTCACGCTCGCCCGCGTGCGGAGCTGACGTCCGGCGTGCGGCTCCGCCCAGGGCTGACGCCCCGCACGGCCGACGCCTGCGTGCGGAGCCGGGTTCCAGTACCACCGAAGAACAGGAGACATCGTGCGGATCGGACTGCTGGGCACCGGCCCCTGGGCGGAGCGGGTGCACGCGCCCGTGCTGGCGGAGCACCCCGGGGTGGAGTTCACCGGCGTCTGGGGCCGCCGTCCGGAGGCGGCCGAGGCCCTGGGCGCGGCGCACGGCGTGCCCGGGTACGCCGACCTCGACCGGCTGCTGGCCGACGTGGACGCGGTCTCCGTCGCGCTGCCCCCGTCTGTGCAGCCCGGTCTCGCGGTGCGCGCCGCCGAGGCCGGCTGCCACCTGCTGCTGGACAAGCCGGTCGCGCTGACGGTGCCGGACGCCCGGGCCGTCGCCGAGGCGGTCCGCGAGCACAAGGTCGCCTCGGTGGTGTTCTTCACCGTGCGCTTCGGCGGCCCGCAGATGCCGTGGCTGGCGGAGCAGGCGGCGGTGGGCGGCTGGTACACCGGCCGCTCGGACTGGCTCGGCTCGGTGTTCGCGCCGGGCAGCTCCAGCCCCTACGCCGACTCGCCGTGGCGCCGGGAGAAGGGCTCGCTGTGGGACGTCGGTCCGCACGCGCTGTCCGTGCTGCTGCCGGTCCTCGGTGACGTGACGCAGGTGACGGCGGTGGGCGGTCCGCTGGACGCCGTGCACCTGGTCCTGCGGCACGCCGGCGGCGCGTCCAGCACGCTCGCGCTCAGCCTGACCGCGCCGGTCGCGGCGGGCGGGACGGGCATGGAGCTGCGCGGCGAGCACGGCGTGGTGCACCTGCCGGAGCGCGGCGAGGGCCCGCTCGCCGCGCTGCACCGGGCGCTGGACGCCCTGCGGTCCGCGGCGGCTTCCGGCGAGCCGCACGCGTGCGGGGCGGACTTCGGGCTGCGGGTGGTGGAGATCCTCGCCGCGGCCGAGCGCTCGCTGGCCGAGGGCGGGCCGGTCGCGGTCTGAGGCGGGCCCGACGGGGCCGGAGGCCGCGTGCGGGTGCCGCCGCGCAGACCGGCCGCTCAAGCCGTCGGCCGCTCGGACCGGCCGCTCAGCCCGGTGGGAGGGGCGGCTCGGCCGCCGTCGGGCGGCGGTCGGTGGGGCGGGTCGGGGGGATGACGGGGGCGTGGAAGTCGCGCGGGCCGGTCCAGAGCGCCGGGACGGCGTCGCTGCGGCGGGCCAGTTCGTACGCCAGGGCCTCGTAGTTGACCCGCCAGCCGTGGAAGTGCGCCCAGGCGTCCTCGACCGGGCGTTCGCGGCGGAAGCCGGCCGCCGTGATCATCGCGACGGCGCCCAGGTACTCGGCGTAGGTCAGCCGGATCGGGACGTCCGGGGCCGGGTCCGGGTCGAAGTCGATGCGCAGCGAGCGGGCGATGTCGCGCATCGCGGTGAACCCGGCGCGGATCACCAGCCGGGCCTCGGGCGGGGCCGTGCGCGGGCAGAGGGCGAGGTGCAGGGCGGCGGCGTCCATCACGGAGATCAGGCCGACCACCCAGCTGCGGTTCGGCTGCGGGGAGCGGAACGAGAGCAGCACCGGGTAGTTGGAGTGGCTCTCGCCGATGTCGGCGGCCAGGCGCTCCCAGTCCCGGTACAACTGGGGGAGCGCGGTCTCGGTGTCCACCAGGGACTGACGGGCCAGCAGCTCGGGGCCCCAGGCGGGCTCGCCGGCCCGGGACTGCAGCAGCGTCACCTCGGTCTCGCGGCGCTGGTAGGCCGCGTAGAGGGTCGGCAGGTAGGAGATCTGCAGGGCGATCACCAGCGGGCCGCTGGCCGCGGCCATGAAGTCGATCGCGGAGAGCTGCAGCCGCTCGCCGCTCGCGTAGCCGAGCGTGAAGAGGCTGGATCCGGCCTCGCGGATCGAGGTCGACCAGTCGAGCTCGGACGTGCCGTGCAGCAGCAGCGTGTAGGCGACCAGCATCCCGCTGAGCCAGAGCCCGAGCATGCCCAGCAGGACCAGCGGCGCCAGCCAGGTGAGCGCCCGGTCCTGCGCACGGTAGGTGCCGAACGGCGCGGCGGAGAGCCGGAGCACGGCCCGCAACACCGTCCAGAGCCGGTTCACCAGGGACGAGTACAGCCCGCGCGGGACGACCAGCGTGCGCAGGATGCTGCCGACGACCAGCAGGAGCAGCAGCGCACCGATCACGGTGTGGATCAACCTCATGGCGTCATTCTGGCGGTCGGCGGGGGCGGCTGCGGCCGACGACCGGCCACGGCGCCCGCCGGTGGCCGGTGGCGGGCCCACCGGCGCCCGGTAACGGGACCCGACCGCCGACCACGACGGAGTCGACCGCCGACCGGCAACGGGGCGGACCGGTGACCGGTTCGTCACCCGCGGTATGACCATGATCACACCGGATTCCTGACTCCCCGGCACGGTCCCCACCACGTCTATCGATACGGGGAGTTTGTCCACGAGCGAATCGGAGAGCGGACCGTGCGCGCACAGCGACGAGGTGGCGGGGCCGAGGAGGAGAAGCCCGGACGCCGGCGATGGCGACCGCTGCGGCGGATCGACTACCCGCGCCGGGGGCGGCGCCGGATCCGCCGCTGGCTCCCGTCCTGGCGGCAGCTGCTCCTGCTGTCCGGGGTCGGGGCGTCGGCACTGACCGGCTGGCTGGCCTGGTTCTTCGTGACCACCGAGGTCCCGGACGACCTGAACTCCTTCGCCACCCAGCAGAACAACGTCTACTTCTGGGCGGACGGCACCGAGATGGCCCGGGTCGGCGAGACCAACCGGCAGGAGGTGCCGCTGGAACAGGTGCCGAAGCCGGTGCGGGGCGCGGTCCTGGCGGCTGAGAACGCGACCTTCTACTCCGATCCGGGCGTCTCGTTCAAGGGCATCGGCCGCGCGGTCTGGGCGATGGTCTCGGGCGGTGAGACCCAGGGCGGCTCGACCATCACCCAGCAGTACGTCAAGAACAGCTACCTGAACCAGCACCAGGACTACTCGCGCAAGCTCCGGGAGGCCGTCATCGCGATCAAGCTGGACCACCGGATGAGCAAGGACGACATCCTGGCCGGCTACCTGAACACCAGCTGGTTCGGCCGCGGCAGTTACGGCATCGAACGCGCCGCGGCGGCGTACTACGGCAAGGACGTCGCGCAGCTCGACGTGAGCGAGGGGGCCTTCCTGGCGGCGCTGCTGAAGGGGGCCGGGCAGTACGACCCGGCGCTGAGCCCGGAGAACCGGGAACGGGCCGAGGAACGGTGGTCCTGGATCCTGGACCGGATGGTCGAGGTCGGCGAGCTGTCCGCCGCCGAACGCGCCCGGTACACGGTGTTCCCCGAGCCGAAGCCGCAGCCGAGGTCGGCGGGCCTGGGCGGGCAGGTCGGCTACCTGGTGGACCTGGCCCGGTCCTACGTGGAGAGCCACGGCGACCTCACCCCGGCCCAGCTGGACCTCGGCGGCCACCAGATCGTCACCACCTTCGAGAAGCCCAGGGTCGACGCCCTGGCCGTCGCGGTGCAGGAGGCGACCAAGGACCTCGACCCCGACAACCGCGAGGCCGACCGGCTGCTGAAGGTCGGCGCCGCCTCGGTGGCCCTCGACGGGCGGATCGTCGCGCTCTACGGCGGCCCGAACTACCTGAAGCAGGGCTTCAACAACGCCAACACCTCGACGGTGCCGGTCGGTTCGGCCTTCACCCCGCTGGTGTACGCCGCCGGGCTCAGCCAGGGTGTGCAGTACCGGCGCGGCGGCGACCGGACCCCGGTGACGCCCGCCACCCCCTACAACGGCGACAACGGCGTGAACGTGATGACGCCGGAGGGACCGTACTGGGGGCGGGACGGCAAGATCGCGAAGACCGCCAACGACGGCAAGCGCAACTGGGGCCCGGTCAGCCTGCGCGGTGCGGTCGAACAGTCCGTCAACGGGCCGATGATGCAGCTCGGCATGGACGTCGGCCTGGACCGGGTGCAGAAGACCGCCGCCGACCTCGGCCTGCTCCCCGGCAGCATGGGCGAACTGGTGCCGGCCTTCGGGGTCGGCAACTCCACGCCCAGCGCGATCAGGGCGGCCGGCGCGTACGCCGCCTTCGGCGCGGGGGGCAACCGGACCGACCCGTACTCGGTGCTCAGGATCACCCGCAACGGCGAGCCGCTGCCCCTGCGCCTGCCGGCCGCCGCGCAGGTGCTGCCGCCGGCGGTGGCGGGGGAGGTGGACGCGGCGCTCAAGGGCGCGGTCCGCGGCGGGAGCGCCGCGGCGGTGGCGGAGGCGGGCCCGGACCTGGCCGCGAAGCCGGGCACGACGGCGGACCGTACGGCGGGGTGGATGGTCGGCTACGACGGACAGCTCTCGACGGCGGTCGCGGTGTTCCGGGCGGACCTGCGGGACATGAAGCTGCTGTCGCTGGAAGGCCTGGGCGGCGCGGCACCGGACACCCCGGACTCGGCGCTGCCGACCCGGATCTGGACGGCCTACATGAAGGCGGCGGGGGGACGGTAGCGGACGCGCCCGGGCGGCGGCGGGGCTCGCAGCCGCCCGGGCCGGTCGTTTCGGAGGTCGTTTGTTCGGCCGGGCCGTTCACTTGACCAGGCGTGACCAGTCCGCCTGCTGCCCGGGGTCCAGCTGGCGCAGCTTGTCGAGCACCGTGGGGTCCTGGGCGTCCAGCCAGTCGGCGACCTGGCGGAAGGAGACGCAGCGGACGCCGTCCCGCTTGCAGACGCCCTTCATCACGTCCTCGACGGCCTGCATGTAGATGCCGCCGTTCCAGTCCTCGAAGTGGTTCCCGATGAAGAGCGGGGCCCGGCTGCCGTTGTAGACCCGCTCGAAGCCGGCCAGGTAGCTCGCCCGGGTCTCCTTCTCCCAGGTGTCGAACTTCTTCGGGTCGCCCTTGGTGGTGTTGCCGGATTGGCCGGCGAGGAAGTTGAAGTCCATCGAGAGGTTCTGGGAGGTCCGGCCGGGGTAGGGCAGCAGCTGCAGCGGGAAGTTCCAGATGCCCTCCTTCTTGACGGGCCAGACCTGGAACTCGCCCGGGGAACTGGCGTCGTAGCGGAAGTCGGTGGCCTTCTCGGCCGCGAGCAGGTTCTTCTGGCCCTCCAGACAGGGGGCGCGGCCGCCGACCAACTCCTTGGTGTAGTCGAAGGGGAGCGGCGGGAGGTCCTTGAAGCCGGTGTTGGTCTTCCAGTTGGTGACGAAGGAGATCGCCTGGTCGAGCTCGCTCTTCCATTCGTCGGTGGACCAGTCGCCGCCACCACCGCGCTGCGGGCCGCAGAAGTGCCCGTTGAAGTGGGTGCCGATCTCGTTGCCGTCCTGCCAGGCCAGCCGTAGTTGCTCCAGGGTGTCCTTGATGTGGGCGTTGGTGGCGAAGTCGATGGACGCGGAGCCGGCGTCGTGCTGCGGGGGGTGGTAGAGCGTGCGCTTCGACTTGGGCAGGGTGTAGAGGCCGCTCAGGAAGAACGTCATCTGGGCGTTGTTCTCCGCGCCCAGCTTGCGGAAGCGGGAGAACTGGCGGTCGTCGCCCTCCAGGGCACCGTCCCAGGAGAAGACGACGAACTGCGGTGGCTTCTCGCCGGGCTTCAGTTTCTCGGGCTTCAGTTGCTTGGGCTGCGGGCCGGTGTCGGAGGTGGAGCCGTCACCGAGCACCCTGACCTGGCCGTCCCAGGTCGGAGTGGGGGTGGGGGTGGGGTTGGGGGCGGGCGGCGGAGGGGGAACGTCGCCGGCGTCGTCGGCCGGGGCGTCGGGGGCGGGGCTGGCGGGAGTGGTGCCGACGGCGCCCGGTCTGCGGCCGGAGTCGGGCCCTCCGGTGGCCAGGACGAGGGTCGAGAGGACCCCCACCGCCGCCAGGACGGCCGTACCCCGAGCAGTCCGCACCGTGCCCCCACTTCTCTGACATTCGGTCAGGTGGTGTTCGTAAATGATCCTTACAGTGTGATCATCAGAACACTTTGGATCGAGGTCTGTCGAGGCGGGGGCCGGGCGGGTATAAGGGCGGGCTGAATCGACAACTGCCCTACGTGTCACGGTCCATGACGGTCAGACGGTTGCGTGCCGGAGGAAGGCCGAAGCGGCCGCGACGGTGTAGAAGCGCCTGATCCGGTCGGACGATCCCGGGACGCGGAGGTACTCGTGGCGCTCGCGGTCCCAGAGTCCCCAGCACTCCAGCATGACGAAGTGCGGGCTCCTGGAGTCGATCAGGCGGATCTCGAACCCGGAGGGATCGGTGACGGTGGTGTCGGGGCGGTCGTTCATCGCCGGGTCGCCACCTGGATGAAACCGGAGGCCTTCTCCACGCGCTTGGAGAAGTCGTTGAACTCCCCTTCGATCGGGGAGATCGCGGCCCTGCTGGGGACGAGGATCGCGCCGGCCTGCCGGTCGAGGACCCGCTGCAGCGCGGCCCGGAGCATGGGCCGGCACTCGGGGCCCTTCCGGGAGGTCTCGTCATCGACGACGATCAGGTCGATGCCCCAGTCGAAGGCCTTGGCGTAGGCCTCGCACGCGCTCAACTCGCGCTCGGGGAAGCCGGAGTCGTTCTTGGCCAGGTACAGCACGGCCCGGAACGCCGGGACGGGGTTGTTGCAGGACGTGGAACCGGTCATCGCCTGCTCCTCTCCGTAGTAATTCGACTACCAGGAGTGCCCACTGTCGGCTACGCTTGGGGATTGTTCAACTTGTCTGCGTCTCAAGTGGAATTGGGTGTGAGCTTTGAACCGCAAGGAGCTTGATCCAACGTCATCCCCGCGGGAGTCCTTCGGCGCTCTGCTTCGGAGCTCGCGCGAGGCGTTGGGCTGGACCCAGCAGGACCTGGCCGCAGCCATGGGTTACTCGGACAGCTACATCTCGGCGGTGGAAACAGGTCGCAAATCCACCAGCCGAGCCTTCGTCAGGGCGGCCGACAAGGCCCTCGGGACGGGGCAGATGCTGGAGCTGATGTGGGTCGGGATGCGGCGGAAGGGCTTCCTGGAGGGCTTCCCCGAGCACGCCGCGCAGGAGGCGCGGGCGTCCGAGATCAGGATCTTCGAGCCGAACCTCATCCCGGGGCTCTTCCAGACCAAGGCCTACGCTTCCGCGCGAGAAGCGGCATCAGTGCTGCGAGGAAGCAGTACGCAAGACCAGGCCGAGGAGCGGGTGAAGTTCCTTGTTGCGCGACAGCGACTCCTCAAGCGCGTGGAGCCGCCGGTCATCCACGTGGTGATGGACGAAAGCGGCATCCGTCGGCCGATCGGTGGCGCCGAGACGATGCGCGCCCAGCTCGAGCACCTGGCTGAGGTGGCGATCAGACCTCATGTGATCTTTCAGGTGGCCCCGTTCGGTCTGGCCGAGCATGTTCCTTTCCGTTCCGTCGTCACCCTGTTGACGTTCGCTGACCGCTCTGTGGTCGGCTACACGGAGTCTGCGGAACAGGGCTATGTGGTGCGGGAGGACAAGACTGTCAGGACATGGGAAAGGGCCTACG
The DNA here is from genome assembly GCF_040685975.1 of Kitasatospora sp. NPDC086791. Lineage (NCBI taxonomy): Bacteria > Bacillati > Actinomycetota > Actinomycetes > Kitasatosporales > Streptomycetaceae > Kitasatospora > Kitasatospora sp. NPDC086791. The sequence goes on along the minus strand of NZ_JBFBOC010000001.1, from coordinate 65,219 downwards.
ATCGGATGCGGGTGGAGGCGCTGACCATAGCTGCCTCCCTCGACCTGATTCACAAGGCCCGAAAGGAACTCTGACCCATGACCCGCCAAGACCTGTCCCGTGCTTCCTGGTTCAAGTCGTCGCACTCCGACAACGGCGGTACTTGTGTGGAGGTCTCGCCCGACTTCCCCGGCATCGTTCCCGTCCGCGACTCGAAGGACCCGGAAGGGCCCGCGCTCGTCTTCCCGATCCATGTCTGGCAGTCCTTCGTCGCCGCTGCTGCGGCAGGCGAGTTCGGCGGCATCTGACCGCCGCCGCAGTCGTCGTCGTGTGACCGGGAAGGCCGTCGGGGTGCCCAGCGCGTCTCTGTCGTTCACCAAGATCTGCGAAATGGCAGGTACCGATTGATGTCCTCGACCGAGCCGGCAGAGGCCCGCATCGACCGTGCGGGCAACGTCCTGGTCGCGCCTTCGACGGTGCGAGACCACGACGTGATCAGGGACTTCCTCGGGTCCACCATCACGCCGGAGGACCTCGCCTCCGGTTCGCCCGACCTCGCGCAGAAGACCGTCTACCTGTGCGGCGACATATCCGGGATCAGCGGCCGCCACCTGCATGCGGCTGCCCGGGTATTCGTCATCCGGGAGCTGTCGCACGGCTACCGCGAGGACGTCGACAGCCCCTGGACCCTCATCGACCTCGGCCGAGTTCCCGTCCGCGTGCACGGCGTCGGCGTGTACTACCCCCGCTTCTTCGCGCCCGGCGCCGATCACTCCGGACGGATCCGCGCGGAGCACGCGTTCCAGTCGCTGACGGAGTCCACCAAACCCGGAACGGCCCATCGCAGCGGGATCTACCTGACGCCCGTCACGCGCGACGGTGACGACCTGCATTTCCGCCTGCTCCGGTGCTCCACGAATCTCTCGGGGCCGACCGAGGGCTTCGGCCCGACCGACACGCACATCGTGGAGGCCCTGAACCGCGAGGCCGCAGCCGTCTTCCGGGACCAGGCGCCGCTGAATCACGTCCTCGCCCAGATCTACCACAACACCCGTGCCACGGCCGAGCGCAAGCAGTCCAAGGCCAGGATCTCGGCCCATGCGGACAAGACCAAGGACATGCCCGTCAACGGCATCATGGCCTTCTGCACGTTTTACGACGGGCTCGACCGGCTGCAGTCCCTGGCCGACGACGCCTTCGACTACGGCGTCAAGGGCACCAGCGGACTGACCAGGCTCCACTTCCGCCTCAAGGAGCCGACCGCAGAACCCGACGGGGTCGCTCTCCCCACGCAGTTCACCCTGACCCTCCATCCCGGCTCCGTGTTCTTCATGCCGCTGTCCACCAACCGCCTCTACACGCACGAGATCCGGCCCTCGGCACTGGACGCCGAACTGCTCCCGACCCGCCTGGGGTACGTGGTGCGCTGTTCGAGCGCCGAAGCCGTTCACCGAAACGGCGACACGTTCCTCAAGGTGGCCGGAGATCCGGTGAAGCTGGGGCCACCCACGCCGGACGGCATGGACGAGCTGCGCAGGCTGTACGCCGAGGAGAACAGGACCTCGTCCGTCATCGACTACGGCGACGAACTCCTCTTCAGCATGAACGCGGGAGACTATGGTGCCCCCCGAATCTAGGCTTTCGGATCGCATCCTCTCGTGCGCTCTGCCGACCGAGGAGAATCCCTTCGCGGAGCTGTCCGCGTCGGTTCGTCTGGAAGACGTGGGAAAAGGCCGGCGAGGCGCCGTCCTGGCCAGGGTCGACGAGGCGGGTGGTGTGCCCCTCGTCCGCACCACCACGCGGTACGGCAGCCCGGCGCAGCGTTTCCGGGCGGTGCACGCACGGCTGGCGCGGCGGGTCCACGAGTGTGCGGCGCTTCCGGTCGGCTTCAACAACGCCCTCATCGAGAGCTACACGAACGCCTACACGACCATGGGCGGTCATTCCGACCAAGCCCTCGATCTGGCCGACGAGTCGTTCATCGCCGTCTTCTCCTGCTACCGGCACCCCGAAGTCGGCCCGCCGAGGAAGCTGATCTTCGAGTCCAAGGAGTCCGGCGGCGAGACGTTCGAGATCCCCCTCGCCCACAACAGCGTCGTCGCGTTCTCCGTCGACTCGAACCGGCGGCTCAGGCACAAGATCGTCTTGGAGACGCCCGGCCGCGCGGCGGACAACCAATGGCTGGGCGTGACGTTCCGAACCTCGAAGACCTTCGTCCGGTTCCGCGACGGACACGCGTACCTCCCGCAGGGCGCGCGCCTCACACCGGCCGACGACGAGCAGAGCCGCGAGTTCTACCGACTGCGGCGCCGCGAGAACCACGAAACGGACTTCGTCTACCCCTCGCTGACGTACACCATCAGCGAGAGCGATCTGCTGCCGCCCGTCTGACCCCGAGAGCTCGCGAACGACCCCCTGGGCGATCCGGCTCAGGGGGTCGTGGCCTTGAGTGGCGTTGAGCGGCATGGCGTGGCGTCGGGTGGCATTGACAGGAGGGATGTCTCGGCTGAATGCTAAGCAAGCGCTTAGTCATCGATCCGCCGTCCGTCCCCCAGGAGCCGCCCGATGCCCGAGACCCCCGCCGGCCCGCCCGGTCTGGACCTGGCCCGCCTCCGGACGTACCTGGACCGTGGGCTGCCCGGGGTCGTCCAGGGCCCCCTGCGGGCCGAGCTGATCGAGGGGGGCCGCTCCAACCTGACGTACGTCCTCTCCGACGGCACCTCCCGTTGGGTGCTGCGCCGGCCCCCGCTCGGGCACGTCCTCGCCACCGCGCACGACATGGGCCGGGAGTACCGGGTGATGTCGGCCCTGCGCGGCACCGGGGTGCCCGTCCCGCGGATGCTGCTGATCGACCACGGTGACGAGGTCCTCGGCGCCCCCTGGTACCTCATGGAGCACGTCGCCGGCACCGCGCACCGGGACGCCGCCCCGCTGGCCGCCCTCGGCGAGGAGCGGGTCGGCGCCCTCGGGCGCCGCCTGATCGACACCCTGGCCACCCTGCACCGGATCGACCCCGCCGGCGTCGGCCTCGCCGACTTCGGCCACCCCGAGGGCTACCTGGAGCGCCAGCTGCGCCGCTGGTCCAAGCAGCTCGCCGCCTCCCGCAGCCGCGAGCTGCCCGCGATGGACCGGCTGCACGCCCTGCTCGCCGAGCGGCTGCCCGTCTCGCCCGCGCCCGCCCTCGTGCACGGCGACTACCGCCTCGACAACGTCCTCGTCGACGACGGCGGCACGATCACCGCCGTCCTGGACTGGGAGATGTCCACCCTCGGCGACCCGCTCACCGACATCGGCCTGCTGGTGATGTACACCGAGCTGGCCGGGGTCGGCGGCGGCATCATCCCCACCGCGATGACCGCCCCCGGCTTCCCGAAGCCCGACGAGATCGTCTCCCGGTACGCCGAGGCGACCGGCCGCGAGGCCGCCGACCTGGACTGGTACGTCGCCTTCGCCTCGTTCAAGCTCGCCGCCGTCGCCGAGGGCATCTTCTTCCGCTTCCGACAGGGCCGCACCCTCGGCGCGGGCTTCGAGCACGCGGGCGACATGGCCCCGATCCTCGCCCGGCACGGCCTGAGCACCCTCAAGGAGAACTGATGGACTTCGCGTACGACGCCCGCACCGACGAACTCCGCGCCCAGCTGCTCGCCTTCATGGACGAGCACGTCCACCCCGCCGAGGCCGTCCTCGCCCGGCAGCTGGCCGACCCGGCCCGTGTGCCCTGGGCCATCCCGCCGGTCGTCGCCGACCTGCAGGCCGAGGCCCGCAAGCAGGGCCTGTGGAACCTCTTCTTCGTGGACCAGCACGGCATCCCGGGCGAGCGCGGCGCCGCCCTCACCAACCTGCAGTACGCCCCGCTCGCCGAGATCACCGGCCGCAGCCCGCAGCTCGCCCCGCCCGCGCTCAACTGCGCGGCCCCCGACACCGGCAACATGGAGCTGCTCGCCCAGTTCGGCAGCGCCGAGCAGCGCGAGCGGTGGCTGCGGCCCCTGCTGGACGCCGAGATCCGCTCCGCCTTCGCGATGACCGAGCCCGAGGTGGCCTCCTCGGACGCCACCAACATCGCCACCCGGATCGAGCGGGACGGCGACGAGTACGTGATCAACGGCCGCAAGTGGTACATCACCGGCGCGATGAACCCGGACTGCCGGATCCTCATCGTGATGGGCAAGACCGACCCCACCGCCGAACCGCACCGCCAGCAGAGCATGGTGCTCGTCCCGCGCGACACCCCGGGCGTGACGGTCCGGCGGGGCATGACGGTCTTCGGCTACGACGACGCCGACCACGGCGGCCACGCCGAGGTGGTCTTCGAGGACGTGCGCGTCCCGGCCGCCAACCTGCTCGGCGAGGAGGGGACGGGCTTCGCGATCGCCCAGGCCCGGCTCGGCCCGGGCCGGATCCACCACTGCATGCGCGCGATCGGCATCGCCGAGCGGGCGTTGGAGCTGATGTGCCGCCGCGCCGCCGAGCGGGTCGCCTTCGGCAAGCCGCTCGCCGAGCAGGGCGTGGTTCAGGACTGGATCGCCGAATCGCGGGTCCGCATCGAGCAGTTGCGGCTGCTGGTGCTGAAGACCGCCTGGCTGATGGACACCGTCGGCAACCGGGGTGCGCACACCGAGATCCAGGCGATCAAGATCGCCACCCCGCGCACCGTCGAGTGGATCCTGGACAAGGCCGTCCAGGCCCACGGCGCCGCCGGCGTCAGCCAGGACACCCCGCTCGCCCAACTCTGGGCCGGCAACCGCACCCTGCGCCTGGCCGACGGCCCGGACGAGGTGCACAAGCGCTCGCTGGCCCGCCGGGAGCTGAAGCCGTACCGGCGGTAGGCGGTAGGTGGCGGGCGTTGACCCGTAAGGGTGTCAGGCCCGGTTATTCAGGGGACGGTTGGCTCCTGGGTAGGACGGCCGGGGCCCGTGCCGCCCGTAGTGTCCTGCGTGTTCGATCAAACGGAACGTGGAGGAACGACCATGGGCAGTGGGGGACGGGCTTTGGCGGCGGTCCTGTTGGCGGCCACGGCGGTGCTGGGTACGGTCGGCGCACCCGGGGCGGTGGCGGTGGCGCAGGGCGTGGGTGCCGGGCAGCAGGCACGGGCCTGGCTGCCGGAGCCCACCGGGCCGTACCCGATCGGGACCACGGCCCTGCACCTGACCGACGCCGGCCGGGACGACCCCTGGCAGCCCGGGCACCGGCGCGAGCTGATGATCAGCCTCTGGTACCCGACCTCCCGCCCGGCCGGGCCCGGCGACCGCGCGCCGTACATGGAGCCCGCCGCCGGGGAGCACTTCGGCGGCGCCGAGGGCCTCGCCCGGGTCAACTACGGCACCGAGCCGGGCCGCACCGACTGGTCCGGCATCCGCACCCACGCCCGCCGGGACGCCCCGGCACTGCCCGGCGGCCGCCGTCCGGTGGTGCTGTACTCGCCCGGCCTCGGCGACCCGCGCACCTGGGGGACGGCGCTCGTCGAGGACCTCGCCTCGCGCGGCTACGTCGTGGTCACCGTCGATCACACCTACGAGGCCTCCGAAGTCGCCTTCCCGGGCGGGGAACTGGCCACCTCGGTGTTCCCGGACATGCTCGGCCTGCCGGATCTGGACATCGGTGCCGTGCTGCGCAAGGCCCTCGCCACCCGGGTCGACGACACCCGCTTCGTGCTGGACGAACTCGCCGGGCTGAGCGGTCGGAAGGACCTGCCGGCCGGCCTGGCCGGGGCGCTCGACCTCGACCGGATCGGCATGGTCGGCCACTCCGCGGGCGGCTTCACCGCGCTCCAGACCATGCACGACGACCCGCGGATCGCCGCCGGGGTCAACCTCGACGGCCAACTGCACTTCCCCGGCCCCGACGGGCGCACCGGCGTGTTCCTGCCCAGCGTCGCCCAGGACGGCCTGGACCGGCCGTTCCTGCTGATGGGCACCGGGAGCGACGACTCCGGGGCCTACCGGCAACAGCCCGGCTGGAACGCCCTGTGGCAGCACAGCACCGGCTGGCACGCCGACGTCACCCTCACCGGCTCCCGGCACGGCTCGTACACCGACGCGCAGCCCCTGCTGCCCCAGCTCGCCCGGCAGGGCGCGCTCGGCGCGGAGCAACTGCGCAACGACGTCGGCGACATCCGCCCCGGGCGCGCCGAGCTGGCCACCCGCTCCTACGTCGCCTCCTTCTTCGACCGCTGGCTGCGCGGCCACGACGACCACCTGCTGGACGGGCCCTCGCCGCGCTTCCCGGAGATGGCGTACGAGCGGTAGGGCCCCGGCTCACCCTGGGCGTGTTTCGAACGTGCTGGTCACAGCCACTCGTTGATGGCTGCGACCAGCACGGTCGCTTCGTAGCGGACGGCGAGTTTGTCGTATCCGGTGGCTACCGTGCGGTGGCATTTGAGGCGGCCGGGGGTGAGATCCCCCCGGGCTACCCGACAGTTCCAAGAGCCGACCCCAAAAAAGACCACGCCACTACGCCCAGACCGGCGATCATGGCAGCCATGACGGATGCAACTGGACCGGAGCCGCTGGGCATATGTCTCGTGGCCAATGTCGCTCAGGAGACCAGCCACGGCGAAGGCGGGCTGGAGATCCGTAAGGGGCTGCGGCACTTCGCGCCAGGGGCGAAGGTGTGGATAGCACCGCCGGCCTGGGGCGATGGCGGCGAACGCGTCATTGTGGCCGGACGTCATCGGGGTAACCGCCGTCGTTACACCCGGATCGTGATCGAGAGCCGATTCCTGGTGAACTTCCGGGTCAGTGCCGTCTACAGCCCGGCGCTGGTGCGTGCGTTGACAGAGGCGGAGCCCGGTGAGGAGAAGGAGTTCGGCGCCCACTTCTTGTGGCCCCTGGAACAGGCGGAGAGCTGGGCACGGTCCTGGAACACGCCCAAGATGGAGGCCCGGGTGGACGGCCACCGCAGTCGGGGCCACCTGGTCACCGATCCTCCGCCCATGGAGCTGCAGCTCGACGGGGTCACCTACTACCTGGCCCATTTCAATGCCCGTGGGGCCCGCTACTCGCCCGAGCCGCCACCGGTGGAGCCGTCGCCGACGACCGGCTGAGGGAAGCGACCCGGCCCCTTTCGGAAGTGGACCAAGGTCGTGCGGTGATCACGTTCCATGGCTCGGGGAGATCTGACGGACGCCCAGTGGGCGGTGCTGGAACCGTTGCTGCCGCAGGGCATCAAGGCATCAAGCCCGGTCGGCCGCCGGTGCACACCAAACGGCAGCTGATCAACGGCATACGGTTCCGCACCCGCACCGGCATACCGTGGCGGGATCTGCCCGAGCGGTACGGGCCGTGGGAGACGGTGTACGGGCTGTTCCGCCGCTGGCAGCGCGACGGTACGTGGCACCGGATTCTCGAGCAGATCCAGGCCCGGGCCGATGCGAAGGGCCTGATCACCTGGGACATCTCCGTCGACTCCACCATCACTCGTGCGCACCGGCATGCGGCCGGTGCGCGCAAAAGGGGGATCTGCAGGTCGAGCCACCCAGCGGAGTGTTCGCCGAGCCCGACGACCATGGCCTCGGACGCTCTCGCGGTGGACTGACCACCAAGATCCACCTGGCGGTCGAGCAGGCACAGAAGCTGATGTCGCTCGTGATCACCGCCGGCCAGCGCGGCGACTCCCCGCAGTTCCAGGTCGTCCAGGGCCGCATCCGCGTGCCACGCCTTGGGCCGGGACGGCCGCGCACCCGGCCGGACAACGTCCGCGCCGACAAGGCCTACGGCTCCCGCGCCAATCGCCTCTACCTGCGCCGACGCCGCATCGGCTGCACGATCCGGCGATCGCCCACGGCTTCCTCGCCGGATCGGGCGGATCGGGCGGGCCGGGTGGGTCGGGCGACCTCGCGGCCCTGCTCGGCCGCCCGCCGCGCCCGGCGCTGGAGGTCATCACCGGCGGGCGTTGAGCGGGCGGACCCGGCCGAGGGCGGTCGGCCGGAGCCGGTGAATCCCTGTCAAGGGGGTTGTCTCGCCGGGTGGTTTCACTGAATACGGAACGGCATTCCGGGCACTATTCAGTGAATGGCTACACGCGTTGATTCCATGTCATCAGTGACGCTTGACCTGCTTCGACTCGCTTCTTAATCGGTCCTTACCCTTTTCCGTTGACCGGTGTTCATCAGCTCTGCTTTCCTTCTTGCCCAGCAGGCGGCGAGAGGCCGACGGACAGTCAATTCCGGTTGTACGAATGAATTCGACCGGAGCCGGCTCCCGACGGAATCCGCCGTCCGCCCACCCCCACGAAGGGATCGTCCCCGGCCGCCCTCAGGGCCGCGGGGCGATCGGCAGAAGAGAGGCACCCTCACCCATGGGTCACTCCCCCAGGACCGGACGCGCGAAGTACGCGGCGCTCACCGGCATCGCGTCGCTCGCGCTCGCCGCCGCAGGACTGGCCGGCGCCGCCGGTCCGGCCTCCGCGCAGGACATCTCCAGCTCGCAGAGCAGCACCGCCAACGAGTTCAACCCCTGGAGCCCGCAGAACGGCCACCCCTACCGGCACGGCGCGGTCCCCGGCATGTCCCAGCACGAGAGCTACAAGAAGTGGCTGGCCGCCCACAACCAGGCCGCGGCGACCGGCCAGCAGACGCTGTCCTACGGCGGCGGCGTCGACGGCATCGGCGTGCAGAGCGGGCACTCCAAGGTCTACCTGGTGTTCTACGGCACCCAGTGGGGCACCCAGAGCACCGACGCCAACGGGAACGCCAAGTTCTCTGGCGACTCGGCCGGTGCGGCCGGTGCCACCCAGCAGATGTTCAAGGGCATCGGCACCAACGGCGAGACCTGGTCCGCCGACCTCACCCAGTGGTGCGACGGCCCCAACGTCGCGACCGGGGCCGTGAGCTGCCCGTCCAACGCCAACTTCATCCCGTACCAGAGCGGCGGCGTGCTGTCCGGCGTCTGGTACGACAACGCGGGCGCCTCGCCGAGCCAGGCCACCGGCAACCAGCTCGCCCAGGAGGCGGTCAAGGCCGCCGGCCACTTCGGCAACACCACCGCCGCCGCCAACCGGGACGCGTACTACATCATCCTGTCGCCGCACGGCACCAACCCGGACGACTACCAGAACCCCACCACCGGGTACTGCGCCTGGCACGACTGGAACGGCGACACCACCCTCACCGGTGGTGCGGCGAGCTCGCCCTACGGCGACATCGCGTTCTCCAACCAGCCGTACAACATCGACGCCGGCTCCAACTGCGGCGTCGGCTTCGTCAACTCGCCCGGCACGCTGGACGGCTGGACGATGACCCTCGGCCACGAGTGGCACGAGATGATGTCCGACCAGAACCCGGCCGGCGGCTGGACCAACCACGTCTCCGGCAGCAGCTACAACGGCCAGGAGAACTCCGACGAGTGCGCCTGGATCCAGCCCGGCAGCACCGGCGGCGCCGCCAACATCTCCTTCGGCACCTTCGGCAGCTACGCCGAGCAGGCCAGCTGGTCGAACGACACCAACTCCTGCGCGATCTCGCACAGCATCCTGACCCACGGAAACACGGTCACGGTCACCAACCCGGGCAACCAGAGCGGCACCGTCGGCACCGCGGCGAGCCTGCAGATCAGCGCCACCGACTCGGCCTCCGGCCAGACCCTCAGCTACTCGGCCACCGGCCTGCCCGCCGGCCTGTCGATCAACTCCTCGACCGGCCTGATCTCCGGCACCCCGACCGCCGCCGGCACCTCCAGCGTCACGGTCACCGCGACCGACACCACCGGCGCCGTCGGCAGCACCGGCTTCAGCTGGACCGAGTCCACCGGCGGAGGCGGCGGCAGCGCCGTCACCAACGGCACCTTCGAGACCGGCAACCTGACCGGCTGGACCGCCGCCGGCTCCACCTCCGCCCCGTCCTCCGCCGCCCACACCGGCAGCTACGGCGCCATGGTCGGCTCCACCAGCCCGACCGGGGACTCCTCGATCGCCCAGACCTTCACCGCGCCGACCGGCTCCAGCAAGCTGTCCTTCTGGTACAGCAACACCTGTGACGACACCGTCACCTACGACTGGGCCACCGCCACCCTGAAGGACAACACCACCGGCACGACCACCACGGTCCTCGCCAAGACCTGCACCACCACCGGCACCTGGACCAACAAGACGGCGGCCGTCACCCCGGGCCACTCCTACACCCTCACCCTGAGCAACCACGACGACAACTACCCGGGTGACCCGACCTACACCTACTACGACGACGTGACCGTCTCCTGACGATCACCGCGCCGAACGCACCGGGGTGGGCCCAGCGCCCGCCCCGGTGCCGTTTTCCCGTACCGGTGCCGTTTACCGCCCCCGGTGTCGTTTCTGCCCCGAAGCCGTTTTCCTTCCCCGGGGGGGGGATCCGATCGGGCCGTCAATACGTCGAACCGGCACCACTCGCACCTCGGCAGAAGGAACCACCGTGAACCTGAGCAGACCCGCCGCCCTGGCCCTGGCCGCCGCCCTGATCACCCTCACCGGCTGCGCCTCCACCGGGACGGGCCCCTCGGCGACCGCCCCCGCCCCGGGCGCCCCGAGCCCGGCGGCCGTCACGGTGGACGAGCACGCCGACCGCACCACCGTGAAGGTCGCCGTCGGCACGACCGTCACGCTCGCCCTCCACAGCACCTACTGGTCCGCCGCGACCAGCTCCACCCCCGACGTCGCCACCCCGGACGGCACCCCGACCACCGTCCCGTCCCCGTCCTGCCGCCCCGGCGGCGGCTGCGGCACCGTCAGCACCTCCTTCACCGCCCACGCCCCCGGCACCGCCCGCCTCACCGCCACCCGCACCACCTGCGGCGAGGCCCGCGAGTGCCCGCCCGAGCAGCGCAGCTACCAGGTCACCGTCGAGGTCACCGGCTGAGCGTTGGTCAAGGCGGCCACTGCGAAGGCCTCTCGAACTCGGCCCCCGCGCTGGACGGTACTGCGACGCAACGGCCTCGGTACCGAACCGCTGGGCGCGATCGCCGCGCCGAGCCGGGCCCGGGCGGGGTGATCAGCGCTCCGCCCGGGGACGGGAAGCCGGCGGCGGTGGCCCGGGCGGGCCTTGCGGAGGCGGCCCACCTCGGCCGCGCTCCCCGCCTGCCCCTGGAGGTCATCACCGCCGGGCGATGACCGGTGGGTGCGACGGCACACCTGCGCTTGTCCGCAGTGTGATTGTCGACACGTTCACAAAGTGGTCGTCAAGTGATCAATTCAAAGCACCTGTGCGCAAAAGCCGTGCACGGCGCGTAAGTGATCAAGAAGTCCGAGTTTTATCAAGTTCAGATAAACAAGCGCCGTATTCTCTGATCAACATCTAGTCAAGGCATGTACATGTAGGGGAGATTCAACGTCGCCCTTGTGCGCACGAACCTCTCCAGGAGCAGACATGCCCCGCCGTCACGGCAGCTCGCGTCGGCACCACCTCTTCTCGTCCCGCCGACGCTGGGCGCGAGCAGTCGCGCTCGCCGTGCTGACCTCGATCGCCCTGCTGCTCACCACCGAGTCGGCGATGGCCCAGGGCGCGACGCTCCCTGCGCCGTCACTGGCCTCCGTGCGCGCCTGGTTCGCGGACCTGTGGTCGGACAAGCCCGCTCCGGACTGGGGGAAGCTGCCGCAGCAGGCCTCGGGGACGGCAGCGGGCAAGAGTCATGACGCCCCGGCGAGCGAGACCAGCAACACAGGTGAGGCCGACGGCCGGCCGGCCGGTCACAGCCCGGGCGAGCTGCCCGCCTACCAGCCCCCGACGGCCAAGGTCCCGGCCGGCGTCAGCGCCGCTGCCGGCGGCTTCGACCCCAAGGCCAGCAAGCGCCGGGCGGACAAGTCCACCGAGACCTCCGACTACTACGAGAACCCGGACGGCTCGTACACCCGCGAGTTCCACCAGAGCGCGGTCAACGTCCGGGAAGCGAATGGCAACTGGCAGAAGCCCGAGCACCAGCTGACCCAGGGACAGGGCGGACGCTGGCAGCAGAAGCCCGCGGGCAACGCCGGAAGCACCGTCGACTTCGCCGGCAACGCCAAGGACGACCACCTCGGCAAGGTCGTCATCGGCGGCGACAAGTCCTTCGCCTTCGGGCTGCAGGGCGCCGCCGACGCCGCCGCGGAGCCCAAGGACGACACCGTCCGCTACCAGCAGGTCGGACCGGACACCGACCTGCACCTGACCGCCCGCCCGAGCGGCCTCAAGGAAGCCATCGTCCTCAAGTCCGCCCAGGCCGGGAACCGCTGGGTCTTCCCGCTGGAGCTGCACGGCCTGACCGCGACCCTGACCAAGGAGGGCGGCGTCGACCTGCGCGGCGGCGACGGCAAGCCCGCCGGCACCATCCCGCCCGGCTACGCCTACGACTCGAAGGTCGACCCCCGCTCCGGCGATCCGGTCACCACCCACGCCGTGCGCTACCAGCTGGAGAGCTCCGGTGGACGCACCTCGCTCGTGGTCACCCTGGACGAGAAGTGGCTGCACGCCCCCGAGCGGGTGTTCCCGGTGACCGTCGACCCGTCCTTCAGCGCTGCCGGCGCCACCACGTACACCGAGACCAACACGCCGGTCGGCGACCACTCCATGGAGCAGGAGATCAAGGTCGGTTCGTACGACGGCGGCACCCACAACTCCACCTCCTTCCTGTCCTTCCCGAACCTCGGGCTGGACGGCTCCGGCGCCACCGTGCAGTCCGCGACGCTCAACCTCTTCATGACCTACGCCGCGAGCTGCACGCCGCAGAGTTTCGACGCGGCGGCGATCACCGTGCCGTGGACCCCCGCTGAGGTCACCAGCGCCCCGGGCCCCGGGTACGGCGCCTCAATCGGCAGCGTGAGCCCGACCCCGTCGGCGGCCTGCGCCAACTCCGCCGGAGACCTGTCCAAGGGTGACCACATCACCGTCCCGCTGGCTCCCGCGACGCTCAACGGCTGGGCCCAGAACGGTGCCCCGGACTACGGCGTGGCGCTCTACGCGGCGACCAACGACACGGCGCACTACAAGAAGTTCGGGTCGATGTACAACCCGGACGGCGCGCCGACCCTGAGCATCACCTACACCGGGGTGCTCCAGCCGCAGGTCCTGGTCCAGTCGCCGCCGAACGGCTACGCCGCGCCGACGCTCACCCCGTTGCTGGCGGCCACCGGGCAGATCGACCAGTCCGGCCGGCCGCTGACCAGCCCGAAGTTCGCCTTCCAGGTGTACTCCACCGACGGCACCAAGGTCGCCGAGTCCGGCACCGTCGACTCCAGCGACTTCCAGGCGAGCTGGGCCGTCCCGGCCGGGAAGCTGAGCTGGGGACAGACCTACTACTGGACCGTCCAGGCCTACGACGGCGTCGGCTACACGCCCAACCCGTCCTGGTACGCGCTGACCACCCAGGTGCCGCAGCCCGTCGTCACCTCCAAGCTGTCGCAGAACACCGACGACCACGGCCTCAACCCCGCGATCGGCAACTACACCACCCGCGCCACCGACGCCAAGATCTCCACCCCCGGCCCGAGCCTGGCCGTCGAGCGCGACTACAACTCGCTCGACCCGCGCACCACCGGGGCGTTCGGCACCGGTTGGTCGAGCGTGTTGGACGCCAAGGTCACCGAACAATACGACCCCGCCGGCACCCAGACCGGTGCGGTGGTGACCTACCCGGACGGTTCGGCGGTCGGCTTCGGTCGCAACGCGGACGGCACCTTCGCCCCGTCGCAGGGACGCTTCGCCACCCTCGCCCGCGCCACCGCCCCGGCCACCGGCTACACGCTCACCGACAAGAGCGCCACCGTCTACACCTTCGCCCAGCCGCTGACCGCCGGCGGCCTCGGCCTCACCGCGATCACCGACGCCAACGGGCGTGCGCTCAACCTGACCTGGGCCTCGGGCCGCATCACCACGATGACCTCGGCCGCCTCCGGCCGCAGCCTCGCGCTCACCTGGTCCACCCCGAGTGGCGCCGCCAACCCGCACGTCACCCAGGTCACCACGGACCCGGTCACCGCGGGCGACGCCACCACCGACCAGGTGTGGACGTACGGCTACACCGGTGACCAGCTCACCCAGGCCTGCTCCCCGGCGAGCGCCACGCAGTGCACCACCTACGGCTACACCGCCGCCTCCCAGTACCGTAGCCTCTCCCTCGACCAGGACCCGGCCTCCTTCTGGCCGCTCACCGAGACCAGCGGCACCACCGCGCCCAGCGCCGTGATCGCCCGGCAGGGCAACGACAACGCCACCTACCACGGCGTCACCCTCGGCAAGCCCGGCCCGCTGGCCGGCACCACGGCCACCGCGGCCGGCTTCGACGGAGCCACCTCGTACGTTCAGCTGCCCAAGCTCGGACTGGGCACCACCTCCTCGCAGAGCGTCGCGATGTGGTTCAAGGCCGACGCGGGCTCCGGCCCGGGCGTGCTGTTCTCCTACTCGGACCGCCCGATCGCCGCGACCTCCGACCGCGGGAACTTCACCCCCGCCCTGTACATCGGCGACGACGGCAAGCTCCACGGCATCTTCTGGTACGGCGACACGCCGGCCCCGATCGCCACCGCGGGCAAGGTCAACGACGGCAACTGGCACCATGTCGCACTCACCGGCTCCTGGAACGCCCAGACCCTCTACCTCGACGGCAAGCAGGTGGGCAGCCCCGCCCCGGGCTTCGGCGCCCTTGGCTACACCAACGCCCTGCCGTGGATGTACAACCAGGTCTACCTCGGCACCGGCTACCTCGGCGCCAACTGGCCCAACCAGCCGCACCCCGGGCCCAACCCCAGCACCGTCTACGCCACCTACTTCAAGGGCGCCATCGCGCAGGCCGGCTGGTACACCAAGCCGCTCGACAAGGACGACGTCAACGCGCTCTACCAGGCCGGCACCACGCCGGCCAACCTGCTGAGCTCCGCCCTGCGCCCCTCCGGCAAGACCTTCGCCTCGGTCACCTACGACGCCGCCACCGCGGGCGTCACCAAGCTCGTCGACGAGAACGGCGGCAGCTGGACCCCGGCCGCCCCGACCGTCACCGGCTCCAGCCAGGTCTACCGCGGCGCGGTCATGGGCTCCGCCCCCGCCGCCTACTTCCGGCTGAACGAGGGAGCGGGCGCGGCCGGCGCCGTCAACGAGGTCAATTCCGGTCTGGCCACGTACAACAACGCCGCCCTCGGCGGCGACGGCCCGTTCGCCGACGCCAAGGCGGCCGGGTTCGACGGCACCTCCTCCTTCCTCAAGCTGCCTTCCAGCATCCAGGTGTCGACCGCCAACGACTCGGTCGAGCTGTGGTTCAACATGAACAGCGGCTCCACCGCCGGCGGAGTGCTGTTCGACTACGCCGGCGCTCCGGTCAACGGCAATGACCCGCGCGCCAACAACTGGGTCCCGGCACTGTACGTGGGCACCGACGGCAAGCTGCACGGCAAGTTCTGGGACCAGTACGGCACCAGCTGGCAGTTGGTCAGCCCCGCCACCGTCAACGACGGCAAGTGGCACCACACCGTGCTCGCCGCCAACGCCACCAGCCAGACCCTCTACCTGGACGGCAAGCAGGTCGGCATCACCAACGGCACCCGGAGCGCCTCGGCCTCCGACTACGTGTACATCGGCGCGGGTGAGTCCTACAGCTGGCCCAGCGGTCCGACCAACGTCCTCGGCTACTTCCCCGGCAGAATCGCCGAAGTCGCCTACTACCGAGCTCAGCTGACCGCGGCCCAGGTCGGTGCGCACTGGACGGCGGGCGCCAACTCCGGCGGCCTCGCCCCCGTGCAGACCATCGGCGTCACCGACCCGCGCGGCGGCACCGTCAAGTACGAGCACGACCTGCGCAACGGCAACCGCATGATCGCGCAGACCACCGCGCTCGGTGCCCGTACCACCTACGGCTACGACACCTCCGGCTTCCTGCTCACCGAGACCGACCCCAACGGCAACGTCACCACCACCGGCCACGACGCCCGCGGCAACGTCATCACCAAGACCACCTGCCAGGACCAGGCCCGGCAGAAGTGCTCGACCACCTACTCCTCCTTCCTGCCGGACGCCACCACCACCAAGCTCACCCCGAGCCCGCTCAACGACCTGATATCCAGCGTCCGCGACGGCCGTTCCGCCGACGCCGGCGACACCAGCTACCAGACCTCCTACAGCTACGACGCAGCAGGCAACCAGACCGGCGTGACCACCCCCGCGGTGGCCGGCTTCCCCAACGGCCGCACCACCACGATCGCCTACACCGACGGCACCACCGCCGCCGCCGACTCCGGCCTCGCGCCCAAGGGCCTGCCGTACCGGACCACCTCACCCGGCGGTGCCGTCACCACCATCGCGTACAACCACAACGGCGACATCGCCTCAGTGACCGCGCCCAGCGGACTGGTCACCCGGTTCACGTACGACAACCTCGGCCAGATCCTCACCAAGACCGCCGTCTCGGACACCTACCCGGCCGGGCTGACCACCAGCTACACCTACAACAAGGCCGGCCAGCAGGACTCCCGGACCGACCCGCCCACCACCAACCGGGTCACCGGCGCGGTGCACCAGGCGAGGACCACCAGCGTCTTCGACGCCGACGGACTGGTCACCTCGCAGACCGTCACCGACCTCAGCGGCGGCGACGCCCCGCGTACCGTCGGCAACACCTACAACGCCTACGACCAGCTGGAGACCACCACCAACGCGGCCGGAGGCGTCACCCGCAACACCTACGACCCCAGCGGCGTCCGGACCAGCGAGACCTCGCCCGGTGGCAACACCACCGCGACCGCCTACGACGCGCTGGGCCGACTGCTGACCCAGACCCTGAAGAACTACACCGGGGACCCGGCCGACCCCTCCCCGGCCAAGGACCTGGTGCAGTCCTCGCGCGCCTACGACCCGGCCGGCCGGCTCGCTTCGCTGACCGACGTCAACGGCAACGTCACCAAGTACACCTACACCGACAACGGGCTCACCGCGACCGTCACGCGCACCGACCCGACCGGCGCCCAGTCGTACGTCCTGCAGTCCAACACCTACGACGCCGCGGGTAACGTCGTCGAACAGCGCACCAACAACGGCGCCACGGTGACCCGCAACGTCTTCGACGCGGCCAACCGCACCACCGCCACCACCGTGGACCCGAACGGCGTCAACCGCACGACCACGCTCAGCTACACGCCGGACGACCACGTCGCCGCCCAGCAACTGCGCGACGCGACCGGCGCCACCCACACCACCACCAGCACCTACGACGCGACCGGCCAGCAGACCAGCCGCTCGGTCCAGTTCGACAGCGCGGGCAACCCGGTCGGCTGGTGGGTCCTGGACCAGGCGGCCGGCGGCACCGTCCCCGACGCCTCCGGCACCGGCAACAACGCGACCACCGCGGGCGCGGTCAGCTGGCCCGGCGGCGCGGCCGGCTTCGACGGCACGGGCGGCACCGTCTCCACCAACGGCCCGGTGCTGAACACCGCCACCTCCTTCACGGTCTCCGCCTGGGTCAACATCGCGGACACCGACACCTGGCACGCCGCCGTGATGCAGGGCGGCACCAACCAGCTCTCCATGCTGCTGGGCTTCGACCGCTGGAGCGGCTGGGCCTTCACCGTCTCCGGCCGGGACGCCGCCAACTCCGGCTTCAGCCAGGCCTCCTCCGGCCTCGCCGCGGTCAAGACCAACACCTGGACCCACCTGGTCGGCGTCTACGACTCCGCCACCGGCGCGATCAGGCTGTACGTCAACGGTGCCCTGGCCGGCTCCGGCACCAACCCAGCCCCGTGGAGCGGCGGCGGCGCACTCGTCATCGGTGCCACCAAGGCCGCCACCGGCCCCGCCCGTGACCTGATGAAGGGCCAGGTCGCCAACGTCCAGGCCTACCAGCGGGCGCTCGGCGACGCCGACGCCTCGGCCCTGTTCACCACTGGACGCGGCGGTGGCACCACCAACGCGCCGCGGCCGGCGGCGGCCGCCTGGAGGCTCGACCAGACCTCCGGGCTCAACGTCCCCGACGGCACGGGCAACGGCTACCCCGGCACCGTACCCAACACCGTCCGCTGGACCGGCGACGCGGCCGCCTTCGACAACAACGGAGCCGTGATCGCCAGCACCGGCCCGGTGCTGAACACCGCCACCTCCTTCACGGCCTCCGCCTGGGTCAACATCGCGGACACCGGCACCTGGCACGCCGCCGTGATGCAGGGCGGCACCAACAACCTCGCGATGCTGCTGGGCTTCGACAAGAACAGCGGCTGGGCCTTCACCATCGCCGGTGCGGACAACCTCAACACCGGCTACAGCCAGGCCTCCTCCGGCCTCGCCGCGGTCAAGACCAACACCTGGACCCACCTGGTCGGCGTCTACGACTCCGCCACCGGCGCGATCAGGCTGTACGTCAACGGCGCCCTGGGCGGCACCGGCACCAACCCGACGCCGTGGAACGCCACAGGCAAGGTCTACCTCGGTGCCACCCAGGCGGCCACCGGCAATGCCCGTGACCTGATGAACGGCCAGATCGCCAACGTCCAGCTGTACCAGCGGGCGATCTCCGACACCGACGCCGGCACCCTGTATTCCGCCGGACGCACCAGCGCCGTCCGGCTCAGCCAGCCCGCCGCCGCCTGGAAGCTCGACCAGACCAACGGTCCCACCGTGCCCGACGCCGGCGGCGCCAACCGTGACGCCACCGCGCTCAAGGCCGTTGGCTGGACCGACTCCTCGGCCACCTTCGACGGCACCGGCGGTGCCGTCAAGACCGCCTCCGTGCTCAACACCACGGCTTCGTACACCGTCTCGGCCTGGGCCAAGGTCTCCGACTTCTCCGACTACCGCAGCATCGTCACCCAGAGCGGATCACAGACCGCAGCCTTCATCCTCCAGTACTCCCCGGCGGTCGGCTGGGCCTTCCACACCACCTCGACCGACGCCTACAACCCGGTGTGGTGCACCGCCTCCTCCGGCACCGCCGCGCCCAAGCTCAACACCTGGACCCACGTGGTCGGCGTCTTCGACGGCCCGACCGGCACCATGCGGCTCTACGTGGACGGCGCCCTGGCCGGCACCGGCACCAACACCACCGCATGGAACGGCACGGCCGGTACCGTCATCGGCGCCACCATGCCGGCCAACGACTGGCCGCGCGACCTGATGAACGGCCAGGTCTCCAACGTCCAGCTCTACCGCTGGGCCCTCCAGGCGGGCGACATCGCCAACCTCACCAAGAACGGCCGCACCGGCGGCACCATCACCTCCACCACCACCCAGCAGGCCACCGTCAGCTGGAAGCTCGACCAGCGCGGCCTGCCGGTCGAGATGACCGACCCGGTCGGCAACAAGACCAGCTACCTCAACGACGAAGCCGGTCACCAGGTGCTCACCAGCGCCCCCACCGTCAACGTCGAGACCGGCGGCGGCACCCCCGTCGCCATGCACCCCACGACCACGGTCGGATACGACACCTTCGGCGACGTCACCGAGACGCAGGACCCGAACGGCAACACCGTCACCACCGCCTACGACGCGGGCGGCCGGGCGACCAGCGTGACCCTGCCCGCCTACACCAAACCGGACGGCAGCGGCACCATCACCGGAGCCAAGTCCACGCGCGAGTACGACCCCGACGGGCACATCACCAAGAGCACCGACGCGCTCCAGCGCGTCACCACCTACCGTTACACCCAGCTCGGTGACCTGGCCGTCACCATCGACCCGAAGAACGGCACCACCCGGACCGTCCGGGACGCGGCCGGCCAGGTGCTCTCGACCATCAGTCGCGGCGGCGCCGAGACCCGGGCCACCTACGACTGGCTCGGCCGGCGGATCACCGCCACCACGCTGGAGCGCTACCCCAGCCCGGTCTCCGCCACCACCACCTACTCCTACGCCCCCTCCGCGAGCAACCCCGGCGGCGCCTTCCCCGCCTCCGTCACCAGCCCCGGCGGCATCACCACCTCCACCGGCTACAACCAGGTCGGCGAGGCCGTCTCCACCACCGACGGCGCAGGCAACATCACCCAGGTCCAGTACGACGCCATGGGCCGGCCCGCCACCAGCAGGGCGCCCGACGGCACCTGGACCAAGCTGACGTACGACCAGCTCGGCAACGTGGTGCAGACCCGCAGGCTCGACCTGGACGGGACCACCGTCCTCGCTGCCAGCACCGCCACCTACGACGCGGGCGGCCGGCTGCTCTCCACCACCAACCCCAATGGCCGCACCGAGCGCTACACCTACGACGCCTCCGGCGCGCTGACCAGCCAGACCGAGCCGATCAGCGACACCTCCTCGATCACCACCGGGTTCGGCTACGATGCGGCCGGCCACCGCACCCGCATCACCGACGGCCGCAACCACAACTGGATCTACGGCTACAACAGTTGGAACCTGCCGGAGAGCGTCACCGAACCGGCGGTCTCCACGGCCGCGTACACCTACACCGCCGACGCCGACCGCACCAGCCGGACCGTCTACGACGCGGCCGGCCGTCCGACCCTGCAGATCGCCCCCGGCGGGGTGCGTCAGCAGCTCGGCTACGACGACCTCGACCAGGTCACCTCCCAGAGCGGCAGCGGGGCCGAAGCCGAGACCGCCACCCGCGCGTTCGACTACGACTCCGACGGTCGGATGACCAGCGCGTCCACCGCCGCCGTGGGCACCACCATCGCGGCCACCTCGGAGACCTTCAGCTACAACGACCGCGGCAGCCTGCTCACCGCGAGCGGCAGCGGGGGGTCCAGCAGCTTCGCGTACAACGTCGACGGCCTGATGACCTCGCGCACCGACGCCGCCGGCACCGCCACCTACGGCTACGACGGCGCGGGCCGACTCAACGCGCTCAAGGACCCGGTCACCGGCACCTCCCTCAGCCTCGGCTACAACGCACTCAACCAGCCGGCCACCATCACCTACGGAACCGGCGGCAACGTCCGCACCTTCGGCTACGACAAGCTGCACCGGCTCACCAACGACACCCTCGCCAAGCCCGGCGGCGGCACCATCGCCGCCATCGGATACGGCTACGACCCCGCCGGCAACCTGACCTCCAAGACCACCCAGGGCTTCGCCGGGCCCACCACCAACACCTACACCTACGACCACGCCAACCGCCTCACCTCCTGGAACAACGGGACCACCACCACGGCCTACGAGTACGACGCCTCCGGCAACCGCATCCGGGTCGGCGGCAACGTCTACACCTACGACGAGCGCAACCAGCTCACCGGTGACGGCAGCGCGATGTACACCTACAGCGCGCGCGGGACCCTGACCAACGTCAAGGCAGGCCTCACCAACGCCGCCAACGGCTCCGACGCCTTCGGCCAGCAGGCCGTGCAGGGCACCCAGCGCTACACCATGGACGCCCTCGGCCGGGTCGTCACCGGCCAGACCACGGGGGCCGGCACCCGGACCTTCAGTTACTCGGGCCAGGGCAATCTGATCGCCTCCGACGGCGCCAGCACGTACGGCCGGGGCGTCGCGGGCGACCTGATCGGCATCGGCACCGTGGGCCAGCCCACCACCAACACGCTCGCGTTCACCGACCAGCACACCGACGTCGTCGCCAACTTCACCGCCACCGGCACCGCCCTCACCGCCTCCGTGGCGTACGACCCCTTCGGTGCCTCGATCGGCGCCAGCGGAGCCTCGATCGGCCAGCTCGGCTACCAGAGCGGCTGGACGGAGCAGTCCACCGGCCGGGTCAACATGGCCGCCCGCTGGTACAACCCCGGCACCGGCCAGTTCATGAACAAGGACACCTGGTCGCTCAGCCCCACGCCCAACTCGGCCGCGGGCAACCCGTTCGCCTACGCCGGCGACAACCCCTTCAGCGGCACCGACCCGAGCGGGCACGGGCTCTGGGGCAGCATCAAGAGCTTCGCCGGAAAGGCCGTCAACAAGGTCGTCAGCGTGGCCAGTTCCGCCTGGAACGCGGTGACCAGTGCGGCCAGTTCGACGTGGCACGCCGTCACCGAGACCTACCACGCCGCCACCAGCTGGGTCGCCGACCGTGCCAGGGACGCCTACAACTTCGTCGTCGACACCTACCACGACGCGGTGAAGGCGGCCGTCCGGCAGGCCGAACGCATCCACCGGGCGCTCGAACAGGACATCGCCCGGATCAAGGACAACATCGCCAGACTCCAACGACAGACGGCCGCCTACGTCAGCCAGGCCCGGCAGCAGATCGCCCAGGCGTACCACGCCACCGAGCAGTTCGTGGCCACCGCGCGCGACACCGTGGTCGAGACGGCCAAGGGCGTCACCCAGTACGTCAAGGACCACGCCGCCACCATCGCCTCGTTCGCCGTCTCGGCCGCCGTCTTCATGGGCTGCGAAGCCGTGGTGACGGTCGCTACCGGCGGCACCATGTCCATCCCCGGTGCCATGGCCTGCGGCGCCCTCGCCGGCGCGGCCGGCGGGGCCGTCGACCAGGGCGCCAAATGCCTCGGCGGCCAGCAGGGCGCCTGCTCCATCGGGAACTTCGCGATGGCCGCCGGCCTCGGCGCCCTCGGCGGAGCCGTCGGCGGCGGCATCGGCGGAGCCCTCGGCGGCAAGCTCGCCCAGACCGTGGTGGGCAAGGTCCTGCCCCGGGCCGTCACCACCGTCCTGGAGGAGACCGCCATCGGCGGCTTCTCAGGAGCCGCCACCGGCGCCCTCAACTACGGCGTCACCTGCGGCTCCGCCCAGGCCGGCTGCAGCTGGTCCGGCGCGGGAAACGCCACCGTCAGCGGAGCCATCGACGGAGCCGTCGGCGGGGCGGCCGGCGGTTCCTTCGGCGCCGGCGCCCGCGCCGCCAAGGAGCGCTCCGGCTCGGGGTCGGGCGGCCGACGGGCGGAGGCCTGCGAGACGCACAGCTTCACCGGCGCCACCCCGGTCCTGATGGCCGACGGCAGCACCAAGCCGATCGCGCAGATCAAGGAAGGCGACGAGATCGGCAACTCCGTCCCGGGTACGGAGGGTACGGAGACGCACAGGGTCGACAAGGTCATCGTCACCACGACCGATCACGACTACGTCGACGTCACCGTCACCCCCGACACTCCTGACACCCCCGACACCCGCGGAGTCGCTCCCGAGGCCGGCGGAACCCGCCGGTCCGGGGCGCTGAAGCGCCTCGCCCTCGGCCTCGCCGCCGCGGTCGCGGCCTTCACCACCCTGTCGGCCACTCCCGGCGTCGCCCCCGAGGCCTCCGCCGCCACGGCCACCGCACCCGCCGCGTCGACCCTGACCACCACCGACAACCACCCCTTCTACGACGTCACCCGGAACGCCTTCGTCCCCGCGAAGGAGCTCCGCCCCGGCGACCGCCTCCAGACCCCCACCGGCACCGCCACCGTCCGGGGCACCCGCCGCTACGAGGCCGGTGCCACCACCTACGACCTGACGGTCGACGGCCTCCACACCTATTACGTCCTCGCCGGCACCACCCCGCTGCTGGTCCACAACTGCGGCGGCGACCACTACGACTGGGACGGGAGCGTCAGGTTCGAGGCCCCGGACGCGCAGGGCCGGCCCGGCACCATGCACGCCTCGGTCAGCAAGCCGATGCTCGACAAGGGAACCGCGGCGGACAGCGCGGAGCTCCCCCCGGGCTGGCGCGGTCACGGCACGAACTGGAACGAGGGGCGCGGCCACCTGCTGGCCAACCGGCTGGGCGGCCCGGGCAAGGGACCCCTCGCCCAGTACAACCTGGTCACCCTGACGCAGAACCCCATCAACACGCCCCTGATGCGCGACCTGATCGAGAAACCGATCTACCAGGCAGTCAAGAACGGTGAAACCGTCCAGTACTCCGTGACCCCGGTCTATGAAGGCGGAAATCCCGCGCCGATCCGCCTGGAATTCTCTGCCTACGGAAACAAGGGGTTCCAGTTGTCCGGATTCCTGGACAATCCGGCCGCCAACCCCGTCACCTCGGGGTTCCGTCTCTGGTGAGACGCTTTCCGGCCCGCGCGCCCCGCGCGGGCCGGAAAGCATGCGCTACAATGACGCGACTTTTGCCACTCCGGAGGCCTGCATTGTCCCGCACCACACCGGCCCGGCCGATGGACATCGAAGCGCTCTTTCCCGGGCTTCGACACCACGCGACCACCGCCACCCGCCTCCACCCGCGACCGGGTGACCCAAAGGCGTCCGACAGCTCCGTCGGAGGCATGCTGCTGTGGCCTTCGAACGAGGTCTGGCCCACCTGCACCGCCGTACACCGGAAGTCCAGGGGTGAACTCGTGGAAAACATCCGGAAGTCCAGGCGATTGCTGGCCGAAGCTTGGAGCCGACTCGACTCCGAAGGCCGGCCCACCGGGCCCACCGACGACGAGCGCCTGGAATTGAAGGCCCTCGCCAAACGCGGGAAATACGCGCCGGAACTCTCGGATGATTCCCCGATCCCGCTGCTTCCGGTACTCCAGATCTTCCGTTCGGATGCGCCGACCCTGGGATTCCCGGAGGGAACGGACCTGCTGCAGCTCCTCTGGTGCCCGTTCGACGCGCACGGGGAAGACCACAAAATAGACGTCCGACTGATCTGGCGGAACTCCGCGGAGGTCACCGACCCGCTTCGGGAACCTCCCCGTCTGACGGTCGTCGGCACGGACGGCTACCTTCCGGAGCCATGCCTGGCGCATCCGGAGCAGGTCACCGAGTACCCGGACATCGAACTGCTCCCCGAGGCGCTGCGGGCATCCGTCCGCAGCTGGGAGGAGCAGCGCGGCCGGAGCTTCCCCCGGTACCAGTACGACCTGTCCATCGCTCCGGGCTGGAAGGCCGGTGGCTTCGCCTCGTGGCACCTGACCGGCTACAGCCCGATGGTGTGCGAGTGCGGCGCGGCGATGCGCCTGCTGGTCACCGCCGCCACCACGGAGTGGGACGGCGGAA
This sequence comes from Kitasatospora sp. NPDC086791, assembly GCF_040685975.1. Taxonomy (NCBI): domain Bacteria; kingdom Bacillati; phylum Actinomycetota; class Actinomycetes; order Kitasatosporales; family Streptomycetaceae; genus Kitasatospora; species Kitasatospora sp. NPDC086791. The sequence continues at coordinate 40,486 of NZ_JBFBOC010000001.1, read as the reverse complement.
ACATCAGCTGGCGTCCCGTCGAGGAGGCGGACGACCTCACTGACGGACTGAACACCCCGACCCAGGTCGTCATGGGGCGGGACGGCTCGCTCCGGGTGTTCGTCTGCACCGTGAACCCCGAGCACCCGCACCGGCTCAATGAGCAGTAGGTTTTGGAAGGCCGGGAAGCGGCGGACCGTCTCCGCGGCCCTGGCCGGCGCCTGCCTGGTCGGGACCGTCGGTGTGGCCGTCTGGCTGGCCCCGGACGAGGCGGCGGAACCGCCGGCGCGGGCCCGGCAGTACGCGGTCACACAGGCCTGCCTGCTGACCGACCAGCAGGGGGTCGCGGCGGCGGAGGCAGCCGTGGTGTGGGGAGCCATGCAGGACAGCTCGGCGGCCACGGCGGCCAAGGTGTCGAGCCTGCCGGTGATCGGGGACCAGTCCGTCGGCAACGCCGTGCCGTACGCGAACACGCTGGTGGCGCGGAAGTGCGACGTCGTACTGGCCGTCGGGAGCACCCAGGTCGCGGCGGTGACGCAGATCGCCCCGGCGAACCCCGCGGTGCGGTTCCTGGTGGTCGGCGACACCGAGGCGAGCGGGAACGTGACCGTGATCGCCCCGGGCGCGCAGACCCGGGCCAAGGTGTCCGAGGCGCTCGCCGCGGCGTTCGGCGGCAGGAAGTAGTTCTTCACCAGGGCGTGCTTGAGCGTCGGCGCCGGGATCCGCCAGCCCGACGCGTTCCGCGTGATGAACGGTGGCACCCGGGCGCTCGTAGGGCGCCGCGTCATCGTCCGGGACGGCGTACCCGCACTGATCGAGGTGGACGCGTGCCCCCGCCGGCCGCCCGACCCGACGCTGCGGCAGGTGCTCGACTCGATTCGGATGGCCGGGAACGGCAGCACGCCGGCGAAGGCCCCCCGCGGCCGATCCGGCCCCTTTCCCTCACCCCTGACGTCCTTCTCCCGGAGCTTCTTCCCGAAGCTCCTTCCCCGAAGGCCGAACCGCCGTGTCCCGACCCCGTCGCGCCCTCGCCGGGTCGGCTCTGTTCCTGGTGAGCTGCCCCCGCGTGGGCGCCTGCGGACCGGACCGCAGGTTGCCGGACCGTCAGGCAGCGCCCTCGGCCTCGGCGACCCAGTCGGGCAGGGCTTCGCGGCAGGCCAGCCACTCCGCCGGCACCTGCGCAAGGCCGGTGCGGGCGGCGACCACGCCGCCGGTGATGGCGCAGGTGGTGTCCACGTCGCCGAGGCCCTCGGCGGTGGTCCAGAGGGCGTCGGTCAGGCTGTCCACGTGGTGCGCGGCGGACCACAGGGCGAAGGGCACGGTGTCGCTCGCCCGGACCCGCTGCCCGTTGCCGAGCAGGTCGGCCGCCCGCCACGGCTCGGTGGCCGGGGACAGCCCGGCGGCCTGCCGCAGCCCGTCGCGGACGGCGCCGGCCGGGGTACGGTCGGCGACCTCGGTCAGCAGTTCCGCGCCGACGGGCGCGGGCCCGGAGCGGCCGCGGGCGGCGAACGCCGCCGCCAGGGCGACGGCCACCGCCCCGGCCACGCCCTCGGGGTGCGCGTGGGTGACCTCGGCGGACAGCGACGCCTGCTCCGCGGCCTCGTCCAGGTCGGTGTGGAACCAGGCGCCCAGCGGGGCCACCCGCATCGCCGCGCCGTTGCCGAGGCTGCCCTGGCCGTCGAACAGCTCCCGGGCCCTGGTGCGCCAACTCGCGGGCTGCGCGGCCAGTTCGGGCAGCAGCAGGTGCATGCCGCGCCCGTAGCCGCGGCCCGCGTCCGCCCGGTAGGTGGCCCCGAAGGCCTGGGCGAGCCGCTCCTGGTGCACCGCGTCGAAGGCGGTCAGGATCCCGTACACCGACAGCGCCATCGCGGTGTCGTCGGTCCAGTGCCAGGGGCCCTCCTCCGGCGTGCGCCGGTCCCGGATCTGCGCGAACGCGTCCTGGGGCGACCGGAACAGGGGGAACCAGCGCTCCCCGAATCCGTCCCCGAGGGCCAGGCCCTCCAACGAGTCGCGAGCGGCGGAAAAGGATGTCATCCCGGCATCCTGACAGCGGTGACGGGCCCGGCGCACCCGGTTTCGGTCAGCGGTCACCGGTCCTGCCGCCCCCGGTTTCCCGGAGCCCGCAGGACCGGTGACGGTCAGTCGCCGAGGACGGCGATCCGCCCGGTGCTCAGCCCGTCGGCGACCCGCCGGACCGCCTCCGCGGCCCCCGCCAACGGCACCCGGTCGCTCACCAGGGGCCGGACCGTGCCCTGGTCGGCGAGCTTCGTCAGCTCCTCGTGCGCGGCCCGGACGGCACGCGGGTCATGGGTGTTGTACAGGCCCCAGTGCAGGCCGAGGACGGCGTAGTTCTTCACCAGGGCGTGGTTGAGCGCCGGCGCCGGGATCCGCCCGGAGGCGAAGCCGACCACCACGATCCGGCCCTCGAAGGCGACGCACCGCGCGGAGCCCGTGTAGGCGTCACCGCCGACCGGGTCGAAGACCACGTCCGCGCCGCGCCCGCCGGTGGCCTCCTTGACGGCGGCGACGAAGTCCTCGGCCCGCCGGTCCACCACCAGGTCGGCGCCGAGCGCGCGGGCCGCCGCGGCCTTGGCCGGGCCGCCGACCACCGCGATCACCCGGGCCCCGGCGGCCCGGCCGAGCTGGACCGCCGCGCTGCCGACCCCGCCGGCCGCCGCGTGCACCAGCAGGGTCTCGCCGGCGCGCACCCGGGCCCGGCGGTGCAGCGCGAACCACGCGGTCTGGTAGCCGATGTGCAGTGCCGCGGCCTCGGCGTCGTCCAGTGCCCCGGGCGCCGCGAACGCGGCCGCGGCGTCCAGCAGCGCGTACTCGGCGAACGCGCCGTGCGGCAGCACCGGGTTGCCGATCAGCCGCTCGCCCCGCCGCGGCCCCTCCGCGACCTCGCCGCACAGCTCCACCCCGGGCGTGAACGGCAGCGGCGGCCGGACCTGGTACTGCCCGCGCACCATCAGCGCGTCCGGGAAGTTGACGGCGGCGGCCCGCACCCGGACCAGCAGCTGCCCCGGGCCGGGCACCGGCCGCGGCACGTCCTCGGCGAGCCGCATGACCGCGGCCGGCTCGCCGAGCTCTCCCACCTGCCAGGCCCTCACAGTACCTCGCTCCGTTCCAGCCCCTGCTGGAGCCGGTTCATCCCGGCGATCCAGCGGTCCGGCTCGGTGGCCCGGACCCGGTAGTACTCGGCGACCTCGGGGTGCGGCAGGATCAGGAAGCGGTCCTCGCGCAGCCCGGCCAGCGCCGCCTCGGCGACGTCCGCCGGGTCCAGCGCGGTCGGCGCGAGCAGGGCCTCGCCGACGGCGCCGGTGGCGGCGAGCATGTCGGTGCGCACGCCCTGCGGGCAGAGCGCGTGCACCCGTACGCCCCGGTGGCGGTAGGTCGCGGAGAGCCACTCGGCGAAGGCGAGCGCGCCGTGCTTGCTGACCGCGTACGGGGCCGAGCCGAGCATGGTGAGCAGCCCGGCGGCGGAGACGGTGGACAGGAAGCGGCCCTCGCCGCGCTCCAGCCAGCGGGGGAGCAGCAGGTCGGCGGCCCGGACGTGGGCGAGCACGTTGACCTCCCAGGCGCTCGTCCAGGCGGCGGCGGGCGCGTCGGCCCCGCCGACCGGGGCGACGCCCGCGTTGGCGCACCACACGTCGATCTCGCCGAGCGCCGCGCGGGCCCGGTCGACCAGGGTGGCGAGGCCGGCGGCGGAGGCCGCGTCGCCGGGCACGGCGGTGCCGGCGCAGTCCGCGGCGACGGCGTGGGCGGCGTCGGCGTCCAGGTCGTTGACCACGACCCGGGCCCCGGCGGCGGCGAAGGCGCGGGCCAGCGCGGCCCCGATGCCCCGGCCGGCGCCGGTCACCACGACGCCCCGGTCGGCCAGGTCGGCCAGGTCGGCCGGGTCGGCCGGGTCGGCCGTCACAGGCCACCGCCGAGCGTGACCCCGCCGTCGACCAGGAGGGTCTGGCCGGTGATCCAGCCGGCGTCCGGGGAGAGCAGGAAGGCGACCGCGCCCGCGACGTCCTCGGGGACGCCGAGCCGGCCGAGCGGGTAGGCGGCGGCGACCTGCTCCTCGCGGCCCTCGTACAGGGCCTCGGCGAACTTGGTCTTGACCACGGCGGGCGCGACGGCGTTGACCCGGATGCCCTGCGGGCCCAGCTCGGCGGCGAGTTCGACGGTGAGCCGGATCAGCGCGGCCTTGCTGACGCCGTACATGCCGATCCCGGCGGAGGCGCGGATGCCGGCGACCGAGGCGACGTTGACGACCGAGCCGCCGTGCTCGCCCATCCACGCGGCGTGGGCGCGGCGGGTCCAGGCCAGCGGGCCGAGCACGTTGACGGCCAGGATCTTGGCGGCGGCGTCCTCGTCGGTGCCCAGGACCGGTCCGTAGATCGGGTTGATGCCGGTGTTGTTGACCAGGTGGTCGAGCCGGCCGAAGGCCTCCAGGGTGCGGGCGACGGCCTCCTCCTGGTGCGCCGGGTCGTCCGCCTTGCCCGCGACGGCGATGGCGTTCTCCGGGCCGCCCAGGTCCTCGACGGCCCGGGCCAGCGGCTCGGGGTTGCGGGCGGTGAGGCAGACCTTGGCGCCGCGGTCGACCAGTTCGCGCGCGATGCCGAGGCCGATGCCCCGGCTCGATCCGGTGATGACGGCCACCCGGCCCTTGAAGGAGTGCACCACGGAGCGTCCTGCCTTTCCCACGGGGGTCTCGGCCGCGACGGACCCCGGCTGCGACGGGATCCCGGCGGCGACTGCCGAGCGCTAGCTGACTAAGCGCTTGCTCAGCATGGTGTCGGTGCGGGAGCCTGTCAACAGCCTGCCGACCGTCCGCCGGGGCCGTCCGGCGATCGGTGGGAAAACCTGTACGAGTCCCGGTCCGGGTCTCTGGGAGGATGACGCCATGACCAGCACCCCGATGGCCGACCTCTGGCCGACCCTGCCCGGCGCCGATACCCGCCCCGAAGCGGCGTACCGGCTGCTCCAGGCGGCCGTCGAGTCGTTCGCGGAGCGCGGCTTCCACGCCACCACGACCCGGGACATCGCCACCGCCGCCGGGATGAGCCCGGCCGCGCTGTACATCCACTACCAGTCCAAGGCCGCCCTGCTGGCCGAGATCAGCCGGGCCGGGCACGCCGCCACGCTGGCCCTGGTCCGGGACGCGGTGGCCGGCGGGGGCGGCCCGGTGGAGCGGATGCGGCGGCTGGTCGAGCAGTTCACCGCCTGGCACGCCCGGGCCCGGACGGTCGGCCGGGTGGTCAACTACGAGCTGCACGCGCTGCCCGAGGACGCCTACGCGGTGGTCGCGGCGCTGCGGCTGGACATCGAGCGCGAGGTCAGCGCGCTGATCGAGGAGGGCGCGGCGGCCGGCGACTTCCAGGTCTCGGAGGTGCGGACGGCGGCCCGCGCGGTCACCTCGTTGGGCATCGACGTCTCCCGCTGGTACACCGACCGCTCGACCGAGACGCCCGAGGAACTCGGCCGCCGCTACGGTGAGTTGGTGCTGCGGATGCTGGGCGCCCGGGTCTGATCCGGGTCCGGGTCGGGCCTGAGCCGGGTCTGAGGCCGGGTCCGGGCGGTCTGAGCCGGGACGCCGACCGGCCCGCCCTTGACCTGCCCGCGGGGTGCGAGCAGACTCGTATACGACGTACGTGTGCCTCGTAGGCGTACAGCGCGGGGACGGCACGCGCGGTGACACCGCGAGCCCTCCTCGGCGCACTCCCACCGCAGCCCCGACGCTGCGGATCGAAGCAGAACCACCTCCCGCGGCGACCACGCCCCCCGACCGGCGGCGCCGACGGGAGCGACCTCCGACCCGGGCCGGCCCGGCCGGTCGCGCCGCCGCGCAGACGGCGGCGCGGGAACGGCGCGCGCTGTGTCGTGCCGCCGCGCGGCCCGGGCGAGGGGAGAAGGGGAGGTGCAGCGATGCCCTTCCGACAATCGAATCCGGTCCGGCCCCGCTTCTGGCTGGAGACGGCCCTCGGCGGACTGTCCGGACTGCTCTTCCTGCTCACCCTGGTGTGGCCGCAGTGGATCGAGACGCTCCTCGGCCTCGACCCGGACGCCGGCAGCGGCGCGGCGGAGTGGCTGGTGGTCGCGCTGGCGGCCGCCGTCACCGCCGCCTGCCTGCTCGGCGCGCGGATCGAGTGGCGCCGGGCGCACCCGTCCTCGGCCCGCGCCGCGCGGTGACCCGAGAGGAGGATCGTCATGACGGACATGACACCCGGTGTCGCACCCGAGCGGCTGACCGAACTCGTCCGGCGGGCTCCGCTGAGCTTCGTGGGCACGGTCACCCGGGTCGGCGGCACCTCGCTCGCGGCCGTCCCGGCCGAGAGCCGGAACGAACGGACGGCGGTGGTCCGGGTGGACCAGGTGCTGCACGCGCCGGAGGCCTTCCGGCAGCTCGCGGGCAGCGAGGTCACCGTCCAACTGGCGGCCGACGCCGAGCTGATGGGGGTCGGCGACCGGGCCGCGTTCTTCACCCAGGGAATGGTGTACGGGGAGGCCCTGGGCGTCACCGAGGTGGGCCGGCTGCCGGCCGAGGCAGTCCAACCGCACGTGTCGCTCGCCGCCACCACGGCCGACGAGCTGCCGTTCACCTCGGTGCAGCGGGAGATCCGCCACCAGGACCTGGCCGCGCACGCCGCCGAGGCGGACGCCGTGGTCGTCGGCACGGTGGTCGGCCTGGAACGGGCCGGTGGTGCCGGTGGTGCCGGTGGTACCGGTGGCGTCGGCAGTGCCGACCGCTGGTCCGAGCACGCGCCGGACTGGTGGCGGGCGACGATCGGCATCACCCAGGTCGAGCGCGGCCCGGTGACCGGTGCGACCGTCGCCGTGCTGTACCCCAACAGCCGGGACGCCCACCACTTCCGGGTGCCCAAGCCCAAGGCCGGCCAGCAGGGGCTGTGGCTCCTGCACGCCACCCAGGACGACCTGCGCGAGCTCGCCCCGTACGAACTGATCCACCCCGAGGACTACCAGCCGGCGCACGAGCTCGCCGTGCTGCGCGAACGGAGGTGAGCCGACATGCCCACCCTCAAGGTCGTCAACATCACCCCGAAGGCGCTGAGCGGCACCGCGACCCAGGACGCCGAACCGTTCCTGGCGGTCGACCCGGAACAGCCCACCGCGATGGTGGCGACCGCCTTCACCCCCGACCCGATGGAGGGCCCGCTCGCGCCGGTCTACGTGTCCACCGACGGAGGCGACAGCTGGGCGCTGCACACCATCGTGCCCGGTGCCGCGCCGGGGCTCGGCACCGCCGACATCACGGTCGCCTTCGCGGCCCGGGGCGGTGCCCTGTACGCGGGCATCCTGAACGGCAGGGCCGCGCTGCACCGGCCGCCGATCACCAGGATGCAGATCCTGCGGGCGCCGGGCATCGGCTCGACCGCGCCCATGGAGCTCCTGGTCAGCCGGGACCGCGAGGACCAGCCGTGGATCATCGCCGACACGGTGACGGCCGACGGCGCCGACCACGACCGGGTCTACGTCGGGAACAACGGTCCGGGGCCGCGGACCGCCATCGTGGATGTCTCGGGCGACGCCCGGACGGCGCCCGCACCGGCGGGATTCCTTCCCACGGTGATCGAACACCGTGATCCGGCGGGCCAGGACGGGCCGCCGGTGCGCCTCGCCGTGCACCCCGACGGCACGGTCTACGCGGCGTTCGAGAGCTGGCGGACCAATGACGGCGGCAACCCGGTCACCGATGTCACCTTCGACATCGTGGTGACCCGGGACGACGGCGGAGGCCTCGGCGCCGACACCTTCCAGGACCTCAAGGACGCCACCGACAGCGCGCCTGGCCAGCGGGTCGCGACCGACCGCTTCGTCGCGTTCAACTCGACCATGGGCCAGGAGCGGCTCGGCGGCGACCTGACGATCGCGGTGGACCCCACGAACGCCGACCGGGTCTGGATCGCCTGGTGCGACCGTGCCGGCGGTCCGGACGGCGTCGACAACACCCTGCACGTCCGGCACTCCGGCGACCGAGGACAGACCTGGCAGCAGGTGCGTGACGACGTCACCGACGCCAAGAACCCGTCGCTGGCCGTCAATTCGGACGGGCTGGTCGGTCTGGTGTACCAGCGGTTCGCCCGGAACCAGTGGACGACGCTCCTTGAGGTCACCGCCGACAACTGGCGGACCGCGCCGGAGTCCGACGTGCTGCACCAGGCACCGGCGAACGTCCCGATTGCCCAGGGGCTGCCCTTCCTGGGCGACTACCTCCGGATGCTCGCGATCGGGAAGGACTTCTACGGGGTCTTCGCCGGCAACAACACCCCGGACCGGGCCAACTTCCCGGTCGGCGTGACCTATCAGCGCAACGCCGACTTCACCACCCACCAACTGCTCAGCACGGACGGCGTGACCCGGGTGCCGCCGTCCATCGACCCGTTCTTCTTCCACCGGGCCGCCTGAGCACCCGCCGAGCACGCGATCACGCGCCAGGGCGCCCGCCACGAACGGTCGTGGCGGGCGCCCTGCTGTCGGGCACTGTGGCTCGGGCTCGGGGTGCGTCAGGCGGTGACCGGGTCAGGCGGTGGCCAGGCAGAACTGCACCAGCCCGGCGTCCACGTCGAGGATGATCTCCTGCATCTCCGCCCAGCGCGGGTGGAACTCGGTGCCCCACTCGACGGTGAAGCCGAGCACCTTGCCCTGGTCGGGGTCGGCGAAGGCGCGGGAGTAGACGTAGTCGTCGCTGGTCCCGCTGGTCGGGTACAGGTGAAAGCCGGTCATCGGCTTGTAGGACAGGCCGCGTACGCCGTTGACGCCCTTGCAGAACGCCTCGGCGAGCAGCACGGCGGCGTCCTCGTCGTCCTTGGGGATGTACTCGGAGTACGCCGGGTCGCCGGGCAGGCCGCGCTTGCCGTCGTACTCGGAGTTGCGGAAGTTCATGTCGGGGTCGACCGACTGGTTGTCGTCGTCGCCCCAGTTGTAGAGCATGTCCTGCGAGTAGCTGTGCACGTCGACGAACCACCGGGTCAGCGGGAGCTGGTCCAGCAGCCACTGGACGTTGCGGGTCTCCGGCTCGGAGAACGGGCTCGGGCCGGCGTAGACCTGCTGGTCGCACGGGTCGGTCGAGACCTGGGGGGTGGCCTTCGGGTCGAAGGCGGTGACGAAGTCGAAGAGGAAGTCGTAGTTGCGGTTGAGGTCGACGCCGACGCAGTCCGGGTTCGGGTTGCCACCGGCGTTGACCGGGTTGCGGTTCTTGCGCCACATCGGCCGGACGGTCTGGCTGTAGTGCCGGCCGTCCGGGTTGACCAGCGGGTAGATCGCCAGGTCGACTCGCTGGAGCAGGCCGCTGACCTGGCCGGCGGTGAAGCGGGTGCCGCCGTAGCCGAGGCCGGTGCCGTCGCGGTGGGCCTCCAGCAGGTCGGCGGCCAGGTGGACGAGGATCTCGCAGCTGCCCCACTCGCGGGCGTGCACGCCGCCGATCATCATCACGCACGGCTTGGGGGTCGGCGAGGGTTCGCCGATCACCAGGGCGTGGGCGGTGCGGCCTTCGAAGGTGGGCTCGGGCAGGGTGACGAGCTGGGTGAGGTCGGGGTAGGCGGCGGCCAGGCTGGTCACGGCTGACTCGACCTCGGTGACGTTCAGGTACGTCATGACGGGCCTCCCGGGTCAGTCGGTGAGCTTGGCGGCCAGGCCGCGCGGGACGGCGTCGTCGGGGGCGAACCGGTCGCCGCCGCCGACCTCGGCCTGGGCGGCGCGCCCGGCCTCGCTGGCGTTGCCGGTCCGGGTGATCGTCACGCCTTCGCGTTCGAGGTCCGGGATCCGGTCGGCCGTGGTGTAGACGTCGATGCCGATGCGGCCGTCCGCCTCGACGTGCGGGCGTCCGCCGACGTCGGGGCGGTTCTCGCGCAGCAGCGCGCGCAGGGCCTCCGGGTCCTTGGCGGTGACGTGGAGGCGCAGGATGTCGTCGTGGGGTGATGCGTTCGGAACGGCGGACATGGGGGACTTCTTCCGGGCGCCGCGGGAGCGTGGCCGGACCGTTGCGGGAACCATTGCCGGAACCGTCGCGGGAACTGCGGCCGGAACTGCGGCCGGAGCCATGGCCGGCGGCTCGCTCGGTGGCGCCGATATCGGCGGATATGTCCGACGTGTACCTCGTATCCTCAGGATGCGTCGCCGTCGTAGAACGCGTCAAGGGGTGGCTGCGGCATCGCGTCGAGCAGGCTGTCGAGGCCGGTCAGCATCTCGGCCTCGTCGTCGAACTCGGCGAAGCGGGTCGCGAGGGCGCGCAGCCGGGGGTACTCGGCGGCGGGCAGCCGGTGCAGCCCGAGCCGCAGGACCGGCTCCGGCTCGTCCGGGTTGTCGACCACCTGGCGCTTGCCCACCAGCAGGAAGCCGAGGTTCCAGGCGACGAAGGTGCGGTAGACGGCCAGCGCGGTGGCGTCGTCGAAGCCGGCCCGGCCGAGCACCGCGAGGATGTGCTCGGTGAGTTCGAGCACCGGCGCCGGCCGGCGGGCCAGCGGGACGGTCAGCGGCCGCGTCGCGACCAGCGGCAGGATCTCGGGGTGGGCGTGCGCGGCGACGGCGAAGGACCGGGCGATCCGGCGCAGTTCCAGGCGCCACCCGGGCCGGCGCCGTTCGGACTCGTGCGGGCCGGCCGCGGCGCTGGTCCGCAGCCGGGCGTTGACCTCGGTGAAGAAGGACTCGATCAGGCCGTCGAGCAGGCCCTCCTTGCCCGGGGTGTAGCGGTACAGGGCCATCGACTCGACGCCCAGCTCGGTGGCCAGTCGGCGCATGGTCAGTGCGGCCAGGCCCTCGCGGTCGACCAGCGCCACGGCGGCGGCGAGCACCAGCGGGCGGTTCAGCCGCCCCCGCTTCTCGGTGCCGTCCCGTTCGGCCATGTCCGCACTCCTCAACTCCCGACGGTGTCGCCCCGCGGAGGTCACGCAACGGATACAGAACCAGGATACAAGGTATGAATCGGACGTAAACGGGCGCGCTGGAAGTGAGCGGCGGGCCAGACGATTCCGCTGGTCAGCCGACCGGTGGTCGGACGGCGGGCGGGCGGCGGACCCGGTGGGCCCGGCGACCGGGGCGGAGGGGGCGAGTGCGGTGAGTAGTCGGCCGCGCGGGCCGGTCGGCGCGGTGGCCGCCGTTCCGTCGGGTCCGGTAGGCCCTGGTCGGCAGTATGATCAGCCGCCGGAACCGGTGCGATGGGGGAGAGTCAGTGGACCAGATACTCAGCATGTGGTGGGTGCTGCCCGTCGTCCTGTACGGCAGCGGGTGGATCGTGAAGGACGCCCGGCAGGCGCTGAAGGTGCGGCACGAGCGGAAGATGGAACTGCTCGCCGCCACCGAGCGCCGGCACGCGGCCCTGGAGGCGGCCAACCGTCCGCCGGAGCCGATCTGCGGCTGCACCCACCACCTGGCCAAGCACGACAAGCAGGGCCGCTGTCACGAGGAAGTCGAGGCCCCGACCGCCTGGGACGCCGACCGCCGCCCGCTGCAGTTCGAGGCGCGGCCCTGCAACTGCCAGCAGTACATCGGGCCGGAGCCGCTCGGTACGGTCTTCGCCCAGGAGCTGGTCGACCCGCGCTGACCCTCCGGTCGGCCGCCTGGCCGGGCGCTGCTCCGCGGCCGGTGCTCGGTGGTCCGTTCAGCCCGTAGTCGGTGGTCCGTAGTCCGTTCTCCGCGGTGCCCGGTGCCCGGTGGGTGCCGGCCGCTTTGTGTCATGCGCCTTTCAAAGATGCGGGTTTGCTGTCACGCTGCTGCTCCCGGCCCGCTCCCCACGAGAGGTTCCGATGAGAAGACTCCTGCATGCCCTGACCGGCGCCGCCCTGTTCGCGGCCACCGGCCTCGCGGCGCTCGCCACCCCCAATGTGGCGAGCGCCGCGGACTGCACACCCGCCCAGGTGGTGGCCAACGGCGGTTTCGAGTCCGGCAGTTCACCCTGGACGGCGCCGAGCGGCGCGATCACCGCCGACAGTGGCCAGAGTGCGCACTCCGGCAGCTCCTACGCCTGGCTCGACGGCTACGGCTCGACCCACACCGACACGCTCTCGCAGTCCGTCACCCTCCCCGCCGGGTGCGGAACGGCGACGCTCGGGTTCTGGCTGCACGTCGACACCGCCGAGACCACCACCAGCACCGCCTACGACAAACTGACCGTCAAGCTCGGCTCCACCACCCTGGCCACCTACTCCAACCTGGACGCCCAGGACGGGTACGCGCACAAGACCGTCGACGTCTCCGCGTTCGCGGGGCAGACCGTGACGCTCGCCTTCACCGGGGTCGAGGACTCCAGCCTGCAGACCAGCTTCGTGCTGGACGACATCACCCTGGACGCCTCCGGCGGCACCACCCCGCCCCAGCCCGGTGACCCGACCCGCACCCCGGCCTCGCCCGGGTACACCGTCGACCTCACCAGCGACGCCTCCGGCGGCAGTTGGACCGGGCACGAGAGCGTGAGCTTCACCAACGCCTCGCCCGCCCCGCTGAACGAGGTGTACCTGCGGCTGTGGGACAACGCCCACGGAAGCTGCCCCAGCACCCCGATCACGGTGACCAACGTGACCGGGGGCACGCCCGCCCCACTCTCGGTGGACTGCACCGCGCTCAAGGTCACCCTGCCGGCACCGCTCGCCCAGGGGCAGAGCGGCACCGTCGGCTTCGACCTCGGCATCACCGTGCCGAGCGGCGCGGACCGCTTCGGCCACGACGGCGCGTACAACTTCCTCGGCAACGCCCTGCCCGTGCTGGCGATCCGGGACGCGGCCGGCTGGCACCTCGACCCGTACACCAACAACGGCGAGTCCTTCTACTCGGTGGCCTCCGACTTCACCGTCACCCTGGACCACCCGTCCGGCCTGCTGGTGCCCGCGACCGGCACCTCGGTGGACACCCCCGGTGCGGCGGGGCGGACCGTCACCAAGGCGACCGCGAGCAAGGTGCGCGACTTCGCCTGGGGCGCCGGGCCGTTCAGCAGGATCTCCGGCACCTCCGCGGCCGGCGTGAAGGTCAACGTCTACTCGGTGGCCGGGATCAGCGCGGCCGACGCCAAGTCGATGCTCTCCACCGCGACCTCGGCGGTCGACGCGCACGCCCAGCGCTTCGGGGCCTACCCGTACGGCGAACTGGACGCGGTGATCGACAACAGCTTCTGGTTCGGCGGGATGGAGTACCCGGGCTTCGTGCTCGACCTGGTCAGCACCACGGCGCTCACCCACGAGATCGGCCACCAGTGGTGGTACGGCATCGTGGGCGACGACGAGTACAACGGCCCCTGGCTGGACGAGGCCTTCACCGACTACGCCACCGACCTCGCTCTCGGCAAGACCGGCAACGGCTGCTGGAGCGGCGTCTCCTGGGCCTCGCCCGCGGAGAGGATCACCAACTCGATGGCGTACTGGGACGCCAACTCCTCCCGCTACTCCACGGTCGTCTACGGCTACGGCAAGTGCGCCCTGCACGACCTGCGCCGGACGATCGGCGACGGCGCGATGACCACGCTGCTGCGCGGCTACGCGCAGTCGCACTGGTACGGCGTGTCCACCACCGCGGAGTTCAAGGCCGCGGCCCAGGCCGCCACCACCGTGGACCTGACCTCCTTCTGGAGCCAGCACCGCATCGACGGCTGAGCCCGGGCCGTGCACTCCGGTGCCGCCCCCGGTCCTCGGTGCCGCCCCCCGGCCCGCGCCGGGGGCGGCGCCGTTCGGTGTCCTTCGGCGCTGGGCAGGGGCAGCGGGGTGTCGGGCACTGTGCCGTCCGCGGACGGTCGGTCCCCGGCTGGTCCTGCCGATCCCGGGCCCGGGGCCTCCCGGGCTCTGTGACACGATGCCCGCGTGCCGGCCGTCACGGGCGGCACCCAGCACGGAGGAAAGGACCAGCCATGACCGAGACCGCCCACGCCACCGACCGGCCCGTCGGGGAGCCCGTCTTCCGGCCCGCCACGCCCGCCGACGTCCCGGCCCTGGTCGAGCTGGTCGAGTCCGCCTACCGGGGCGACTCCAGCCGGGCCGGGTGGACCACCGAGGCCGACCTGCTGGCCGGGCAGCGGACCGACCCCGAGGGCGTCGCGGCGGCTATCGGCCACGCCGAGGGACTGGTACTGCTGGCCGAGCGCGACGGCGGGCTGGTCGCCTGCTGCCAGCTGGAACGGCGCGGCGAGCGGGCCTACTTCGGGATGTTCTCGGTGCGCCCTGGCCTGCAGGGCGGCGGGGTCGGCCGGGCCGTGCTGGCCGAGGCCGAGCGGCTGGCCGGTGAGGAGTGGGGCGTCGGCGCGATGGAGATGACGGTGATCGAGCAGCGCACCGAGCTGATCGCCTGGTACGAGCGGCGCGGCTTCCGCCGGACCGGCGAGTTCAGCCCGTTCCCGTACGGCGACGAGCGGTTCGGCATCCCGCTGCGGCCGGACCTCCGGTTCGTGCACCTGACCAAGGAGCTGAAGGCCTCCTGACCCGGGCCGTCGGGGCGGTCGGGGCGGTAAGGGCGGCGGGGTCCTCGGGGTCGTCCGGGCGGTGTGGACGACGGCCCGCGCACGGGGTCCGGGTATGGGCCCGCTCGATGTGAATCCGGCAGGTGATGTGGCGTCAAGTCGCTGAGCTGGGGCGATGCGGAGATGTCATACCTCGTTCATGATTGGTCTAGGCCAATGTGAGAGGCTGAGGACGAACGGTCACGTTCCGTCCGCTGCCCAGGGGGGCCATTTCCGCATGCCCGTACTCCATGGCACCGCCATGCCCGCACCCGAGGCCGGTCCGCGCCGGATACCCGCGGACCCCGACCTCCGACTGCCCAGTCCGCCCGACGACGAGGAGCTCTACTGGTACTTCGGCCCGCAGCGCCGCTGGGTGCTGCTGTGTGCCACCCTCTCCTACGCGGGAGCCACCGCCACGCTCGGCCTGTTCGCCCTCAGCAAGCCGCTGCTCTGGCCGTTCCTGGTGCTGACCGTGCTCAACGCGGCCACCTGGCTGCTCTCGCTCGCCGACGGCCAGCGCGCCCGCCGCTTCACCCGCGACTCGCACGACCTGCTGATGCGCGCCTGGCAGCCCGCCCGCCACCCGAGCGTGGACCTGCTGCTGCCCACTGCCGGCGAACCGCTGGCCGTCCTCGACAACGCCTACCGCCACACCGCCGCCGTCCGGTGGCCCGGCGAGCTCACCGTCCTGGTCCTCGACGACGCCGACCGCCCCGAGGTGCGCGAACTCGCCGAGTCCTACGGCTTCGAGTACCGCGCCCGCCCCGACCGGGGCCGCTTCAAGAAGGCCGGCAACCTGAACCACGGCCTGGCCGAGGGCACCGGGGAGATCGTCGCCGTCCTGGACGCCGACTTCTGCCCCCGCCCCGACTTCCTGCACCACCTGGTGCCCTACCTCGACAACCCCGAGGTCGGCATCGTGCAGAGCCCGCAGTGCTTCGACACGGACGCCGACATGTCCTGGCTCGAACGCGCCGCGGGAGCCACCCAGGAGATCTTCTACCGCTGGATCCAGCCCTCCCGGGACGCCCAGGACGGCACCGTCTGCTGCGGCACCAACGCCCTCTACCGCCGGGCCGCCCTGCGGCGGATCGGCGGCTTCGCCGAGATCGACCACAGCGAGGACCTCTACACCGGCCTCGCCCTCGCCCGCGCCGGCTGGGCCACCCGCTACGTGCCCGCGCTGGTCGCCAAGGGCATGTCGCCCACCGGCCTGCCCGCCTTCATCAGCCAGCAGTACCGCTGGTGCCTCGGCTCCCTGGCCCTCGTCCGTGACCCGGACTTCCGCAAGGGACCGCTGCCGCGCTCCGCCCGGCTCTGCTTCTGGAACGGCATCCTCGGCTACCTCACCAGCGCGGTGAACGTGTTCGCCGTGCCGCTGCCCGCCCTGATCATGCTGTACTTCCGGCCCGAGGAGATCCAACCCTGGCAGGTGCTCCCCTTCCTGCCGCCGATCTGGGTCGCCCTCGTCCTGCTGCCCGCGATGTCCCGCACCCGCTGGCGCTTCGAGGTCACCCGGGTCCAACTCCTCGGCGGGCTCTGCCACGTGGTGGCCATCGCGCACGCGCTGCGCCGCCGCTCCGCCGACTGGGTGCCCACCGGCGCCGTGTCGGGCGGCAGTTCGCTCGCCCGGGCGGTCGCCCGGATCGGGGTCGGCTGGCTCGGGATCGTCGTCCTCGCGGGCGCCGCCGGACTGGTCCGGGCCGCGCTGCTGTACGGCTGGCGGCCGTACTGGGCGCTCACCGCACTGCTCGCGCTCACCGCCTACACCATGATTCCGCTGATCCGCTCCCTGTGGCCGCTGCTGAACGGGGGGAACGGTGGCAAGGGCGCCACCGCCGGCGAGGTCGCCGCACCCACCCGGCGCCGCTCCGACCTCGGGTTCGGACAGGCCGAGGCCGTCGCCGTCACCGCCGTGCTGCTGCTCTGCGGGCTGCTGGCCTCGGGCTGGGCGGACCCGCTGATCTTCTGACGCACCGTCAACCCGCTTTCACTGCTCCATCGTTCCACCCCTGATTGTCCTTGCGCGTCGCCCCACCGGCGCGGACACCGCCCGGCCGCCCCATCGACCCGGCGGGCCCGACCATCGCTGCCAGCCCTGCAAGGAGCGCCGCCGTGTCAACGGCCGTCCCGCCTTCGTCCGCACCTTCCGCACCCGTATCCGCCGCACCCGTATCCGCCGCATCCGCGCCCGCACCGGCCGCCGCCGACCTGCTTCCCGAGGTCGTCCGGGTGGACCGGGAACTCGCCGCCCCGAAGGGCGCCACCGTCGTCGAGAGCGGGCCGGCCCGCCGGCGCGCCGCCTTCCGCCCGGACATCGAAGGGCTGCGCGGCATCGCCGTGCTGTCCGTCCTGGCCTTCCACGCCGCCGTACCCGGTCCGACCGGCGGCTACGTCGGCGTCGACATCTTCTTCGTCATCTCCGGCTTCCTGATCACCGGCCTGCTGGTCGGACGCCCGCTCGGCCTGTGGGACTTCGCCGCCCGCCGCGCCCGGCGCATCCTGCCCGCCGCCGCCACCGTCCTGGTCGCCACCGCCGTCGCCGGCGGCGCCCTGCTCGACCCGCTGCGCGGCACCGACCTCGCCCGCGACCTGATCGCCGCCGCCGGCCAGTTCGCCAACTGGCGCTTCGTCGGCCAGCAGACCGACTACCTGGCCGCCGAACACGACCCCAGCCCGCTGCAGCACTTCTGGTCGCTCAGCGTGGAGAACCAGTTCTACCTGCTCTGGGGCGTGCTGCTGCTCGGCCTCGCCCGCTACCTGCACGGGCGCCGCCGCACCCTGGCGATCACCCTCGCCACCCTGGGCATCGGCGGCGTCTCGCTGGTGCTGTGCCTGCGCTGGACGCAGACCTCCGCGCCGCTCGCCTACTTCTCCACCGGCAGCCGGCTCTGGGAGTTCGCGGCCGGCGCCTGCGCGGCCCTGCTCGGCGGCGCGCTCGCCACCCGGACCGAGCGGCCCCCGGTGCGGTGGTCACTGCGACTGGTCGGCTGGCTCGGTCTGGCCGCCGTGGTGGCGTCGATCTTCCTGTACGACCGCAACACGCCGTTCCCCGGCGCCGCCGCGCTGCTGCCCGTCCTCGGCACCGCCGCCCTGCTGCTCGCCGGACACGGCCCGCTCCGCTCCGTCGACGCCGGACGGCTCCTCTCCGCCCGCCCGCTGCGCGCCGCCGGGCGCCTCTCGTACGCCTGGTACCTCTGGCACTGGCCGGTGCTGACCATCGCCCAGGCCCGGTACGGCGCGCTGTCCTGGCCGGTCCTGCTCGCGCTCACCGCGGCCAGCGCGCTGCCCGCCTGGCTCACCCTGCGCCTGGTCGAACAGCCGCTGCGGTACGGCAGCAGCCCGGCACCCCGGCGCGGACTCGCGGTCGGTGCCAGCGCCCTGGTGATCCCGCTGATCGCCGCGCTCACCCTCGGCGGCGGCACCGTCCGCGCCCTCGGCGGGGCCGCCGACGCCCCCGCGGCCGCACCCGCCGGAGCCGCCGACGGGCCCGGCCTGCTCGCCCCCGGCGCCCGGGTGCTCACCCTGACGCCCTCACTGGCCCGCGCCCGGGAGGACTTCCCGCCCGGCAAGGGCTGCGAGATCCCGCTCAACGCCGACAGCAGCCCGCGCTGCCTCTTCGGCGCCGAGCACAGCCCCGACCGGATCGTGCTGCTCGGCGACTCGCACGCCGGGCAGTGGATCTCCGCCGCCCTCGCCATGGCCGAGCAGCGGCACTGGGCGCTGGAGGTCCTGGTCAAGCCCGGTTGCCCGCTGGCCACGCTCACCGTGCGCAACAACGTGCTCGGCCGCACCTTCGAGGAGTGCGACCGCTGGCGCGAGAACACCCTCACCCGGCTCACCTCCGGGCCCAAGCCGCGCCTCGTCCTGATGGCCGGCCTCAACCGCTACGGCAGCCAGGAGGAGCGCACCGAGGGCTGGACCCGCACCCTCGACCGCCTCGCCGCGCTCGGCGCCCCGCTCGCCTACCTCGGCGACACCCCGATGCCGGGCAAGGACATCCCGACCTGCCTGGCGGCCTCGGACGGGCGCTCCGACGCCTGCTTCTTCCCGCGCGACACCGCCTTCGAGCCGGACCCGGTGCTCGACGGCGGCCTCGCCGCCCGCTACGGCGTCCGGACCCTGGACCTCGGCCCGCTGCTCTGCCCGGGCGACGGGCCCTCCTGCCCGGCGGTGCTGGAGGGCGTGGTGCTGTACCGGGACACCGGGCACATCACCGACACGCTGGCGCGGGTGCTGGCCCCCCGGCTGGACAAGGGGCTGCTGGGGGCTCCCGGCGGGTCGACGCCCGCCGGTGGGTCGGCGGTTTCCGGCGAGTCAGGGGGTGCGGGCGGCGTCCCGACGGCTCAGCCGTAGACGCTGCGGCAGAGGCGGGCCTGCTCCGAGCCGGCCGGCCAGCGGCCGACGCGTTCGGCCTGGTCACAGATGGTGCCCGGGCCGGCGCTCGGCAGCATCCCGCCCGACCCCGGCCCGGCCTGGGCGGGCGCGCCCGACGCGCCGTGGGCCGGGCCGGTGGCGTGCGGGCCGCGGCCGGGCTTCGGGCGCGGGCTCGCCGAGGCCTGCGGGGCGTCGGCGGTGGCCGCTGCTGCCGCCGCGCCCGCCGCGGCTGTGGCGCCACCCCCCGGGACCGGCGGCGGCAGCGGCGAGGGCGCCGGTGTGGCCGCCGGCGGGAAGGCCGACAGCAGGCGCGCACCCGGACCCGGGTTCGTTGGATTCGGACCCGGACCCGGACCCGGCCCTGGACCCGGATCCGAGGCTGAGGGCGAGGCCCCCGGCAGCGCCACCACCCGTACGTCCTCGCCCGACCCCGGCCCGCACATCACCAGGACCGAGGCCAGCACGGCGCCCGTCCCGGCCGCCGCGGCCGCCCACACCTTCCGCGAGCGGCGCCTCGGCGCCGCCCGGACGGGCAGCGGAGGCGGGGGAGTCATCGGGACCGGAGGGGGCTGCCACGCGTTCCGTGGCCACTGCCACTGCCCTCCGGTGGGCTGCCCAGTCATCTGCTCGTCCTTCCAGCGGCCCCCCGACGTACCTTTCCGTGCTCAACGAGCGCGCCGACGCAGGGACATGACCCGGAAGAGGGGTCTGAACGGGCGTTGATTGCCACCGCGCCACATGCTTGGGGTCATGGAGACCAACAGCACGACCGCACCCCTGGTCGACGTGGCCGAGTTCCGGACCGACAGCCGTTACCGCCTCGTCCACTTCGAGGGCCACGGCTGGGAGCCGCTCGGGCCGGAGGAGTTCGAGCCGCGCATCCACCAGCTCTTCCCGGACCTCGACCCGCGCGACCCGCAGCGCGTCCACTGGGCCGACCGCCCCTGGGAATGGCCCGCCTGGCACCCCGGCGAGGCCTGAGCCGTCCCCGCGCGGTGGCGGTGTTCCACACGGTGGTCGGGACTTCGTTAGGCTGAGCGGGTGAGTGTGGATCACTTCTGGTGCCGCCTGCCGGGTCCGGCCGTGGACAGCTGTTCGCCGGAGGAACTCGGCGAACTGGTGCCCCGGGACCGCGACGTCCGCTACGACCGGCTGGCCGCCGCCGGGCTCGCCCTCGGGGTCCGGCGCACCGCGGCCCTGATGGAACTCGCCCTCACCGAGAACGGCCTGCACCCCGACCCCGCCGCCCGGCTCCCCGTCTACGGCGGCGGCCGACCCGAGCCGGACGCCGAGACCCTGGTGATGCGCCCCGACCAGGTCGTGGCCGCCTCCACCTTCCTGCGCGACTCCGCCCTCGGCGAACTCGTCCGCCAACAGGACAGCATCCTCGCCCGCACCGTCACGACCCTCGGCTACCCGACCCCCTGGTCCGAGTCCGTCGCCGCCCGAGTCGTCAACGACCTACGCGCCCTACGCGACTTCTTCGCCGACGCAGCCGCCGCCGGTGACGCCGTGATCGTCCGAAAGGCGAACTGACCGACCGGCCGGCCCACAAGTGCCCCCGGGCCCGCAGCCGGGCCGGGGGCAGGTAAGCAGTCGGCCGAGCCGACTTCTGGTGCGGTCCTACGACTCGGTCCACGATCGCTGACGGGCGGGTGGGCGACGCCGGTTGACGCCACCCGAGTCCGTCGCCGCCCGCGTCGTCCGCGCCCTGCGCGACTTCCTCGCCGGTGACACTGTGATCGTCTTCGTCGGCGCGGCGGTCGCGGGAGATGGCGTGACTGTCCGGGGCTGGGCGATCGGCTCGTACTGGCTCGATGTGGACGAGGCCGTGGGGCAGTGGCGCTTCGTTCCGGACGGGCAGGAGGCGTTCGAGCGGTATCTCGCGTGTCGCTGACCTGCTCCGGATCGGATCGTGGCACGGGACGCGCCGCACGGGTCGGGTCAGGGGGTGCCGAAGCCGTCGGTGACGAGGCGGGTGGCCCAGTGGGTGAGGGCGGGGGTGAGGGGTGGGTGGGTGAGGCCGGCCGCGGTGGCGAGGTGGTCGGCGGAGGCGGTGTCGTACTGGTCCTCGGAGAGGAAAGTGAGGGTCTCCGGGTCGGCGCCGGTGAGGGCGCGGGGGAGGCGGCGGACCAGGGGGACGGGGATCAGGCCGCGGGGTGGGCGGACGTGGAGGTGGGTGGCGAGGAGGGTGATCAGGTCGGGGAGGAAGGGGGTCGCGGGGTCGAGGACGGTGTGGGCCTGGAGCGGGGCGCGGTCGTGGTCCGGGACGGCGGCCAGGAAGCGGGCCAGGTGGTCGACGGTGACGACGGGCAGGAAGGTGCGCCGGGTGCCGGGCAGCAGGGGGAGCCGGCCGCGGTGGAGTTGGCGGACCAGTTGGGCCAGACCGAGGTACTGGCCGGCCTCGCCCGTGCGTGAGTGGCCGATGACGCTGCTCGGGTTGACGGTGGTGAGCGGCACGCCGAGGCGGGGTGCGGTGACGCGGACGGCGGCGTCGCCGAGCTGCTTCGAGGCTTCGTACGCGCCGAGCCGGGTGTAGAGCGCGGCGGTGGCGCGGTCCGTGAGCGGGTACTGCGGGTTCGGGTCGCGGCCGACGCGGTAGCCGGAGAGGTGGACCAGGCGGCGCAGCCGGGGCCGGGTGGCGGACCACCGCAGCGCGTGCAGGGCGCCGTGGACGTTGGGGGGTTCGGCCTGGGCGCGGGTGAGGCCGAAGTCGTAGCGGGCGGCGAGGTTGTGGACGTCGCGGACCTCGGTGAGCCGGGCGTCGTCCTCGGGGGTGAGGCCGAGGCCGGGGCGGGTGAGGTCGGCGGTGACGGTGGTCAGGGCGGTGCCGTCGGCGTCGTGTTCGTGCAGCCAGCGGCGGAGGGCGGCGGCGCGGCCGGTGCCGCGGACCGTGACGGCCACGGGTTCGCCGCGGGTGAGGAGTTCGAGGACCAGCCAGCGGCCGAGGAAGCCGGTGGCGCCGAGGACGAGCGTGCGGGGCGGCGGGGCGGGTGTCATGGTGCGCTCCAGGCGGTTGGGGATTGGTGGGGAAGGAATCAGTAGACCGGTCTGCATATTTTTTGGGCAGGCGGAAGGACGGGGGGCAGGGAGGGCGCGGGAGGGGGAGGTGCGGCGCGGCGGTCGGCTACGCGCTGCCGAGCAGGTGCCGGACGGCGTGGCGGGCGTGGTCCAGCGGTTCGCGGCTGCGCCGGACGGAGGCGAGCAGGACCGCGCCCTCCAGCAGGGCGAGTGCCTGGCCGGCAGCGGTGTCGGCCTCGTCCGGGCCGAAGCCGTCGGCCGCGAGCCGGTCGGCCAGCACCTGCTGCCAGCCCGCGTACACCTCGGCGCAGACGGTCCGCAGCGGCTCGTTGGTGCCCGCTGTCTCCAGGGCGACGGTCGCGATCGGGCAGCCGCTGGTGTAGTCGGAGCGCGCCAGGCGCTCGGCGAAGGCGTCGATCAGCTGCTCGGCGAGGGTGGCGGTGTCCGCGCCGCCGGAGGCGAGTGCGGCGAGCAGCGCCTCGACCTCCTGGCCGGCCTCGGTGAGCGCGGCCGCCACCAACTGGTCCTTGCCGCCGGGGAAGTGGAAGTAGAGCGAGCCGCGCGGCGCACCGGTGGCGGCCACGATCTGATTGAGGCCGGTCCCGAAGTAGCCCTTCGCCTCGATCAGTTCCCTGGTGCCGGCGATCAGCCGGGCCCGGGTCTCCTCGCCCTTGACTCCCATGCGGCGATAGTAGACCGGTCTGCATATTTCTGTCTACGGGGGGATCGGTAGCCGGTCGGATGGCCCGGACGGCGGTGCGGTTCGGGCAGTCCTGCGGATCAGCTGGTGCGGGCCGCGTCGGCGCCGGCTGCTTCCGCGTGGGCCGCGTCGAGCAGCGTCAGTTCCTCGGCCGACAGCCGCAGTGCTCCGGCGGCGAGGTTGTCCTCCAGGTGCGCCGGGTCGCCGGTGCCCGGGATGGCCAGGACGTGCGGGCCGCGGTGCAGCGTCCAGGCCAGGCGCACCTGTGCGGCGCTCACCCCGCGCGCCTCGGCCACCGCCCGCACCTGGGCGGGCTCGGCCTGGCCCGCGCCGTGCTGCCGCCCCGCGCCCGCGATCGCGTAGAAGGGGACGAAGGCGATGCCCTGCTCGCCGCAGAGGCGCAGCAGCTCGTCCTGCGCGGCCGAGGCGCCGATGCCGTACGGGTTCTGCACGCAGACCACGGGCGCGATGGACTGCGCCTCGGCCAGCTGGTGCGGGTGGACGTTGGAGAGCCCGAGCCGGCGGATCAGCCCGGCCTGCCGCAACTCGGCCAGCGCGCCGAAGCGTTCGGCGACGGAGTCGGTGCCGAGGATCCGCAGGTTGACCAGGTCGAGGTGGTCGCGGCCGAGCTGGCGCAGGTTCTGCTCGACCTGGGCGCGCAGCCGCTCGGGGGTGCGGGCGTGCTCCACCCAGTGGCCGTCGGGGCCGCGGCCCGGGCCGACCTTGGTGGCGATCACCAGGTCGTCGGAGTACGGCGCGAGTGCCCGGTTGATCAGCTCGTTGGCCGAACGCAGCGGGGAGAAGTAGAAGGCGGCGGTGTCGATGTGGTCGACGCCGAGTTCGACCGCGCGGCGCAGCACCCGCAGGGCCTGCTCACGGTCGCGCGGCACGGCGTGCGGGACCAGCGCCGGGCCGGTCTGCGGCAGCCGCATCGCGCCGAAGCCGATCCGGTGGACGGCGCGGTCGCCGAGCATCCAGGTGCCGGAGGCGGCGGCGGTCACGGGGGCGGCAGTGGATACGGGTGCGGTGTGGGCAGTGGTCTCCGAAGTCATGCCGGTCATGATCGTTGGTGCACTAGCCTGACCGCCAAAGATTCGAACATGTCTGAATCCACGGGGGGTGGGGGCTTGGCGGCCGAGCTGCTGTTCACGGCGCGCGACCTGGCGCGGACGCGCTTCGCGGTCTCCCCGATGTGGGAGGTCGGCCCGAGCCTGCGGCTGCTGCGCTCCGGGCTCGCCCACCCCGTCCACCGCCCCTGGGCGGAGCAGGTGCGACCCCGGCTGGCGGCGCTCGGCCCGGCGTACGCGCTGCCGGCCGAACTCGTCCCGCCCGCCGGGTGCGTGCCGGACTTCATCAACCCGACCCCCGCCGGGCCCGCCCCCACCCCGGCGGAGGAGCCGGCGGCGATCCGGGCCACCCCGGCCGAACGGGTCCGCCGCGACCTCGACCGGCTGCGGGACGACCGGGGCCGGCCGGGCCCCGGCTGCGCGCGCTCTACGGCGACCCGGCGGGCGGACTGGGCCGGCTCACCGAGGCGGTCGAGGCGTACTGGGAGCTCGCGCTCGCCCCGTACTGGGCGCGGATCCGCGCCGTGCTGGACGCGGACGTGCTGCACCGCGCCCGACAGGCCGCCGAGCGCGGCGCGGCGCGGGTCCTGAACGACCTGCACGCCGAACTCCGCTGGACGGAGGACACCCTGCGGCTGCGCCACCGCACCCGCCCGCTGCCGGGCCGGACGGCCGGGGCGGCTCTGCTGCTGATCCCCTCCGCCTTCACCGGTCCGGCGCTCTACACCCGCCTCGCCCCGCCGGACCCGTTGCAGCTCGCCTACCCGGCGCGCGGGACCGGCACCCTGTGGGCGACCGCACCGGCGGCCGGCACCGAGGCCCTGGCCGCCGTCCTCGGCCTCTCCCGCACCAGGCTGCTGACGGAGCTGGCGGCCCCGGCGTCGACCACCGAGCTCGCGCGACGGACGGGGCTGTCGCCCTCCTCGGTGTCCCAGTACCTGACGGCCCTGCGGGACGCCCGACTCGTCACCGCCCATCGGGTCGGGCGGTCGGTGCCGTATGCGCGGACGGCGTCGGCGGAGGTGTTGTTGGCTCCGCTGGGGGAGGGGTGACGTCCGGCCGCCGGGTCACCCGGGTGTCCCGGTGTCGGGGCAGCGGATCCGCCCCGGCGCCCGTAGCGTGCGGGACATGACACCCAAGCGGCACCCGCGGTACGTCCTGCACCCCCGCCGTCGCCAGGCCGGCCTGCTCGCCGGGCTGCTCGGGGCCGCGCTCGGCGCGGTGGCGCTCACCGGAGCGCCTGTCGCGCCGGCCGTCGGGCCCGCCGCCCCGCCCGCCCCGGCGACCGACGCCCGGCCCCGTCCGCCCGGCGCGCCGCCGACCGTGTACGCGCACCGCGGTGCCTCCGCCGCCGCGCCCGAGAACACCCTGGTGTCCGACGAGGTGGCCCGGCGGGCGGGTGCCGAGTGGATCGAGGACGACGTCCAGCCCAGCAAGGACGGTGTCCCGTACGTGCTGCACGACGACACCGTCGACCGCACCACCGACGGCACCGGCCGGATCCGCGACCTGACCGCCGCCCAGCTGGACGCGCTGGACGCCGGATCCTGGTTCGCCCCGGCCTACGCGGGCACCCGGCTGCCGACCCTCGCCGCCCAGCTGGAGGACCTGCGCGCCAGGGGCGGCAAGCTGCTGCTGGAGATCAAGGGGCCGCACACCCGCGACGAGGTCGCCCGGATCGTCCGGGAGGTGCGCGACCACGGCATGACCGACCGGGTCGTCGTCCAGAGCTTCGAGGTGGACGCCCTGCGTCACGCCCGCGAGCTGGCCCCCGAACTGCCGCTCGGCCTGCTCCGCTCCACCCTGGACGCCGACCCGGTCGCCACCGCCCGCGAACTCGGCCTGGCCGCCTACAACCCCTCGGACGACGCGCTCGCCACCCGCCCCGGTGTGGTCCGGGACCTGCACGCCGCCGGGGTCGCGGTCAACGTCTGGACGGTCGACCGGCCGGACCGCTGGAAGGCCCTCGCGGCGGCGGGCGTGGACGGCATCATCACCAACCGCCCGGCGGAACTGGCCGGTTGGACCGCGGCCTGGCCGCCGCCCGGCGCCGCCGGTTAGGTTGCCGGGTGTGGCGCGCGAGGACGTGACGGGTGCTCGGCCGGTGGACGGCCGGAGTCCGGCCCCGGAGCGGCTCGGGGGCGACCGTGAGGGCTCCGAAGACCGCCTGGGCGGTGACTGAGCAGAGCCGTGGCTTCGACGGGAGTCGGTGCGCCGGGCACCGGACGGCGTCCGGCGAGCGCGGGGACGACGCGACGGTTGCACGACAGCCGCACCACAACTACCGGCGCTGCCACGGCGAGGCGGCGCCGGGCGTCGTGGGTGCCTCCGTCGCGTACGAGGCCCCGGGTCGCATACTGACCGCATGACCGACCCGATTCCGGACCTGACGACGGACCCGATGCCGGGCCCCGTGACCGACCGCAGGGCGGCACGCGGGGCGGAGCGCCGGACGACCGGCGACGGCAGCCGGGGCACCGACCGGCGCGCGGTGCTGCGGGCGGGTGCGGCGGCGGCGCTGGTGCTGGGTGGTGCGGCGGGGTGCACGAGCGGGGGCAAGTCGCAGGCCGCGGGGTCGAGTTCGAGCGCGACGGCGTCCCCCGCGACACCCTCCGTGGCATCCACCGCGACACCCACCGCGACGTCCGCTGCGCCGACCGGATCGCCGGCCGGTTCGCCGACCGCGGCACCCACCCCGATCCCGACGCCCACCCCGCTGCCCCAGCCGCCGCTCTGGCGGCCCGGTCCGTCCGAGATCCAGCCCGACGTGAAGCTCCGCGCCGTCGAGCTGGTCGCCGCGCTCGGCGCCTGGCCGCCCGGCGGTCAGGGCGTGGAGGCGGCCCGGGCCCGGGTGGCGGCGCTCGGCCTGCCGCCCGCGCTGGCCGACCAGGCGGGCCCGCTGGCCCCGCCGGCGGTCGAGGCGAGCCTGGAGGTGATCGTCGCCCAGTACGGCGGGATCCTCACCGACTCGGCGAGCGTGCTGGTGGTCTGCCGCCAGTGGACCCGGGGCGCGGACGGTTCGGTGGCCGAGGGCGGCACGACGGTGGACGTCCGGCTGAGCCGGGCCGCGCCGCGCTGGACCGTCACCGAGCTGCACCCGGGCGTCGCCGGCCCGGCCGTCACCCCGCCGCCCCCGGCGGTGGCCCGGGTGCTGGCCGAGCCGAGGATCGAGCTGCCGCCCGAAGCGGCGGCCGACCTGCGCAGCGGCACCGTCCACGACAGCGTGCCGGAGGCGATGCTGCGGCTGGCCGGCCCGTACACGCTGTCGGTGAGCGTGGTGCGGACCGGCCATCCGCTGGACGTCTTCGGGACGACCCGGCCCAGCGACCATCCGCCGGGCCGGGCCTTCGACGTCTGGCGGATCGACGGCATGGCCGTGGTGGATCCGGCCACGCCCCGGCGGCTGATCGAGTCCTTCATGCGGGACGCGGCCGCCGCCGGTTCGTACAACGTGGGCGGTCCGGTGGTGATCCCGGGCGCCGGCAACCAGTTCTTCACCGACGACACCCACCACGACCACTGCCACATCGGGTTCGACCATTAGCCGCGGACCGCCGGACACCGAACCGTCCTACGCCGGGCGTCAGTTGACGTTGACGCCGCTCCAGGCCGCCGCGACGGCCTTGTACTCGGTGCTGTTGAGTCCGTAGAGGTCCTTGGCCGCGCTCAGCGAGGCGGTGCGGGCGCCCTTGTAGTTGGTGGTGGACGTCATGTAGACGGTCAGCGCGCGGTACCAGATCTTGGCGACCTTCTGGTTGCCGATGCCGGTCACCGTGGAGCTGTTGCAGGTGGGGCTGTTGTAGGTGAAGCCGTTGATGGTCTTGCTGCCGCTGCCCTCACTGGCCAGGTAGAACCAGTGGTTGCCGACGCCCGAGGAGTTGTGCACGTCCAGCTTGCCGACCGAGCTGCTCCAGCAGTCGGCCGAGCGGCCGTCCAGCGAGGGCTTGTCGAAGCGGCGCAGCCACGGCGGGGTGGACTGGTCGCTGAACAGGTAGTCGGGGGTGTCGACCTTGTTGTTGGCGTACCACTCGACCATGGTGCCGAAGATGTCGCTGGTGGACTCGTTGAGGCCGCCGGACTCGCCGCTGTAGCGCAGGTTGGCGGTGGCGCTGGTGACGCCGTGGGTCATCTCGTGGCCCATGGTGTCGAGGTCGACCTGCTCGGGGTCGTGGGTGCCGTCGCCGTCGCCGGTCATCATGCAGAAGCAGCTGTCGGACCACTGGGCGTTGTCCCAGTTGGTGCCGACGTGCACGAAGACGGTGGCGCCCTTGCCGTCGTTCTTGATGCCGTTCCGGCCGAAGGTGTTCTTGTAGTAGTCGTACGTCCAGGCGGTGTTGGCGTGGGCGTCGACGGCCGCGGTGGAGCGGTCGGTGGAGAACTTCCTGCCGTCGCCCCAGACGTTGGTGGTGCTGGTGAACGCGGTGCCCGAGGAG
Organism: Kitasatospora sp. NPDC086791; assembly: GCF_040685975.1. Classification (NCBI taxonomy): domain Bacteria; kingdom Bacillati; phylum Actinomycetota; class Actinomycetes; order Kitasatosporales; family Streptomycetaceae; genus Kitasatospora; species Kitasatospora sp. NPDC086791. The sequence goes on along the minus strand of NZ_JBFBOC010000001.1, from coordinate 12,484 downwards.
GCCTTGATCGAGCTCGACGAGAGGTTGTGGGCGTCCTTGGTGACGTGGCCGCGGACCGGGTCGGTGAGGGTGTAGCCGCCGCTGACCGGAGTGGTGTCGACGGTGACCGTGCCGGTGTACTCCGAGTTGCCGGTGCCGGAGGCCTCGTGCTCGGCGTCGTAGGACTCGATCTGCTCGCCGGTGGTGGCATCGGTGACGACCACCTTGCCGGCCGGCTGGCCGTGCTCGCCGGTGCCCTCGACGGTGGTGCGCCAGGCGAGGCGGGGGGCGCCGTCGGCGGCCCAGACGATCAGCTCGGGGGTGCTGACGGCGTCCCGGACGCCCGGGGCGGCGGAGAGCGCGTCGGCGGCGCCGGACTGCGCGGGCACCTTGGGGGTGGTCGACTTCACGGCGGCGTCGTGGGCGGCCGCGCGCGAGGTGTCCTTCAGCCTGCCCCTGGCGTCCTGGTGGACGACCAGGTCGCCGCCGACGACGGGCAGGCCCTGGTAGGTGCGGTCGAAGCGGACGTGCGAGGTGCCGTCGGCGTCGAGCACGACGTCCTTGAGCACGAGGTCCTGGCCGGTGCCGAAGCCGAAGACCGTCGCGTTGTGGGCGACGTTGGCGCGGGCCTGGGATATCGCGGCCGCGCGCGGGTCGGCCGCGGCGGAGGCCGTGGCGGCGGGGACGGTCGCACCGGCGAGGGCGGCGACGACCGCGATGGCTGCGGCCACGCGGGCACGGCGGAAGGAGGACGTGGGGGTCACTCTGACTCCAGTGGGGGTTAGCTGCAGGGATAGGAGCTGGGTCAGAGATTGACGGCGAGCAGTCAGGTTCAGCTAGAGGGAAGGTCATAACTTTGCCAAGCTGTGTCCTTGGACAGTCAAAAATGATCAGAAGTTAACAAGCTCTCCACAGTGCCGTCGTGACGGTCGACTACCTGCGGCCTCGCCCGGGAAAGCCCTAGGCTGCCGACCATGGACGGATGGGTGGGGGCCTGGACCGGCGGCCGGGCGGCGGTCCACGTGGGCGACGTCGCGGACTTCAACGCGCAGTTCTTCGGCTCCGGCATGGCGGCCGCCCAACGCCTGCGACGGCTGCGGCAGGCGCACCACTACGCCTGTCTGGCCGTCGGCTACAGCCCCGAACCGGCGCTGCTGGTGCTGCCCGCCGAGGTCGCCCCGGAGTGGACCGACTGGCTGGCCCGGGAGTTGGCCTGGGGCCCGGTCGAGGTGCACAGCGGCGTGGCGCCGGACCGCACGCTCGCCGAGGCGCTCGCCGCCCGCCCGGCCCTGGCCGCGCGGATCGCCGACTCGGGCCACCCGGTGGTGGGTTGGGGGCACGCGGTGGCCCGGGGCGAGTCCGGGGAGCCGGCCGTCGTGCGCCGCTACGAGTCCAAGGCCGCCGCGCACGACCTGTTCGCCGCCCTGGCCCCCGGGCACCCCGGCATCCGCCTGCCGCGCCAGGAACGCCCGGACGGCCGGCGCCGGGCCGCCCGGCTGCTGACCGCCCGCGCCGCCCGGGGGCGGACCACCGTGCTGAAGAGCCCCTACGGCGTCGGCGGCTACGGGACCGTCGTGGTCGAGCCCGCCGTCCTGTTCGCCGCGGGCGGCGGCGCAGCCCTGCTGCGGCGCCTGGTCCGCACCGAACTCCTGCCCTCCGACGGCGCGTTGCTGCTGGAGGAGCACATCGACCCGGGCCCGGCCGCCCGGCTGCGCGACCTCACCCACGACGCCGTGATCGGCCCGGACGGCATCGTCCACCCGGTCGGCGCGGGCGCCATGGACGTGGCCGGCACCCGCTACCAGGGCGTCACCGTCGGCCCCGGCGCGGTGCCACAGGGCGCCGCCGCGACCGCCCGTCGGTTCGCCCTGGCAGTGGGGGAGCGGCTCGCCGCCGAGGGCTACCGCGGCTGGTTCGACGTCGACTTCGTCACCGACCGGGAGCGCCGGCTCGCCCCCACCGAGATCAACCTGCGGCTCACCGGCCCGGCCGTCGCCTTCGTGCTGGCCGCCCGCCTCGACCGGGTGCGCGGCCCGGGCCACCTGGTCCGCACCCTGGACGGGATGCCGCTCGGCGCCCGGCTCGCCCAGGCTGCGCTGCACGACCACCTGGAACGGCTGCGGCCGCGTTGCGCCCGGCTCGGCGTCACCCTGCTCCCGCTGATCCCGACCGCCTGCCAGGAGCCCGAACCCACCGTCGGCCTCGCCCTCGCCGGGCCGGACGCCGAGGCGCTGGACGCGGCCGAGGCGCTGGTCGCCGCCGCGAACCACGGGCTGGCCGGGATGTTCGAGGCGCTCAGGTGAGGAGGCGTCAGCCCATCCCGGCCGGGGTGAGGGGACGTCACCCCTTCCCGGCCGGCGGACGCCAGACGACGAAGCGGACCAGCACCAGCGCCGCGAGCATCAGCGGGATGTTGAACGCGAACACCAGCGCCGCCTCGCGCGGCCAGTCGGTGGCCCTGGTGAGCCGGTAGAGGTTGTCCTGCGGACACCAGTTGACCAGCAGCCAGGTGATCGACAGGTGGGTCAGCACCGACAGCCGGTAGGGCCGGCCCAGCCGCAGGACCGCCTCGAACCCGGCGGCGAGGTAGACCACCCCGGTGCCGAACGCCAGGTCCTCGCACAGGTACAGCAGCCGGAACAGGTCGTCGTACGGGGCGGGGACACCGCTGACGTCGGTCGAGCCGGGGAAGAGCGCATCGGACACCGCCCAGGCGCCCGCGGCGAAAATCAGGACGCAGACGACCGCCGCACAGCCGTTCACGAAGCCCGAGCCGCCGGAGCCTCCGCCCCCGGCCTTGCCACCGCCCTTGCCGCCGCCGCGTCCGCCCGCCTTGGCCGAGCGCGGCGCGGTGTGCTCCGGCGGGGCCGGCAGCGGCAGCGCCGCGCGGTCCAGCTTGCCCGCCCGGGTGCGCGGCAGCTCCGGCACCGGGACGACGGCGACGGGCACCGGGGAGTCCGTCAGCTCCGCCTTCAGGTACTGCGAGAGCGACCAGCCGTCCGCGCCGCCCGCCCCGTCCGCGTCGTCCGAGCCGCCCGCACTGCCCGTGCCGCCCGAACCGCCCGCCGCCCCCGGGGCGGTCACCGCGTAGCCGACCAGCAGCCGCTTGCCCCGCTCCGGCTCCACCTCGACGACGGCCGCCTCCCGGACCGCGGGATGCCCGCGCAGCACCGCCTCGGCCCGCGCCGCCGCCCGGACCCGGTTCAGCACCGTGGTCGCGCGCTGCGTGCCGAGCGGCCCGACCACGGTCGCGGCCCGGGCGGTGAACTCCAGTACGCCGTCGGCCCGCAGTACCCCGAGGTCGCCGGTCAGCAGCACCCGCCCGTCCGGGTCGAAGTCCGCCCGGACGAAGCGGCGGGCGGTGTCCGCCGGCCGGTTGAGGTAGCCGCGGACCAGGCCGGTGCCGGCGATCGCGATCTCACCGAGCCTCCCGCGCGGTGCCGGGGTGCCGTCCGGGCCCAGCACGTACACCCGGGTGCCCGGGAACGGGCGGCCGACCAGCGAGGCCCGCTCGGCGCCGTCGGCGACGGCCGTGCCCTGCGCGTCGAAGTACGTGCTGTCCACGGTGGCCTCGGCCAGGCCGTAGACGTTCAGCACCCTGGTCCGCTCGCCGAGCAGCCGCTGCAGGCCCAACTGCTCGTCCAGGTACCACTTCTCGGCGCCGACGGTGAGCAGTCGCACCCCGGGCAGCGCCGTGCCCGTCCGCGCCAGCAGCGCGGTGAGCCGGCGCGCGGTGCGGACGTTCAGCTCCAGGACGGTGATCCGCTCGGCGGCCACCAGGGCCGGCAGCGCGCCGAGGTCGGCGGTGCGGTCCAGGGTGAGGTTGAACGGGGTGACCACCAGGGTCGCGCCGGTGCCCAGCGCGCGCACCCAGTCGGCGGTGAAGACGTCGAACTCCAGGCTCGCCGTCTGCAGGATCCGGTCCTCGGCGGTCAGCCCGTACACCTCGCGCCAGCCCTCGTACGCGGCCAGCAGGTTGCGGTGCTCGACCAGCGCGCCGGTCGGCAGGCCGGTGGAACCGGAGGTGTAGAACACGCAGGCGAGGTCCTCCGGCGCGACCTCCGGCGGCTCGAAGGGGGCCGCCGAGGGGGCCACCGCGGGCCCGGCCGTGTCGACGCAGACCAGCGGCGCCCCGCTCGCGTCCGCCAGCCGGACCCGGTGCACCTCCTCGGTCACCACCAGGTCCGGCGCGGCGTCGGCCAGCACGTGCCGCAGCAGCGCGTCGGGCGCGCTCGGCTCCAACGGCACGTACGCGGCGCCCGCCTTCAGCACCGCCAGCAGCGCCACGTACACCCCGGTGCCCCGGCCCAGCGCGACCGCCGCCCGCCCGCCCGGCGCCAGGCCGCGCTCCGCCAGCAGGGCGGCCAGCCGCTCCGCCCGGCCGTCCAGCTCCCCGTACGTCAGCTCGTGCTCGCCGCAGCGCACGGCCACCGCCGCCGGCGCCCGGTGGGCCCGCTGCGCGACCAGCCCGTGCAGTGTCCCGGCCCGCTCGGTGTCCACGCGCATCCCGCTTCCCCCTCGTCCCCTCAGAGGCACGATCCTCCTCCCAACTGCCCTCTGGCAACAGGGTTGTGGCGCGTCCACGGTTCGGACGGCCCGGCTCCGCCCCGGCCGACGGTTGTACTCTGCACGCGGACGGACGGCGCCGGTCCGTCCGGTGCGGCGCCCCGCGTCCGCGCCTGCGCCCGCACCCCTGCCAACGCCCCTGCCCGGCGCCGGGAACGGAGACCCACCCCATGAGCCCGAGCACCGACGGACCGCTGCTGCGCACCCGGGACGTGGACGTCGTGCGCGACGGCCGCCACCTGCTGCGCGGCATCACCCTCGACATCCGGCCCGGCGAGCACTGGGCGCTGCTCGGCCCCAACGGGGCGGGCAAGTCCACCCTGCTCGCCCTGCTCGGCGCGGTCTCCCACCCCACCCGGGGCGAGGTGGACGTGCTCGGCCACCGGCTCGGCCGGGTCGACATCCGCGAGCTGCGCTCCCACCTCGGACACGTCAACCCGCGCCACCCGCTGCGCTCGCCGCTGACCGTCCGCGAGGTGGTGCTCACCGGGCACACCAACACCATCGAGCCGGAGCCGCACCGCAAGCCGGCCCCGGAGGTGCTGGAGCGGGCCGAGCTGCTGATCGGGACGCTCGGCATGAGCGCGATGGCCGAGGCGCCGTGGACCACCCTCTCCCAGGGCGAGCGCGGCCGGGCCCTGATCGCCCGCGCCCTGATGCCCAGCCCGCGCCTGCTGCTGCTCGACGAACCCGCCACCGGGCTGGACCTCACCGCCCGCGAGCTGCTGCTCGACAGTCTGGACCTGCTGCGCCACCAGCACCCGGAGCTGGCCAGCGTGCTGGTCACCCACCACCTGGAGGAGCTGCCGGAGAGCACCACCCACGCCCTGCTGCTGCGCGGGGGCGCGTGCGTGGCGGCCGGGCCGGTGGACGAGGTGATGACCACCGAACTGATCAGCGAGACCTTCGGCCACCCGATCCGGATCAGCCGCCACGAGGGCCGCTGGACCGCCCGGGCCGCCGCCCGCCGCACTCCGGGAAGGTAACGGTTCAGGGGGTGGGTGTAGACGCTGGGACATCCATAGCTAAGGTATGCCTTAGCTAACGACGGGGTCCGCCCCGCCGACCCCGCACTGCCTCGGCACCCCCATGCCCTTTTCCGTTGGAGCACGCATGTCCGCCCGTCGCCGTTCCACCGCCGCCACGTTGCTCACCCTCGCCGTGGCGACCGCAACCCTGGCCGGCTGCTCGTCCAAGACGGACGACAAGGCGGGCTCCTCCGACGCGGTCAAGGTGAACGCGAGCGACACCGCGTGCGAGGTGTCCAAGACCACCTTCCCGGCCGGTCACGTCGTGCTGGACATCAGCAACAAGGGCTCCAAGACCACCGAGGTCTACGTCTACGGCGACGGTGACAAGATCATCACCGAGCGCGAGAACATCGGTCCCGGCACCAAGGCCAGCATCAACGCCGAGATCAAGGCCGGCTCGTACGAGATCGCCTGCAAGCCCGGCATGGTCGGCGACGGCATCCGCCAGAAGATCACCGTCTCCGGCGACGGCGGCAGCGCCAAGCCGACCGACCCGCGCCTGACCGCCGCCGTCGACGCCTACCGCACGTACGCGCAGGAGCAGGCCGACGCCACCATCCCGGCCGTCGAGGCCTTCGTCGCCGCCATCAAGGCGGACGACCTGGAGAAGGCCAAGTCGCTGTACGCGGCCTCGCGCACCGGCTGGGAGCGCACCGAGCCGGTCGCCGAGAGCTTCGGCGACGTCGACCCCAAGACCGACACCCGCGAGGACAAGGTCGAGGCCGGCCAGCAGTGGACCGGCTGGCACAAGCTGGAGAAGTCGCTCTGGGTCGACGCCAAGACCGGCGACGACGAGAAGAAGCTCGCCGACCAGCTGGTGAACGACCTCAAGGACTGGCAGAAGAAGATCCCCCAGGCCGAGATCACCGCGACCAGCATGGCCAACGGCGCCAAGGAGCTGCTGGACGAGGTCGCCACCAACAAGATCACCGGTGAGGAGGAGCGCTACAGCCACACCGACCTGGCCGACTTCCAGGCCAACGTCGACGGTGCGCAGAAGGCCTACGAGCTGCTGAAGCCGGTCGCCTCCGAGAAGGACCCGGAGCTGGCCAAGACGCTGGACTCCGAGTTCGCCGCCATCAACGCCCTGCTCGCCAAGTACAAGCAGGCCGACGGCACCTTCACCTCCTACGACAAGATCACCGAGGCCGAGCGCAAGACCTTCTCCGACGCGGTCAACTCGCTGGGCGAGCCGCTGTCGAAGCTGGCCGCCGCCGTGGTCGTCAAGTAACCGGCCGCGCACACCCGGCACCACCCACCCCACCGACGCCGTGGCGGCCCGAACCGGCCGTCACGGCATCCGTGAGCCGGCGCACAGCAGTTCGGCACCGGCCGGCACCACCGCACAGCACCGCAGCACCGCAGCACCGCAGCACCGCAGCACCGCACGACACCGCAGCACCCCGAGCAGTTCAGTACCGAGAAGGGCCCGCCCGCCGATGGACGCCGTGAACGAGCAGCAGAACGGGACGCCGGCCACCGCCGCCGCCGCGACCAAGGGCGCGGTGAGCCGGCGCGCCGTCATCGGCTGGGCCGGTGCGGGCGTCGCGCTCGGCGCCGCCGCCGTCGGCTCGGTCGCCGCGGCCACCAGGCAGGACGACCCCGCCCCGGCGGCCGCCGCCCCGGCCGGTGCCGAGGTGCCGTTCTACGGCGACCACCAGTCCGGCATCGCCACCCCGGTCCAGGACCGGCTGCACTTCGCCGCCTTCGACGTCTCCGAGAAGGCCACCCGGGACTCCCTGGTCAAGCTGCTCAAGGACTGGACCAAGGCGGCCGCCGCGATGACCGGCGGCCGCGAGGTCGGCACCGGCGCCGCCACCGGCCTGCCCGAGGCGCCGCCGGACGACACCGGCGAGGCGCTCGGCCTGCCCGCCTCCCGGCTCACCCTCACCATCGGCTTCGGCCCGAGCCTGTTCGAGAAGGACGGCGTCGACCGCTTCGGCCTGAAGGCCCAGCGCCCCGAGGCCCTGATCGACCTGCCGGGCTTCAAGGGCGACAAGCTCGACCCCGCCCGCAGCGGCGGCGACCTCTGCGTCCAGGCCTGCGCCGACGACCCGCAGGTCGCCGTGCACGCGATCCGCAACCTGGCCCGGATCGGCATGGGCACCGTCAACATCCGCTGGTCCCAGCTCGGCTTCGGCAAGACCTCCTCCACCACCCCGGACGCGCAGACCCCGCGCAACCTGATGGGCTTCAAGGACGGCACCCACAACATCGCGGGCACCGACACCGCGAAGCTCGCCGACCACGTCTGGGCCGCCCCCGGCGACGGCCCCGAGTGGATGACCGGGGGCTCCTACCTGGTCGCCCGGCGGATCCGGATGCACATCGAGACCTGGGACCGCACCTCGCTCAAGGAGCAGGAGGACGTCTTCGGCCGCACCAAGGGCGAGGGCGCGCCGTACGGCAAGGCCAAGGAGCACGACGCGCCGGACCTCAAGGCGATGCCCGCCGACTCGCACGTCGCGCTCGCCCACCCGGACGCCAACAGCGGCCTGATGATCCTGCGTCGCGGCTTCTCCTTCACCGACGGCACCGACGGCCTCGGCCGCCTGGACGCCGGCCTGTTCTTCCTCGCCTACCAGCGCGACACCCGCAAGGCCTTCGTGCCGCTGCAGACCCGCCTGGCGTCGAGCGACAAGCTCAACGAGTACATCCAGCACGTCGGTTCCGCCCACTTCGCCTGCCCGGCGGGCGTGCGCAAGCCGGGGGAGTGGTGGGGCCAGGCCCTGTTCGGCTGACCCGCCGCCACCCCCGTACGTACCACCTCCTCACCCCCAGGGAGCCAGCGTGTTCGGCAACTACCTGATCGGTCTGCGCGAAGGCCTCGAAGCCAGCCTGGTCGTCTGCATCCTGATCGCCTACCTGGTCAAGACCGACCGCAAGGACAAGCTGCCGCCGGTGTGGCTTGGCGTCGTCTCCGCCGTGGTGCTCTCGATGGCCTTCGGCGCGGTGCTGCAGTTCGGCTCCTCGCAGCTGACCTTCGAGGCCCAGGAGGCGCTCGGCGGCTCGCTGTCGATCATCTCGGTCGGTCTGGTGACCTGGATGGTGTTCTGGATGCGGCGCACCGCCCGGCACCTGAAGACCGAGCTGCACGGCAAGCTGGACGCGGCGGTCGCGATGGGCACCACGGCCCTGGTGGTCACCTCCTTCCTGGCCGTCGGCCGCGAGGGCCTGGAGACCGCGCTGTTCATCTGGTCGGCCGTGCAGGCCACCGACGACGGCTGGAACCCGCTGGTCGGCGCCGCGCTCGGCCTGCTCACCTCGGCGGTGCTCGGCTGGCTCTTCTACCGCGGCGCGCTGAAGATCAACCTGGCCAAGTTCTTCACCTGGACCGGCGCGATGCTGGTCGTGGTCGCGGCCGGCGTGCTCGCCTACGGCGTGCACGACCTGCAGGAGGCCGGCTGGCTGCCCGGCCTGCACAGCGTGGCCTTCGACATCTCCAGCACCATCCCCAAGGACAGCTGGTACGGCACCCTGCTGAAGGGCGTGTTCAACTTCCAGCCGGACCCGACGGTGCTGCAGCTGGTCGTCTGGCTGCTCTACCTGGTCCCGACGCTGGCGGTCTTCTTCAACGTCGTCGGCGGCGGCAGCAGGACCAAGCCCGCCCAGCCGGTCACCGCCAAGCCGGCCGCCTGACCCGCCGGTTCCGCACCGCACGGCACCTCGACGCACCTCACCGCCCCGCCCCGGCACCCGCCGGGCGGGGCGGTTCCGTGTGCACGGGCCCGGTTCTCCGCCGACCCGGCCGAGGGCCTGACCACCGGCGGCCTGCAGCCCCGCAACCAGGGCGTGGCGTTCGTCCGGCCGTGAGGCGCGAGCCCCCGGGCCGTGACGTGAAGGAGCCCCCCGGGGCGGTTCGACCGAACCGCCCCGGGGGGCTCCTTCGACGTACGCGCCGGGCTACTCGCTCTTGATGGCGCCCAGGATGTCCAGCTTCGCCGCCTGGTAGGCCGGCCAGAGGGCGGCCAGCAGGCCCACCACGGCGGCCGCGACCAGGAAGCCGAGGATCTGCACCGGCGGGACCTCGATGGTCAGGCCCTTGAAGGTGTCCGCCAGGGTGCGCAGGCCCGCCCAGGCGACCACGATGCCGAGCACGACCCCGACCAGTCCGCCGAACAGCGCGATCAGCAGCGACTCCAGCCGGACCATCCGGCGGATGCCGAGCCGGTCCAGGCCGATCGCCCGCAGCATGCCGATCTCCCGGCGGCGCTCGAACACCGACATCGCCATCGTGTTGACCACACCGAGCACCGCGATCACCACGGACATCCCGAGCAGCCCGTACATCATGTTCAGGATGTCGGTGACGATCCGGCGGTTCTCCGCCTTGATGTCCTTCTCGCCCTTGACGGCGATCAGCGGGTTGCCGCCGGTCGCGTCGCGCAGCGCCTGCTTCAGCTTCTCGCTCGGGCCGTCGGTGCCCTTCACCAGGACCCGGTTCGGGCCGGTGCCGGGCGCCGCGTGCGGGCCGACCACGGCCTCGGGGGCGACGATCCCGGCGAGCGCGGTGGTGGACTCCAGGATGCCGCCGACGGTCAGCGAGCCCTTGGTGCCGTCCGGGTAGGTGACGGCGAGGGTGTCGCCGACCTTGTGGCCGCTGTGCTCGGCGGAGCCGGCGCTGACCAGCAGCTTGCCCTGCTTGAGGGCGTCGGCGGCGCCCTCCTTGACCTTGACCGTCGCCAGCTGGTCGATGGTCGTGGCGTCCACCGAGGTCAGCCAGGTGGTGTCCGGCTCGTCCGAGCCGTCCGCACCCGCCGCGCCGTCGGTGCCGGCGGCACCGGACGCACCGGTCGCACCGGACGCGCCGACAGTGACGGGGACGGTGCGCTCCACGCTCATCGCGCTGACCCCGGGCGCCTTGGCGATCTGGGTGGCGACCTCGGGGGAGAGCATCGAGTAGTTCTGCATGGTGACCGTGAAGTCGGCCTTGAGGTCGCTCGCGGTCGCCTTGTCCACGGCCTTGTTCACCGAGGCGCCGACCACGGTCAGCGCGGTGATCAGGGTGACGCCGATGGTCAGCGCCGAGGCGGTGGCGGCGGTGCGGCGCGGGTTGCGGATCGCGTTCTCCTTGGCCAGTCGGCCCGGGGTGCCGTACAGCCCGCCCAGCAGCGGGGCGAACAGCGCGATCAGCGGCCGGGACAGCAGCGGGGTCAGCACGAACACGCCGATCAGCAGCGCGCCCGCGCCGGCGCCGACCAGCTTGACCTCCTTGCCCGCCGCACCCGCCGCCAGGCCGGCCGCACCGGCCAGCGCGAGGACCAGGCCGATGGTGTTGCGGACCACCAGGCTCTTGTGGGTGGCGGGCTGCTCGGCCGAGCTCATCGCCGCCACCGGCGCGATCCGGGAGGCGCGGCGGGCCGGGAGCCAGGCGGCGACCAGGGTCACCAGCACGCCGACCGCGATCGCGGCGACGACCGTGCCCGGGGCGATCACCAGCGGGCCGTCCGGCAGGTTGGCCTCCAGCGGGCCGTTCAGCAGCGCCCGGAGCCCGGCGGCGATCCCGATGCCGGCCACCAGACCGGCCACCGAGGCGGTCAGGCCGACCAGGGCCGCCTCGATCTTGACGGAGCGGGTGATCTGCCGGCGGCTGGCGCCGATGGCCCGCAGCAGTGCGAGCTCCTTGGTGCGCTGGGCGACCAGCATGGTGAAGGTGTTGGCGATGATGAAGACGCCGACGAAGAGCGCGATGCCCGCGAAGACCAGCAGGGCGGTGCTCATGCCCTTGGTGCCCTGCTGGATCATCCGGTCCTGCTCGGCGGCCAGCTCGCGGCCGGTCCTGGCGTCGATGGTGTCACCGTGCGGGACGGCCTGCTTGACGGCGGCGAGCAGCGCGGAGTCGTCGGTGCCCGGCGTGGCCTTGACGTCCAGCTCGCCGAACCGGCCCGGGCTCAGGTAGAGCTGCTGGGCGGTGGCGCTGTCGAAGGCGGCCAGCGAGCCGCCGGCCGTCACGCGCGGGTCGTTGGTGCGCAGGGTGCCGGTGAGCTTGAGCTCCATCACGGGGCCGTTGACGGCCACCCGCACGGTGTCGCCGACCTGGTAGCCGCCCTTCTCGGCGGTCTTGGCGTCCAGCGCGATCTCGCCGGCGCTGCGCGGGCCGCGGCCTTCGACCAGCGGGTAGCGCGGGTCGGTGCCGTCGGCGCCCGGCACGTAGTTGGTGCCGGTGGTGGAGAAGCCGTTGCCGATCAGCGCGCCCTTCTTGTCGGCGATGCCGGCGAAGCCGCTGACGACGCCGCGCACCTCGGCGGCGCCGGGCAGCGCCGCGACGGCCTTGCGGGTGTCCTCGGTGAGGGTCGGGCCGGTGGCGGCCTTCCCGCCGTGGTCGTAGCCGCGGCCGACCGCCTCCCGGTCGCTGACCGTGACGGCGATGTCGGTGTAGCTCTTGGAGTTCTGGGACCTGAGCGCGCTGCCGAGCGTGTCGGTGAAGACGAGCGTGCCGGCCACGAAGGCGGTGCCGAGCATGACGGCGAGCGTCGTCATGAGCAGTCGGCCCTTGTGGGCCAGCACGTTGCGCAATGCGGTGCGGAACATGAGGGGTTGTCAGTCCTGGGGGTAGTCGAGGGGTGGGCGTGCCGCGGGCTGTCGGGCCCTGACCGGTGGTGGCCCTAGCTGGTGCGGCCCTTGGCGTCGAAGCGGCGCATGCGGTCCAGGACGGTGTCGGCGGTGGGGTGGTGGAGTTCGTCGACGATGCGGCCGTCGGCGAGGAAGACGACGCGGTCGGCGTAGGAGGCGGCGACGGGGTCGTGGGTGACCATGACGACGGTCTGGCCGAGTTCGCGGACGGAGTTGCGGAGGAAGGAGAGGATCTCGGCTCCGGAGCGGGAGTCGAGGTTGCCGGTGGGTTCGTCGGCGAAGATGATGTCGGGCTTGCCGGCGAGGGCGCGGGCGCAGGCGACGCGCTGCTGCTG